>JBARRO010000048.1:0-82817 GCA_049644265.1 Bacteroidota bacterium
CTTCAGGTATGCGTCCGACCTCCGTGATAAAATCGCACGCCTCAGCGCCGGAGAACTCCACGTTTGCCCGCGTCGTGTCAAAATGCGTGTTGTTGGGGATGCTCTTCCCTGCTCCTCCTACGATGGAAAACAGAATTCTCTCGGCAGCTCTTCCCTGGTGTGTAGGAATGACGTGCTTCATCCCCGTCAGGTCCCGAACAGCATTCTCAAACCGGAAATAGCTTTTCGAACCCGCATACGATTCGTCCCCCTCCATCATTCCAGCCCACTGCTTCGCACTCATCGCCGATGTCCCGCTGTCGGTCAGCAGATCAATGAGGACATCATCTGCTGGGATCAGGAACGGATTGTAAAAGGCCTTCCGAAGGATCGTTTCACGTTCTGCGACAGTGGTAAACTTAATCGGCTCAACGGATTTTATCTTGAACGGCTCGATAATTGTTTTCATAAATCCCAGGCCTGTTTATTGTATGCCTTGATCGTCTCCTCTTCTTTCAGCTCGGTGAGTACGCGTACGACATGCTTCCAGTGCCGGTCGATCAGGAGTTCATGGTGTGCAATACCGCGGATGATGGATCGTTTGTCGATCACATACGTGATCCTGCGAATAGCCACGCCGCGCAACCAGAGGGCACGGTAATTCCGGCAGACTTCCAGTTTCGGGTCGCTTGCGAGCGGGAACGCCAACCCGTACTCGCGGGCAAATTTCTTGTGCACCTCAAGACTATCGCCGCTTACCCCGATGATCTCGGTATCGAGCTCATGAATCTTTTCGATATGCTCCGTGAAGAGGCATCCTTCCTTCGTGCACCCCCAGGTAAAGTCCTTCGGGTAGAAATACAACACGACATTGCGCTCGCCCCGCTGGTCGCTCAGGCGGAACCTGACTCCGGTGTGGAGGCGGAGTTCAAAGTCTGGTGCGCGGTCACCGATGTTTAACACGGGAATTTCCTTAGAAATAAAAAAGCCCCTGGTCGCGAGGGGCGGACAGCGAACGGTTGTATCATGCTGCTATTCTGCATCATATTGGATGATCGAGAACACATCGTGTTTCTCCAGGCGACTTCTTCCTTTCAGAAATGATAATTCAATGAGGAAGGAAACGCCCACGATTGTTCCGCCAAGTTTCTCCACGAGTTTGATGGCCGCCAGCATGGTCCCCCCCGTAGCCAGAAGATCGTCGTGCAGGAGAATTCTGTCGCTCCGCTGCACGGCGTCCTTGTGAATCTCTACGACGTCTGTGCCGTACTCCAGGGCATACTCCTCCCGAACAGTCTCCGCCGGAAGTTTCCCTTTCTTCCGGACCGGCACGAATCCCGCATTGAGTCGAACGGCCAGAGCTCCACCGAGAACAAAGCCCCGGGATTCGATTCCGACAACCTTGTCAATTCGTGAAGATTGATAATGTTCAGCCAAAATGTCGACGGATCGTTTGAGGGCTTTTGCATCCTTGAGCAGCGTGGTGATGTCGCGGAAGACGATGCCCTTCTTCGGAAAATCAGGAACGTTCCGGATTGCCTCAGCGAGAGGATGCATGGTTGCTCTGCGGATTGGTTACCACTTGATCGGTTCTTTTTTCAGAAAAGACTCAATTCCCTTTTTGCAGTCGTCTGTCATCCTGGTCAACGCGTTGAGGTTTGCGGCGTAGTCCAGGGCGTCGTTTGTCGACATTCCGTGAACCCGGGCGAGCAGCTCTTTGACCAACCCCATCGAGGAGGCACTATTCTTCTGAACCATTTCTACTGCCAGCTTCATGCCCGCAGAGTTCAATTCGATGGCCGGGACGATCTCATTTACCAGTCCGATCCTCATTGCCTCGTCTGCCGACAGGTTGTTGCCGCGGAGAGTCAACTCACGCGCCTTCGCTTCGCCCACCCTCCGGACCAGGAACAGCATGACGATTGCAGGGATAAAGCCAATCCGCACTTCTGTGTAGCCAAAGATTGCAGTCTCCCGGGCGGCCACGACAATGTCACACACGGTTGCCAGGCCGCATCCCCCCGCAAGCGCAGGGCCGTGCACCAAGGCGATGACGGGTTTCCGAAGTGTGTAGACCTGCAGGAACAGCTTCATCAGGTTTGTAGAATCCTGCTGATTCTGGTTGAAATCGAATTTCGACATCCGTTGGAGGTACGCCAGGTCTGCCCCCGAGCAGAACGATTCGCCCTCTGCCTTCAACACGACCACCTTGACTGCCGAGTCTTTTTGCGCCAGGTTGAACGCCGAGGTAAGTTCCGCGACCATGGCGTCATCGAGAGCATTATGCTTCTCAGGACGGCTAAGCACCACTGTGCCGATTCGCTGGTCCACAGAGTATTTGATGCGGGTAAAATCCACTTGGGGTGAGAACGGACGCCGAAAAAGTAGCAAGAAGCGTCCCCAAATGCAAGGAAGATGGAGGATAAAATGCCGATCCCGACCGAAGTCGGGACCGGAGAGAGAATTTATGACTGCAGATTCTCACGCATCGTAATAGAGCATGAACTCGTACGGATGCGGTCTCAGCTGCACGGGTTGGATCTCCTTGGTAATCTTGTAGTCGATCCACGTCTCGATGATATCCTCTGTAAAGACGTCCCCGCGAAGCAGGAATTCATGGTCGTGCTCGAGGGCTTTCAACGCCTCGGTCAGTGAACCTGGCGCTGAAGGGACATCCTTGAGTTGCTCGGGCGTCATGTCATAGATGTCCTTGTCGAGCGGCTTCCCCGGATCGATCTTGTTCATGATGCCATCCAGCCCTGCCATGAGGAGCGCTGCAAACCCGAGGTAGGGATTGCAGGTCGGGTCGGGGCAGCGGAATTCGATGCGCTTTGCTTTTGGATTCGAGGAATACATCGGAATGCGCACCGACGCCGAGCGATTTCTTTGCGAGTATGCCAGGTTGACTGGAGCTTCAAATCCCGGTACGAGTCTCTTGTAGGAGTTTGTCGTCGGGTTCGTGATGGCGCAAAGCGCCGGCGCATGCTTCAGCAGACCGCCAATGTAGTACATGGCCATTTCACTGAGTCCGGCGTATCCGTTCCCTGCGAAGAGCGGCTTTCCGCCTTTCCAGAGGCTTTGATGGACATGCATGCCGGATCCGTTGTCGCCAAAGATCGGTTTCGGCATGAAGGTCACGGTCTTTCCGTGCTTCTTGGCAACGTTCTTCGTGATATACTTATACACAAGGTAGTTATCCGCCATGCGGGTCAGCGTGTCACGGCGCATGTCGATCTCCGTCTGTCCTGCAGTGGCCACTTCATGGTGGTGGACTTCCACGTGGATCCCGACGTCCTCAAGGGTCAGCACCATGTCGGAGCGAATGTCCTGCATGCTGTCGATCGGAGCGGCCGGAAAGTAACCTTCTTTGAACCGGGGCTTGTGACCGAGGTTCTGTTTGCCGTTCGAACCGCTGTTCCAGAAGCCTTCTTCAGAATCCAGATAGTAGTAGCCAAATTCGTGGGATTGGTCAAACCGCACGTTGTCAAGGATGAAGAACTCCGGTTCCGGGCCGAAATAGGAAGTGTCCGCGATTCCGCTGTTCTTCAGATAGGCCTCCGCTTTCTTTGCCACATAGCGTGGATCGCGGGAATAGCTTTCGTGCGTCATCGGATCGACGATGTCACAGGTGAGACTCAGCGTAGGCACCGCAGTGAATGGATCGATAAAAAGAGTAGTGGGGTCCGGGAACAACAACATGTCGCTTTCGTGGATCTTTTGAAAACCGCGGATACTCGAGCCGTCAAAGCCGATTCCTTCATCGAAAGTCGACTGGCTGAATTCATTGGCGGTCACCGAAAAATGCTGCCACTGACCGATCATATCCGTAAACTTCAGGTCAATGACTCTGATACCCCGGTCTTTGATGGTCTTGAAAACCTTCTCAACACCGGACGCTGCTGCGGTCTTTGTCGCCATACGGCTTCTCCTTCGTGCAAGAGGTGAATGGTTATTTATGATTTGAAATTCGGATGCGAGTTGTCTCTTTCTGCGTGGAGAGCACCACACAAGTTGTCGTTTTTGCCACGCCGACCCAGGATTGAATCTTGGCGAGGAGTTTCTCAAGGCTCGCTGTGTTCTCCGTCCGCACCTTCAGCATGTGCGTCCCGTCCCCTGTAATCGCGTGACATTCGAGCACTTCATCGGCATTGCTGGCATGTTCGACAAACGTGTTGAAATGCTTGGAAGAATCAATGGTAACGATGACAAAGGCCGTAACGTCCTTGCCCACAAGTTTATGGTCCACTTTTGCATAGTACCCCGTGATGTAACCGTTCTCTTCAAGCTTTCGCAATCGCTCGCTCGCCGCCGGAAGAGACAAGCCGACTTTCTCAGCCAACTCATTCCTGCGCTTTCGCCCCTCTTTTTGCAGGATCTCAAGGATCACAATATCGGTTTCGTCGAGTTGGGACATGGGAATAGAAAGGATGGTGAAACGATACTTAATTTATTAAGGCCATAGAGCCATCTGTCTTTACTAATGTAAGGTGCAAACCTTGCTTTGTCAAGGTTTTTTTTCACAAAAAAAAGCCGGCCGCCCAAACGGACGGCCGGCTCAAACCCGATTCCTATGCAGCATTATCCCGCCGCTTCCATCATCGAAAACTTCACCGACCCTTCGGAGACGGTCATCTGAACTTCGAATTCCTTGTCAAGCACCACGAGATCCGCATCCTTCCCCACCGCGATGATGCCCTTGTGATGGGATAAACCCAGGACCTTCGCACCGTTGAGTGACGCCATGCGAACTGCGTCGGTCAACGGGACGCCAACGAGCTGAACCATGTTCTTCACCGCCTTCTCCATCGTCAACGTGCTACCCGCAAGTGTCTTGTTCCCCAGATATGCCTTCTTTCCCTTCACGTAGATCTTCTGGTCCATGAACGTGTATTCGCCATCCGGCATTCCTGAAGCACGGATGGCGTCCGTGATCAGCAAAATTCCCCCCTCACCCTTAATCTTGTAGATCAACTTCATGACGGCGGGGTGGACATGAATACCGTCTGCGATAAGCTCCACCTTCAGTTCGTTGTGCAGAAGCGCCGCAAGGACGACTCCCGGTTCCCTGTGATGGAACGGCCGCATCGCGTTGAACATGTGCGTCACATGAGCAGCGCCGTTATCGATCGCGGAAAGGACTTCCTGATAATTCGCAGAGGAGTGCCCGATGGACAGAACCACGTCGTTCTTTGCAGCCGCACGCATGACTTCTTCCACTCCGGGAAGTTCGGGTGCAATGGTCATTAAACGAATATATCCCTGACTAGCTTCGAACAGCTTCTGCCATCCTTTTGTCGAGGGCTGCCAGAGATAGTCGACCTTCATGGCACCGTGAAGGTCGCGATTGATGAATGGACCTTCAAGGTGGATGCCCCAAACATTCTTCGAGCCCTTTGAAATACGGCAAAATTCGGCAATCCGCGAGACATCCGCGATCATGTCCTTTTCCGGCTTACTGTAGAGAGCTGCAAGAAGGCCCGTTGTTCCATGAGAGAAAAAGAATTGCGAAATCTTCTCGACCGCTTCGACACTCATATCCGCAAAGCCGTAACCACCGCCCCCGTGAACAAGCAGATCGATAAATCCCGGGGTGAGCATCATCCCTTCGCCATCGTACACCTTCATGGTCTTGGGAATTTCTATTTCTTTTGGTCCGCCGATAGAGGAAATCTTTTTCCCGTCGATCACGACGGTTCCCTTCTCCAAGATCCGGAACGGAGTAATGATGTCGATATTCTTGATGGCAAAGCTCATAGAAGGGACTCTGGGATGTGCTGCTAGTTATGAGGAGCTTTTCCGGAGTGCGCCAACAGCGCCGCTTACGTCCGACTGATGAAAAATTGATGTGCCAGCCACCAGGACGCTTGCGCCGGCAGCGACGACCTCCCGGGCCGTAGTCAGATCAATCCCACCGTCCACCTCAATTTCAATTTGTTTTCCGGACCGTTCAACCATCGCCCGTGTATCCCGAAGTTTCTTGAGAGATCCACGAATGAATTTCTGCCCTCCGAATCCCGGATTGACGGACATGATCAGGATCAGGTCCACATCCGGAAGCACTTCTTCAAGGGTAGCCACCGGTGTCGAAGGGTTCAACGCAACGCCGGCTTTCGCGCCAAGCTCCTTGATGCGGGCGACGGTTCTGTTCAGGTGCACGCAAGCCTCCTGGTGTACCGTGATAATATCGGCTCCCGCCGACCGGAATTCCTCGAGATATCGGTCGGGGTTTTCGATCATCAAGTGAGTGTCGAGCGGTTTGGCTGTAATCTTGCGGATGGACTTGATGACCGGCGGGCCGAAGGTGATGTTGGGGACAAAATGGCCATCCATGATATCCAGATGGAGCCAGTCCGCGCCACCGTTTTCGGCGAGCTTGATCTGTTGCTGGAGATTCGAAAAATCAGAAGCGAGGAGCGATGGGGCAATCTTGAGGTTGGGCATCAGTTTTCCAGTGTCGGTCGCCTGTCCCCCTTTTGTGCAACGAACAAATCAACAGGCTGCCCGACGCTTGCAAGCTCGCCCCCTTTGGGATACTGATCGAGCACGGTGTTGGGAAGCAGGTCGAGACTTACCTGGTAGGTCACGGAGCCGATTTTGAATCCTGCCTGCGTGAGGACTTTCTCCGCCTCGGCGAGCGTCTTCATAACAACCTTGGGAACGGCTTGTTTGTTCGCGGTCCGGCCCTGACTGACCGTCACGCTCACGAACGACCCATTCCTCACCTTCGTGCCCGCCTGGATCGCCTGGCTGATGACCGTGTTCTCAAAAAACTCGTCGGAAGGTTCGTATTGTATGCCCCCCAGCTTCAGGCCGTATTTCTCCAGGTTGAATGTCGCATCACGAATTGACCTGCCGCGAAGACTCGGGACAACAACCAGGACTTCTCCCCCACTGATCGTGAGATAAACACCGCGACCGTATTTGACATCGGCCTCCGCAGAAGGAACCTGTTGAACGACCGTACCAACAGGATACTGCTTGTCCGGCTTGAATTCTGATTCCTTCGCTTCCAGTCCGCTTTCCTCAAGCACGCGCTTCGCCTCTTCAAGCGGAAGACCAACCACCGACGGAACTCTCGTGGTTTTCCCTTGTTGAACATAACGCGGCATGACGACGTCATCCACAAAAAAGAACAGGACGACGACTGCTCCGGTGATAACGGCAACGATTTTTGCGTACGATCGAAGCTGGGATTTGAGGATGGGCATGGCTGACGGAAGAATATAGAAACAATTCCGTTGAGTATCAAATAAGTCCGCCGACACGTTCTTCTGTCCCCGATGTACTACGAGTCACACAGTGATTTCTGACCGGCCGGCTTCGTTGCATGGCAGTTCAAAGTTTTGTATCATTTTTCAACATTTCGTCCATCCTATGCTTGATGTCGAATCTTCACCAATCAGTGTTGCCGCCGAAAGAAGTTCTTCGCTCCAGAAGGATATTCTTCGGACACTGCTGTATTTTGACATCTTCAACCACCCGCTGACCGCCAAAGAGATCTACTCGTTCCTTCCCTCCAATTCCACAACCGCCTCTGCCGTGGAACAGGCGTGTTCATCCGAGCCGCTCCACGAGGTTATTACCCACGAGGGTCCTTACTTCCGCCTCCGCAGCGCGGGGGAAGACATTGTGGCGGACCGGCGCACGAAGGAATCCCGCGCCGCACGCTTATGGCGCATCGCCGTGTTCATGAGTCATATCATCCGCAGGTTCCCGTTCGTTCGGGCGGTGTTTGTTTCTGGTGAGCTATCCAAGGGAGTCGCGAGTCAAGACTCCGATATCGATTTTGTGATCGTCACCGCCGAGGGTCGACTCTGGATATGCAGGACCCTCCTCATTCTGTTTAAGAAAATGTTCCTGTTGAACAGCAAGAAATTCTTTTGCCTGAATCACTTTGTGTCCGCCGACCACCTTGAAGCCGAGGACAGAAACGTATACACGGCAACCGAAATCGCCACACTCCAACCGCTCTACAACCTCGAACTCTTCAGGCAGTACCAACGCGTCAATGAATGGATTCAGACGTATCTACCGAACGCATCTACTATTTCTCATTCCCCCATCCGGAACGATCACCGCAGGTTGCTCATGCAACGTTTTCTGGAATCACTTATCCTGTCGTCCGTTGCAGACAAAGTTGATCCATGGCTCCTGCAACGCTGGAAAATGGTCTGGCGCAAACGCTATCCGGAACTACCGACGGAACGGCGCTCTCGTCTCTTTAAGTCTTCGCTCTATCTCTCCACGGCGTATGGACAGGATTTTCTCACACAAATTCTGACGAGATACCGGGACAGGCTCGAGCAGTCCAATCTCCTTTCGTACGACCACGGCCTTTCGAACTGATCAAGACCTTGCCGAATGTTCTTCTGACACACTCGTATTTCCTGAGGTTTGATCCAAAGGAGTACCGGGCCATGATGCCCTATCCTCCGCTGGGCACCCTCTATGCCGCCTCCTACCTCAGACAGCATGGAATTTCGGTTGCCCTCCACGATGTCATGCTTGCGGCAACTGAGGAAGAGATTGTGCCCGCAATCGCGGCTGCACAACCGTCCGTCGTGGCAATCTATGACGATGGATTCAACTACCTTTCGAAAATGTGCCTGACCCGGATGCGGCAGGCCGCATTCTCCATGACACAAATGGCTAAGGAGCGCGGGTGCACCGTGGTCGTCTTCAGCTCTGACGCCACAGACCATCTTGAGGAGTACTTCCGGCACGGTGCGGATTACGTGATCTGCGGAGAGGCTGAGGTCACCCTCGCCGAGCTGGTTCAATTTCTGACGGGGTCGTCTTCCCAAACCCCGGAGATGATCAACGGACTCGCCTTTGTCAGGAAGGGCAACATCATAAAGACTGGACAGCGGAAAGTGCTCCAGGACCTCGATCAGTTGCCTTTCCCGGCATGGGACCTCGTCGATCTTCATCGTTATCGGTCAGCCTGGAAGAAACATCACGGATATTTTTCACTGAACATGGTGACAACCCGTGGGTGTCCCTTCCACTGTAATTGGTGTGCGAAACCTCTGTATGGCCAGGTGTACCACGCGCGAAGCCCTGAGAATGTCGTTGCCGAAATGAAATACCTCAAGGAGTTTGCTCAGCCCGACCATATCTGGTTTGCGGATGACATTTTTGGACTTAAACCCGGTTGGGTGGAAAAATTCGCTTACCACGTGCAGAATGAGGACGCGAAAATCCCGTTCAAATGTCTGGCTCGAGTCGACTTGCTCCTTGAGAGGAACACGCTCCAGCAGCTCAGGGAAGCAGGTTGCGAAACAGTTTGGGTTGGTGCAGAATCGGGGTCCCAGAAAGTCCTCGACGCCATGGAAAAGGGAACCACGGTGGAACAGATTTACAGAGCCACATCCCTCCTTCGCCGAAACGGCATAAGGACCGGTTTTTTTCTCCAGTTTGGTTATCCAGGAGAAGATCGGGACGACATTCTGAAGACCATTGGAATGGTCAAGGATTGCATGCCGGACGAGATAGGAATTTCTGTTTCCTATCCCCTCCCGGGAACAAAGTTCTACGAACGCGTAAAGAATCAGCTGGCAGGAAAACAAAATTGGGCCGTGAGCCAGGATCTTGATCTCATGTTCGCCGGAGAGTTCTCACCCGATTTCTATCGAATGCTGCACCGGGTAGTTCACAAACAGTTCAAAATATGGCGCGGCCTCAGAGCCCTTAAAGCATTGTTTGTGCACCCCGGAGATCGTGTGAGGAACAAGATCCGATCCATCGCTTCCATGGTCTATTACGGTCTAACATTGCCCATCGATCGTATTCGCCTTCTTGCATTGGAAAAGGCGCCTCATGCCAGGATCAACGGCTATGCAGACTGAGATCGTGTCAACAAGCTCTCATCAAGCCTCCGACGTTGCCCGGGCATTCGACGGTGTCGCCGGTGTCTTCGACCGGGATCTGGAGAACTCCATCACCGCCGAGCTCCGCCGACGGGTCTACAGCATACTGACTTCGTTGGTGCCCAGTGGATCCACCATACTCGACATTAACTGTGGCACCGGCATCGACGCTTTGTTCCTTGCGGAAAGCGGTTATCGAGTGACCTGTATGGATGTCTCTTCAGCAATGATCGCAGAAGCGAAGAAGAAATTCAGCTTGAGAAGCGATCTGCAAACAGAATTCACGACAGGGTCCTTTGACGATCTTGCAGATAAGCATGTCCCACCAGTGGATATGATCCTGTCAAATTTCGGTGGAATCAATTGTTCCGGCGACCTTGAAAGGACTGCGCAGGCGATCGCCTCTGCGATCAAACCCGGAGGATTCTTTGTCGGAGTCATCATGCCTCGGTTTTCGCTTTGGGAGTCTTCGTCCTATCTGCTTCACTTTCAATGGCGAAAGGCGAAACGCCGATTCGGCGGGATTGCCGCTGCGACAGGATTCGGTAATCAGTTGTTCCCGGTCTATTACTATTCACCGGACGATGTCCTTGAAGCGTTCGGTGATGGATTCATCAAGAAACGCATCGCGGGTCTCAGCATAGTCGCCCCAACACCGCAATCGACCGGATTTGCCCAACGTCACCCTGGATTCGTCAGGCTTCTCTTCCGTCTCGACCGTTTCCTCCAATCCGTTCCAGTGCTTCGCTCCATTGGCGACCACTTTATCATTGTTCTGCAGAAGCAATGAACATCGGAACCATGAGATTCGTCGACCGGTTCGTCGGCGTTCCCCTTTGCTGGATCCTGGGAACGGCCTACAAGCTGGGCTCACCTTCGAAAGCAGCCTTAAGTCCCCGGGTGCGTCGCATTCTCGTCATGAAGTTCTTCGGACTGGGCAGCATCCTCTTGTCAACTCCTGCACTTCTGCTCATGGAGTCCGCATTCCCCGACGCAACCATCACATTTCTGAGTTTCGACAGGAACCGCGATCTGCTTCGTCGCTTTCCATCCATCGACTCCGTTCTTACTGTCCGTCGCACTTCCATCACAAATTTCCTTTCGGATTCCTTCAGGCTGATCCTTCACCTCGTGACTGTTCGATACGACGTGGTGTTTGACCTTGAGTTTTTTTCCAAGTTCTCGACGTTTCTTGCGGGACTCAGCAGGGCACGCATCCGGGCCGCATTTTCCCTGCCCACGTACTGGCGGTCCTCGCTTGTCACCCATTCCATTCCGCTTGCCAGGGATCGACATGTCACGGAATCATTCAGCTCCCTCGTCTTCGCCGTAACAGGAAGTCCGATGTCGATTCCTGCGGTCCAACCGCCTGCGGTCTACGAGGCAGACAGCCAGTCTCTCCTGAAAAAAATTCCGCTCGACGATGGCCCGGTCATCGGAGTCAACGTCAACGCGGGCGATACGTTCCTTGAACGCCGATGGCCTCCGGAACGGTTCGCAGCCCTTGTCTCCGCGCTTTCCCGCGAACATGGTTCGGTGTTCGTGTTCACAGGGATCTCGGAGGAACGCTCCTATGTGCAACATGTCATCGACATGTCGGGTTGCAGGAACCGGTGCATTAATTCCGCGGGCGATCTGAGCATGCCGGAGCTGGGAGCTCTCCTGAGGCACTGTTCTCTGGTAATCTCAAATGACAGCGGTACGCTCCATCTGGCCTCCGCGCTCGGAACTCCGACCATCGGACTCTACGGCCCCGAGTCTCCGGAATTCTACGGAACAACAGGAAACGGAAGTTCGATCCTTTACAGCGGAATCTCCTGCAGCCCCTGCATGAATATCTACTCGGCAAAATCCTTTCGCTGCCCGTACGATTCGCGTTGCATGAAACAAATCCCGTTGGCGGACGTTCTCGAGCTTGCTCAACACGAGGCTTTGGTGCACTAATGCGCTTCCTCCAAAACACAGCCCTTCTCGCATTGACTGCATTCCTCTTATATCGCGGGATTATTCCTGCGTTGACAACTGTTGACACAGACTTCCCGAATTACTACACGGCATCGCGGTTGTTCATCGAGGGGAGGAACATGCAGAAGATCTACGATGACCGGTGGTTTCAGCAAGAAATCGTGCGATACGGAATGAACCAGGAGGGAAAATTCTCTCCCTTCCCTCCGGCGACAACGTTCATCATGATTCCGTTCGCATTCCTCACGCCCCTGAACGCCTTGCGTGTCTGGACGGTGCTCAATTGCGGAATTCTGGCAGCCCTGATTGCCCTCCTTGCGCACGTCACCGGCAAGTCGTGGAAGTGGAGCGCGTTGCTGACGCTTGCAAGCGGCCACGCACTCGCCAACAATTTTCGATTCGGCCAGGTGTATCTGTTTCTCGCGTTCTTTATCCTTGCCGCTTATGCTCATTGGGTCAAGGAACGGGCAGTTCAGAGCGGTGCCCTGTTGGGCATCTCTGCCGCGTTCAAGTATTTTCCACTTGTTTTCATTCCGTATTTTCTGTTCCGAAGAGAGTGGAAGCTTGTAGCCGCTGAAATTGGGTCACTCATCGCTGTGATCATTCTGGGGTTGTGGACATTCGGTCTGGAGGTCCACAAGGAGTTCATCTCCACAATTCCTGCAAATCATCTGTACGGAAACATCCAGAATCCGTTCAGTGCTACATTCCAGTCCTGGAATAGTCTTTTCCGCAGGCTGTTTGTGCACGATCCGGCCCTCAATCCGAATCCTGTATTGGACCTCCCCTCGGCATTCCCGATTGCTCTGGCGCTCGTATATGGGGCTGTCTTAATTCTGCTTGTTCGGGGATTCAGGAAATCCCTTCGTTTGTCGGACGACCAATCTTCGCGTGTTCAGTTTTCCCTGATCATGCTTGCGGGCTTGTTGCTTCTTCCGGTCTCGGCAACGTACCACTTTCTCCTCCTCGTGGTTCCTGTCGGAATTCTTCTCAGCCAGGCCGGCCAACATTGGACCCGAACAGAGCAGGCATTTGCTGTCGTCTTTGTACTCATCGGATTCATTCCGTACAACCTGCTGACCAGATTCGATTCCCACGGGCTGCTTTCAGTGTTTGCGTATCCGCGCCTCCTCCTGATGACCGGCCTATTTGCTCTTGCGGTGAACGAACCGAGAGAACGAATAGGGGACAACGCACGATGATCATCCTCCTCAACCCTAAAAGCGCACGGCACAATCGCAGGATTCCGCTCTCCATCCTTACGGTTGGAGCAGGTCTTGAAGGGCAGCACAAGTACGAGATCGTTGACGAAAACTTTGAAGACCATGTCGAAGAACTGTTGGAACAGACGATTCGCGCAAAGGACGTCAAATACCTTGGGCTGACTGTTATGCCGGGACCGCAGCTGTCGCGCGCGATCACGATTTCAAAACGTATGAAGCGCCAATTCCCCCACCTCTGCATCCTCTGGGGCGGCACATTCCCGAGCATCCATACCGACACGGTCCTTTCATCGGGCTATGTCGATGTCGTTGTCCTCGGTCAGGGCGAGGTCGTGTTGCCCAACTTCCTTCACACGGTTGAAAACGGAGGATCCCTGGATTCTGTCAAGGGTCTCGCCTATCGCCAGGATGGAACGACCCGATACACTCCTCGACAGGAATGGCAGCATCCCGACCTTGAGCCTCCTCTTCCCTACCACAACATCGACGTCTTCCGTTACCTCCAGCGGACATATCTTGGGCGGCGGACCACAGCGTATCATTCAAGCCTTGGTTGTCCGTTTCAATGCGGATTCTGCAGCGTCGTTTCCATATTCGGCGGAAGATGGTTTGCCCAAAGCGCCGAACGAGTCGCCAGAGAGTTGGTCTCTCTGAAAAATCGTTTCGGCGTTGACTCGGTCGAATTTTTCGACGACAATTTTTTTACTTCGGAACGACGCGTGGAAGAATTTAGTGACCGGATGATGACTCACGGAATGAAATGGTGGGGAGAAGGGCGGAGCGATACCATTTTTCAGTACTCCGACACAACGTTGGGAAAAATGCGGGATGCGGGATGTAGGATGATTTTTACAGGCGCGGAAACGAGTTCATCGGACACCCTGCGCCTCATGAACAAGGGAGGGACGCAGGACGCCGGACTTCTGCTTGAATTTGCAGCACGGATTCGGGAGTTCAACATCATTCCGGAGTTCTCGTTTGTGTTCGGGAGTCCGTCGGAAGATGTCGACGGAGACATTGAGAGGGATATTCAGTTTATCAAGAAAATCAAGGACGTGAATCCCCGGAGTGAGATCATTTTCTATGTGTACGCCCCCGTCCTGCTCCCGGGCGCTGCGATCTTTGAGGAAGCGAAGAAATATGGATTTGACTATCCAAAAACCCTTGACGAATGGCTCGAGCCAAAGTGGCAAAATCTTGACCTGCGAAAGAAGCCCATGACGCCATGGATCCGGCCCCGCCACGTCCGCCGCATCATGAATTTCGAGCGCGTCATCAGCGCCCAGTACCCGTCCATCTCCGATTTGCGGCTTACCGAACCGAGAAGACAATTTCTCAAAGCGTTAAGCTCCTGGCGTTATAATTACGACATCTACAATGCCCCGTATGAAATCCGTTTCTTTCTGAGCAAGGTTTTTAAGTATCGTCAACCGGAGCTCGAAGGGGCTGCACAGTATCCGACGAATGCCTGAGGTCGCAGCCCATGAACGTGAACGCATTCCTCAATACTGTCACGAACGCTCATCGCACGCTGCCTCTCGTCATCCTGTATGTTACGGAAGGATGTAACATGCAGTGCACGATGTGCTCCTATCGGGATCCCCTGCCAAATGAACTTGCTCTGGCCGAAATTGAAACACTCGCAACGGATCTGGTCTCTCACGGGCTGAGGCATATCGTCTACTCCGGCGGTGAACCACTTCTGCGAAGGGATTTTGACCGAATCTGCGCTGCGTTCCACGCACTTGGCGTTCGGCAGTCGTTGTTGACCAATGGTCTGCTGCTTGAAAAGCGTGCAGACCTTGCAGGATGTTTTGAGGAAATCATTGTTTCTCTCGACGGCCCTACCGCCAAGGTTCACGATACAATCCGAAGGACAAACGCCTTTGGACAAATACTCCGGGGAATCTCCAGGGTTCGACAAACTGCACATCCGCCAACGATGTCGATCCGAACAGTGGTCCAAAAGGCCAACTACCGGCACCTCCCGGAGATGGTGCACTTTGCCCGGAGTCTCGGCGTCGGGAGAATTTCCTTCCTCGCAGCCGACGTTCTTTCGTCGGCGTTCGGACGCGGAACGGTCAGCTCACCAGATCCTGCACTCATGCTCAGCGAAGAGGAGGCCACGGATTTCAGAGCTATCGTTGAGCGCATGACAAACATGTTCAGGGAGGATTTTGACAGCCATTTTATCGCTGAATCACCATCAAAAATGTTCCATTTGGTCCAATATTTTGAGGCATTGCTTGGGAAATCCTCATTCCCGCTGAATCGCTGCAATGCTCCGATGGTATCGGCTGTAATCACTTCGACCGGCGACGTGCACCCGTGCTTCTTCCTGCCTTCCCTTGGAAATCTGCGTCATGAAAATGCGTCCGGGATCCTCGAATCTCCCCAAGCCGGCATGGTTCGGAAGGATGTTCGTCAGTATCGCCTCGACCGCTGCAAGACCTGCGTGTGCACACTGCATGTCAGCCCTGGTCGTGCATTGTTTGATAGATTCTGACCATTTGATAAGATGACACCGAGGTCACAGAGGAAGAGGAGAACACAGAGGTTTATGACTTTGAAATTGGAGGGATAATCTTAAATCCCGTTTCTTTTTTCCGAAGACTTCTGAATCCATTACACACCCTTCCTCCTCGGGAGGCGTACGATCGTTGGGCTGCGACCTATGATGACCATGCCGGCAATGCCGTGCTCTTTGCTGAAGAAAACGCACTCCTCCCGCTTCTTGATGCTCTTCCACTGAATTCCTCCACCGTTGCAGATTTTGGATGCGGCACCGGTCGTCATTTCCGTGATCTTCTTGATAGGGGAGCCCGCAACGTCGTCGGCGTCGACTATTCCCTCCCCATGCTTCTGCATGCGCGGGATAAGTCTCTGAACACCAACGTCACTCTTTTCCAATCCGGCCTCGAGCACCTCCCCTTCTGCAATGAATCCTTTCACTTTGGACTTTCCGCTCTCGTGCTTGGCCACCTGGGCGATATCGACGCCTCCATCAAAGAATTTCACCGGGTCCTGAAGCCCGGTGGGAGGTTGATTCTAACGGACCTTCATGAGAGTTTTGAAGAACGGGGATGGAAGCGAACATTCACTGAAGGCGGAAAGAAATTTGCTGTCCGAAATTATCCTCATTCGATGGGTGAGTATCAGAATGCTTTTCGTTCCCACAATTTTGTGGTGGAGAAAGCATCCCAGCCAACCATTGACGACACGCTCCGTCCGTTGTTTGAAAGGACCGGGCACATCGAAACGTTCGAACGGTTCCGGGATCGACCTCTCCTCATTGTCTTCCAGGTGAGAAAGAAAGGATGAAACGAGGGACGGTACTCCTCGATGGGAATGTCTTCACCGGGGAACGGTTTGAGCTCTTATCGCTAAGGGTCGTTCAAGGCGTCGTTTCGGACATCGAAGCGCGACTGGAGCCGGACACTGCAGACATCGTGGTGCCGCTTAACGGCCTAGCCGTTGTCCCCGGGCTTATCAACAGTCATGACCACCTTGAGTTCAACCTTTTTTCGCATCTGGGACATCCGCCGTACCAAAACTATGTGCAATGGGCCGATGATATCCAGAACTCATTTCGCACCCCGATAAATCAGGTCTTGGCCGTCCCCCTTCGTGACCGATTCTTATGGGGTGCGTATAAGAACATTTTCAGCGGGGTTACGACCGTCATTCATCACAACGATTTCAACTGGAGGTTTCGATTCGGGTTCCCCCTTGAAGTGCATAAGAACTACCGCTGGATTCATTCTCTTCGGCTTGAAAAACGGCCACTTCATGAACTTGTTCGGCAAAGTGGTCGTCCGGTCTTTATCCATCTTGCGGAAGGAATTGACGAAATGGCCCGATCCGAGATCAGGGAATTGGACGGCTTGGGAGGACTCAATAAGGAAACAATCATTGTCCACGGCGTCGGCATAGGCGACGCAGATATTCCGCTGATGGATAAATCCTGTGGACTTGTCTGGTGTCCGGGATCGAACAGGTATCTGTTTGGAGCGACGGCGCCCGTCGAACAACTGGTTGGAAGAATTCCTGTCGCTCTGGGAACGGACTCGACACTGACCGGACCGAATGGCCTGTTCGAAGAAATCCGTATTGCCCTGCAGATGAAGAATCTCTCTCCCGACATTCTCTTTCACATGGTTACATCGATGCCCGCCCGCATGATCGGCTCAGACAAGGGGTCAATTGCACGGGGATCGCCCGCCGACCTTCTGATTTTCGATGCCCGGGGCAAGGATCCCATGGATGCATTCGTGCATCTCAACCCGACGGACGTGAAATTCCTGCTCAAGAACGGTTCGCCGATATTCGGCGATAGAGAGTTCCTTCCACAGTCCGGGAAGAGATGGAAAAAGCGCTCTTTGGTGAGAGTCTGCGGTAAACCCAAATTCGTTCTCGGCGATTTCAATAGCTTGCTTGCGAGGACGAAAAAGCAACTCCCAGCATCTGTTTTGCCGGAATATGTGACGGCGATTGAGGCGGATGGATGACGAAACATTGCATCTCTCTGCAATGTTCTCTATCTTTTTCGCGTGAAATCAAACCCCGACTCCTGCCACTACAGCGTGAAGCCCTGATGTCAACCCTCTACAGAGAGCTCGCGACAATTGCTCAAAGAGCAAAAGTCCGCGCCCATGCTCCCTATTCCAAGTTTCGGGTGGGAGCAGCAATCCTCACGAAGAACGGTGAAGTCTTCACCGGCTGCAACATTGAAAACAGTTCCTACAGCCTGACCATCTGCGCAGAACGGACTGCAATCTTCAAAGCGATCTCCGAGGGTAAAGGCAAAGAAGGATTCAAAGCCATCGCCATCGCTTCTGACGATCCGGGACACACTCCTCCCTGCGGCGCCTGTCGCCAGGTGCTCATAGACCTCGCTGGAAACATCGATGTCATCCTTGTAAACCCCAAGATGAAACTTAAGACAATGAAGCTTAAGTTCCTTGTCCCAATGGCATTTACAGACAAGAATCTCAAGCGCACACGAAGGAAAAAATAATACATGGATACTTCTGAGTTGCACAACATACCAAGAAATACCGGTTGGATCGAAGTCGTTTGCGGATGCATGTTCAGCGGAAAGACCGAGGAGCTCATTCGAAGATTGCGAAGAGCACAGATCGCCAGGCAGAAGGTGGCAGTCTTCAAACCTCGAATCGACAAACGTTACAGTGCGGAGCACATTGTTTCCCATAGCGAACAATCGCTCGTCTCAACGGTCGTAGATGACGCCTCGGATATTCTTAAGCAGGCGGGAGATGCCCAGGTTATTGGGGTTGACGAGGGTCAGTTCTTTAAGGCTAATCTTGTCGAAGTGTGTGAAGCGTTAGCCAACAACGGAAAACGGGTTATTGTGGCCGGTCTGGATCAGGATTATCGTGGAAAACCATTTGAACCGATGCCCCAACTCCTTTCAATAGCGGAGTATATCACCAAAACCCTCGCGATCTGTGTCGTCTGCGGAAATCCCGCAGACCGCACCCAAAGGACCTCGGCATCGAGTGAGAGAGTTGTGGTTGGGGCCAAAGAGATGTACGAGGCTCGATGCAGGCGGTGTCACCAACCTCCAAAGGAATAGTAGAACTTTATTAGTGCATTACCTTGAAATATAAAGAGTTATCAATTGTTAAGAAACCAACAGTTGAATATAAAATCAACTTTTGGGCACTTGCGTGGAACTGAGTTTGGGATTCAATCATTTTCGGTTTTCCTACTTCCAAGGGTTCGCCAAGTGACTCTACCGCAAACAGCTGCAACCCAGAGAACATCCAGAGATATCGTTGATTGTCCACGCGTGCTCCCGTTATTGAGCCCTTTTCAAAAAAATAGCATTTCGATTTTGTTCCAAGGTCATCTCCGATTGAACTTCCTTGCAACCAGCATGGTTCTGGCTTGTGGAGTCGAATTTGCCATCTAAGCAGCTCACAGAGCTTGAAAAGACGCATCTTGATGAGGCATTTCGGTTCGTGAGGTCCAAAACAAGACTCCGCCCCAAGATTGCGCTGATTCTTGGCTCTGGACTGGGAAATTTTGCGAAAGTCCTAAAAGTCGAGTCTTCCCTTTCATCCGGCCAAATTCCCTACTACCCTCAATCCTCCGTCCAAGGTCACGCGGGAAAGCTCATTTTTGGGTTTGTTAAAGCAGGGAACGAGTCCTCTCCCCCGGTTCTCGTGCTCAAAGGCAGAGTTCACTTCTACGAATCCGGATCTCTTGACCGCGTCGTTTTCCCCATTCTCCTCTTGCATCGGCTGGGAATTAACTCTCTCATTGTCACAAATGCTGCGGGGGGAGCCAACAGACAGTTCAGTCCCGGAGATCTGATGTTGATTAAGGACTTCATCCAGATTTCCATGCCCCCTGCTTCAATTCCCGGGAGGAAATCCCCCGGTCGCTTTCTTCGTGCAGAACGCCGTCCGTCGTTTGACGATGGACTGCAGGAAATCATCAGAGGAGCAGCTGCAGAGTGTGAGATTCCCCTTCAAGAAGGCACGTACTGCTGGTTCAAGGGCCCGTCCTACGAGACCCGTTCAGAGGTGCAAATGGCAAAGAGGCTGGGGGCGGATGCGGTGGGAATGTCGACAGTTCCGGAAGTCGTAGCTGCCTGTCAGCTCGGTATGCGCGTCGCGGGGATTTCGTTGATTTCAAACCTTGCTACCGGCATCTCCCTGGAGAAGCTTTCTCATCAGGAGGTTACGGACACAGCCAATCGTGTGCAGGCGCGGTTCACAAACCTCCTGCGTACCACACTTCTTAACCTGTAATCCTTCCCTTACGGTCTGAATACCTGATAGAGCATCAGGTAAATAACCACGCCTGTCACAGAAACGTAAAGCCACACGGGATACGTCCACCGGGCGATCGTCCGATGGCGCGCATCCTGCCGTTTCAATCCCCTCCACAACGTCACCAGGGCCATCGGCACAATCGCGGCCGCGAGGATCGTATGGGAAATCAGGATCGTGAAATAGACAGGCCGGCTCCATCCTTCTCCGTGAAACAGTTGTGACCCATGGAAAGCGTGGTAAACAAGATAGGAACACAGGAAGAGCGACGAGGTAACAAACACACCAATCATTGTTGACCGATGGGCCCTGATGTTTCCTTGCTTCATGAAACGATGGCCCATCAACAGAAGAATGGCGCTCGTTGAATTCAGGATGGCGTTGAGGGCCGGAAGATCTGAAATTGAGAGAATTGACACGAGGATTGATTCAGGGGCGGGGACTAGATCCGATCCGCCAGCATCAGGATCATCAGTGCCGGAAGATAAGCTAGTGACGCGAAAAACACCAGACGGGAAGTGGCATTCACGACGACAGGGTTGTCCTGCCTTGACGCTCTTGAAAGCAAAAAGGAGTACCAGGCAAAGCCGCCACTCACCAGGATCGCCCCGACGAAGTAGGTCATACCAGTGAGACCGGCCACTGTAAAGCCAACACTCAGTGGAATCAGAATTGCGCAGGAAACCAAAATGTGAAGACTCGTTCTTGAGGCCCGATCGGTATCAATCACCGTGAGCATTTTGTATCCTGCACGAGCGTAATCCTTCCGATACATCCATGCAAGCGATAAGAAATGCGGAATCTGCCAGGCGAACAGAAGTCCGAAGAAAATCCAACCTCCCAAGGTGATCCTGTTGCTCGCTGCGGCGCACCCGATCAGCGTTGGCAACGCACCGGGGACAGCTCCCACGATTGTATTGAGCCAGGTGAGTCGCTTGAGCGGTGTGTACACAAACAAGTAGAGGAGCAGGGTTGATTCTGCGATAATTGCCGCGAGCGGATTTGCAAACACCCAAAGTATTACAAACCCCGCTGTTGAAACAAGCCAGCCAAACACGAACACCTCCGGGGCACGAAGTCGCCCTGCAGGAAGCGGTCTTCGCTCTGTCCGTTTCATTTTCGCATCGTGGAAACGCTCGATATGCTGGTTCAGCGCTCCAGCCCCTCCCCCGACGAAGAGGGTTCCCAGAGCAGTCCAAAGCATGACAATTCCATCAACCGTCGGCCCGGAAGCCAGATAGAACGAGAACACCGTGGTGAGAACCGAAAGTCCCGTAAGCTCCGGTTTCATCAGTTCTATGTAGTCCATGAGCCGTACGCCTTGCCGACGGACCGACATTTCGACCATCTCGAACTGAGGGATCAAGCAACGGCCTCCTTTCCATTCACCACAAGCTTCTCCGAAATCAATCGAACGGGCGCAATGCGATACAGATGCAGAGCAGACAGCACAACGGTAACCAGGAGTAACGCTCCCACGGTCTGGTGCGCCGTTGCAATTTCAACGGATGTATGAGTCAGTACCGTCAAAGCCCCGAGAGAGAACTGAAGAACAACCACCCCGATGAGCGCAAGACTGAGCGACCCGAACCTCCGTGAAATCCCCGATAATTTCCGAAGCTTGAAGGCACTGGCGATAACAAAGATCGACGTCACAACTGCCCAGAAACGATGGAGCATATGAATGACGATTTGGCCCCTTTCAATTGCGCCATCCGCGGCGAGACGAAGATCTGAACGGATGAGCTGTTCGTTGTACTTCGCAAGAGACTCGGAGGATAAGGATGGAACCAGCTGTCCGTACGCGAGTGGAAAGTCCGGAACGGCAAGGCCGGAATCCGTGTGCCGCATGACTGAACCGAGAATCAACTGGATATAGACAGCAACAACAGACATCGCCACAATCACCATCGTATTCCGGGGAATGGAGATCGATGCCGGAGAACGAGTTAGCCACCAACGGGAAGAGAACAGTGCAAGCGAAGCAACGAGGCAGAAGAAGGTTTGGGCAAGCGTTGCGTGACTTGCGGAGACTGCGGGTGGAAGAAGGAGGTAGACTGTTAATCCGCCCAGGAGGCCCTGCAGGATCACCGCGGCAAGCGATGCCACGGAAATCCATCGAACCCAGCGTCGCTTCTCAACCTTCATGATCCAGAATGTCAGGATGACCGTAAGAAATCCAACAAACGATGCGATCATGCGGTGTCCGTGTTCGAAGAAGATACCTCCGACCATCGGGGGCATCACTTGTCCATACGACAACGGCCAATCCGGCACAGCGAGCCCGGATCCCGTGCTTGTGACCAATCCTCCGGCAACAAGCAAAAGGACGGTACAGAACGAGACAAAAACTGTATACCAGTGGAGCGCGCGCTTATATTCGTTCATGAAGTCAATTCGATGGTGCAGGTTCGGGTGCCAGCATAGTTGCCTGTTGCTGCAGCCAGGCTTGATATTCTTCAGGAGTCTGGATCGTTACGAATCCCCGCATCCTGAAATGTCCCAGTCCGCAGAGCTGCGCGCAGGCGATTTCCGTCGGCGTGTCCGGCGCAACTACTACGGACGTGATGCCCGCCTGAAGAAGTTGTGGGACGATCTCCTCAGATATGCTTCCTCCCTTTGAAACGATGGGTGTTCCATCTTTTGCATTGTAGTCCTCAACCGCACTTGTCGATGCAAGCACCGCTGGATAATTCCCCTGTTTAAGGGCCACGTGTTGAATCGACTGTATGCGGATCTGATCCGTCGTCATAGTGGGGATAAACCAGACTCGGATGACTTCACCCGGAATAGCATCCTGCTTCACGCGGAATAACGGAAGGTTGAAACTGTGGATAACATCCTTGCTCGACAGATGTATAACGACCGGTTTCTCCACAGGGAGGTTGAGCTGATTAATCGTTGTGATATCGTCCTTGGCATACGGGTCCGAGCGATCCAGGCCCAGAGGGTTGTCCGAGCTAACCAGGTTGATATCGGTCCGGCCGAACACGCCGTCTGCGCCGGGGTAATGGACATTCCATGCGAACTGTTCCGCCACAACGCGCACGACGGTTGCGGTCTTCTCGTCGGGTATCTGATTCACACGCTTGGCCCAGAGAGGAAAGGCAAATCCGATGAGCAGGATGGCCTCGAAGATCGCCACTCCGACTTCAAGATACGAAGAAAAATGACTTTGAAGGCCGTCATGATTTGCCGTCTGGTTCTTCGACCGTCGGAAACGGATGAGCACAAAGGCAAAGAAACTCCCCCATCCCACAAACAGAACGAGCATCAGCCAGTGAATGACAACAATCATGTTGTCAATTTCGGGCCCGTGGGCAGAAGCATCAATCGGTAAGCGCAAGAGATCGTGCATTGTGAAACTTTCTCCTTCGTTAATTCATGCTTGGAT
The DNA here is from genome assembly GCA_049644265.1 of Bacteroidota bacterium. Taxonomy (GTDB): domain Bacteria; phylum Bacteroidota; class Ignavibacteria; order UBA10030; family UBA10030; genus JBARRO01. Next base: position 23,231 of record JBARRO010000048.1, read on the forward strand.
AATCGACAGAACCGTTCATGGTCAGCTTCATCCGCTTCCGGATCCTCAGAAACACTGCGCTCAGAAGGCCCAGAACGCTTCCCGTGATCCCCAGAAGAACCAGAATTGCCGCGTTTACTCCCTCCGCCATCGCTGAATTCGTGTCGCCGTAACAAACCGGGCACGCAGCAGTTCTCGACGGTAGCATGCTGAGTGCAACCAAGAATACTATTCCGATGATCATCGATCGCTTCATGGAGTTTTCCTCCTTCTCACATGGAACTGATATGCCGGAACTTCCTGAGAAATCGCCGGCCGTAGAGGACGAGCAGCAGACTGCACAAGAACGCGCCAACGGCGCCAGAGATCTCCACGGGACCACGGCCATCGTAGGTCAGGAGCCAGATGCCGAACCCGAATGTGCAGAGTGTCGCAATTCCGATAAAAAAGATGTGAAATCCTTTAAGAGACATGGCGGCCTATATTAATGTTGTCGTGCATGTGTCCCACGGGAAGCAGCATCAGCGCAAAGAAGAACACCACGGTCAGGATCAGGACGAAATAGATGAGCTTCTTTTCTGAAATGAGATGCATAAAATAACCGGCGACCAGCGATCCTTTGATGAGCGCGATCGTCAGGGCAACCAGCACAGCAGGAAGCGTTGAAAGGTGCAGGTATGACACGGAAACCGTCACCATCGTCAGTGCCATGAGCGACACAAAGACGATGATGTAGGTCCGGACGTGCTTTTTGATATCGACGGAATGTGCGTCAGACATGATCGCTCCTTAGAGAAGATACAGGACGGGAAAAAGGAATATCCATACGAGGTCGACGAAATGCCAATAGAGACCGGCGATTTCCACTCGATTCGTAAATCGCTGGGGGTCCGTCTGCCACATCTTGCTTCCCACACCCCACAGATACGTGTTGACCACGATTCCCCCGATCACATGCAGACCATGGAGCCCGGTCAACGTAAAATAGATTGCATAGAAGTTGTCCGTGCTGGGAAAATGACCGAGTTCAAACTTGTGTCCGTACTCGAATCCCTTGATGACAAGAAACACGAACGCAAGAAGAATCGTAGCTCCCATGTACATCTTGAACTTCTTGAACTCCTTCATCATGAGCGAGGCCCAGGACATCACCATCGTTACGCTGGAGGTAATCAACACCGCCGTGTTGATGGTTGCAAGGGGCACGTTCAGGAGTTCCCAGCCATGCGGCCAGGTTTCGGCGCCCGTTCGTAGCAACACAAGCGACGAGAAGAGCGCACCGAACAGCATGACTTCGGACGCGAGGAACAGCCAGATGCCCAGCTTTCCGTTAAAGAGCCCGGTATCCGACCGGGCGTCGACCGTATAGGGGATTTGCATGGCGCTTAAACCTTTGCGGATTCGTTTTGGGGAAGGTAATCTTTATGGTTCCCAGGCACACTGTATTCGTACGGGCCCCTGTATACTTCCGGAGGCGTAAGAAAATTCCCGTGCGGAGGAGGTGTCGGAGTAGCCCAGTCGAGCGTTGTTGCTTCCCACGGATTCTCAGAAACTTTTTTGCCTTTCTTGATGCTCCAGAAGAAATTGAAGATGAAAAACAGCTGGAACAATCCGAGCGTCCAGGCCGCGACCGACATGACCTCGTTCAGATACAGAACGCCCTGAGCGTGTGCATACTGCTGACCGCCGTCGTAGAGCCGTCGCGAAACTCCCGCCAGACCCTGGATGAACATCGGCATGAAGATAAAGTTGATCGCCACAAGCGATCCCCAGAAGTGGATCTTCCCGAGCGTTTCGCTCATCCGCCGACCGGTGACCTTTGGATACCAGAAATACACGCCGGCGAACAGGGCGAAAATTGTACCCGGGGCGACCACATAGTGGAAATGGCCGATGACGTAGTATGTGTCATGAAGATGAATATCGGTAGGAGCCAGGCCCAGGGGCAGGCCCGTCAGTCCTCCGATGCCGAACATGGGAAGAAAAGCCAGGGCGAAGAGCATCGGCGTGTTGTAGCGGATCGACCCGCCCCACAAGGAAAGAATCAGAGCTGTCAGAATAATAACGGACGGGATGGAAATGATCATCGTTGTCGTCTGGAAGAACGTGCTGATCGTCGTTCCCATGCCCGTCAGGAACATGTGATGTGCCCAGACGATAAACGACATGAATCCGAGGAAGATCGTTGCATACACCAGGGATTTGTATCCCCACAACGGCTTTCGCGTGTTGTTGGCGATGATTTCCCCGACAATACCCATGGCGGGAAGGATAAGCACATAGACTTCCGGATGCGCCAGGAACCAGAAGAGATGCTGCCAGAGGATTGGGCTCCCTCCTCCACTCACCTGCAACGGCTGCCCGGAAACAACGAGGCCGCTCGGCAGGAAGAAGCTTGTTCCCGCAAGTCGATCCATAAGCTGCAGAATGCCCGCTGCTTCGAGCGGCGGAAATGCAAGAAGAAGAAGGAACGATGTGACGAGCTGTGCCCACACGAAGAACGGCAAACGCATGAACGACAGGCCCCGGGCGCGGAGCTGAACAATCGTCGTAATGAAATTCACCGACCCGAGAAGCGATGATGTGATCAGAAAGATCATACCAATGAGCCAGAACGTCTGGCCTTCGGTCGCGATCGTCGCAAGCGGTGCATACGAAGTCCACCCCGAGTTCGCTGCTCCACCTGGAACAAAAAAGCTCGCAAGCATGATCACGCCGCCCCAGAAGTAGCAGTGATAGCTGGCCATGTTCAGTTTGGGGAACGCCATGTCCGGCGCCCCAATCTGCAGGGGAACAACGTAGTTCCCGAATGCTCCCACTGCCAGCGGCACGACACCGAGGAACACCATAATTGTCCCGTGCATCGCACCAAGCTGGTTGTAGAACTCGGGCAGCATGATTCCACCCGGCGCATTCGCCTCGCCCAACCATTGCCCGATGAACGGAATAGGCTGGCCCGGATATGCGAGCTGCCAGCGCATGATCATCATCAGCGTGAATCCAAAGAGCAGGAACAGGAGCGCGGTGATGCCGTACTGCACTCCGATGACTTTGTGGTCCTGGGAGAACCAATAGGTACGCCAGAAGCCCTGATGGGCTTCGTGGACATGTCCGTGAACGCTATGCTCAGCGGTCGTTACGTGTTCCAATGTGGGTTCCTTTCCCCGATGAAGACGCCGCCCCGTTCAGGCCGGCGCCTGGATGGAGGTGATTAGCCTTTGAACTTAAAGTCAAGCGTTGCCTTTCCGCTTGCGTCGACCTTCACTTTACCGGTCTGCACACCGTATTTTTCGTGCCAGGCCTCGACCGTGTACTCACCGGCAGGGAGTCCTTTCAGTGTGAAGGATCCATCATCGCCGGTTACGCCGTAGAACGGATGACTGAAGACGCCGATGTACGCGCCCATCCAGCTGTGGACTTCACACTTGACCTTGAAGGTCTCGGGTTTGTCGAATTTCTTGGTCATCTTCATGTTCTTTATGGGCTGAGCCTGGTTGAACTGCGTGTTGAGCTTGGACAGGCTATGAACGTTGTGGAGCGTTGGGTCGCTGTTCTTGATTTCCAGCTCCTGGTTGACCATAATGCCGAGAACATGGGGCTTGTAGACGCAACCCATCTGATCGAACAGAAGTTTGTCAGAAGGTGTCGCGAACGTTTTTCCACCGAGTCCATCCTTCACATACACCAGAACGTTCTTCAACGTTCCGTTCTTGTTGACAACAACCTCTTCACCGTACACGTCTGTTGCATGAGCTTTCTTGCAGACGGGGTCTGCATTCATGAGAATGCGCGAAGCAGCAGGCGCCTTCCCTTCGAATGTTACTTTACCTGACACATCCCCCGCCACAAGTGAAGCGGTCAGGGCAAGTACCAGGACCGCGACAGCCAACATGATCTTACGCATGAAATTACTCCTTCCTTAGATTTGAATCCTTTGAGTTACTGATGGTGAACGTACTACTTTATGTCTGCGACCGCCGCGCTTCGACGGCCGAGACTCCAAACATAGTTCTGAAGAGCTTTGATCTGCTCATCCGAGCTTCCTCCATACACCGTCTCGTCAGGTCCTTTCCCTTCAAAGAAGAATGCGGGCATCCGCGTGCCGGGCTGCAGCTTTTGCGGATCGTTCAGCCATTGAATAATCCACTCGGGCTTCAACCGGGAGCTCGCCATGGCCAGATTCGGTGCGAGATCTGACGCCGTCTGCTCTCCTCCCAGCTTCACCGGGCCGGAGGGATGACATTTTCCGCACTGGTACGTATCAAAAAGCTTCTTGCCTGTTCCAACGTATTTGGGATCGGCGACCGTCGCTGCGTAATCCCTGATTTCAAGATCCTGTTTTGACATCCCGAGGAAGTATTTCTGGACTTTTGAGACTTCTTCATCGGTCAGACTGAACGTCGGCATGCGTATTTGCAGCCACGGGCGAATCGTTGTCGGGTTCTTCAGGAAATTATGGAGCCAAGGCTCCTGCACCTTTGCTCCCTGGCTTTCCGGAAGCAACGGCGGACCTATCGCAGGCTCCTCGTACTTTGCAAGAACGTACCCTCCGCGGTCTTCGAGCTGGTGACATTGCATGCAATTGTACCGCATCGTTACGCGGCGTCCGGCTTCAATGTCCTGCTTTCGCTTGTCGTAGACTTGCTGATACTTCGGCAACGGAACATCCTTCGTCATACTGATGAGGAAAAGCCTCAGTTCCCGGATTTCTTCGTCGTTGAACGTGAAGATCGGCATCTTCTGGGCAATACGTTCCGTCAGATATTGTCGCGGATTCCTTAATTTACCGTACACCCATCCTCTCCACGTATGTTGAACCCAGACCGCTCCGGTCGAATCTACCCGAAACTCTTCTGTCCCCACATGGCTGAGCTCCTTGGTGTCCCCAAAATCCATCTGCTCGGCCTTCTTTCGACCGAACTCCGAAAGCTCGACAGAAACTTTTCCCTCCTTCTCCGTCCCTTTGATGTCGTGACAGCCGAAACAACCATATTCACGTATCAGCTTGTCCCCGCGCGCGATCAGGTCGGGATTGCCAAGGTCGAGCGTCTTCTTCTCAAACGTCCGGTCATCCTTCATGGTAAGAAGGTACGCGACGACGTCTCTTGCCTCCGAGTCGGAAAGCCTCAGACTCGGCATTCGAGTTTCCGGATTGTAATGACGCGGATTCTTGAGCCAATCAAAGAGCCAATCTCCGGTAACTTTGCTTCCCACGCGAGTCAGTTCCGGTGCGATGTCGTACGTTGTTCCACGGGAGTCGCGAACCGTCATGAAATTCCCGGCGACATGGCATGCCTGGCATCCGACCGATTCAAAGATTCTTTTCCCCTGGGCCGCACTCCCGCCGACAAATGATCCGCGGGGTCTCGCAAATTCAAAGTTGGATGACTTGGAGAGATTCACGAGAAATGCCGTGACGGCCTCGGCCTGGTCGTCCGTGAATTTGAAATTCGGCATTCGCGTATGCGGATTGTACTCTTTCGGATTCCGAACCCACCGGAAGATCCACTCCGGTTTCGCCTTGGCAGTCACGGAATTCAGCGGCGGGCCGATTTTCGCGAGGTCGGAATATCCTTTGATTTCATGACAGCCGTAGCAGCCTGAATCGATGATGAGTTGCTTGGCACGCGTGAACGGTTGAGCATACTTGAGGACAGATTCGTTATAATGACACGAATTGCAGGTAGCGTAGACGTCGTTTCCTCTGAGAATCGGCGTCTCCCAGTAATGGTCCTCGTCGCCGTGAGCAAACCCAGTCGTGAGCGCAGGACCCTGACCACGATGGCAGGGAGTGCAGCCGAATGTTTCCGGATTGTGCTTTGCCAGAAGTTCCGGCATCGGATGTTTGCGATAGGGCTCCGGTGCATCCGCCATAACATCGTCCGCCCATCCGGCATGACAGGTCTGGCAGCGATCCACCCGGGCCTTGATTTCCTGAAACGGAGTCAACTCAAAATCATTCAGCACAAGCTGTCGTACAGCGATCGGCGCCGCTTTTGCCTTCTCGATCTTTGAGGCAAACCCGTTGGCCTTTGCGTACATAGCTTTCAGGTCCGCCTGGGCTTTCATAACTGCATCTTTATACTTGTTGACGACGATGTCGAGCGTCGCAACCTTGCTTTCGAGGTCGGTCTTCTCGCCGAAATGCCTGGCGATGGCGGCATCGTGCTTGTCCAATTCGACTTTCTCGCTCAACCCAGACTTCCCTTCCGAGAGGGCTTTCTTATACTGGAAATACGCCGCGTCAGATCGGCTTCGCGCAAACCTCCATTCGCGCGTCGCAATATCGAGGTCTTCCTGCAGTTTCTCCTTCGCCTTTACCGTCTTCATGTACTCGTCAGACTCCAGCCCCTTGTTTGCCTCCGCCAGCGCCTGATTCAATTGCGCTGCCTGGGATGAATCGATTTCCTGCAACGCCGCCTGGCGCAGGGAGTCTGTTTTCTGAGCATACAGCTCGTAGTAGCGGGCCTGATATTCCTTCCACGGCCGTCGCACCTTCACTTCATCCCACACCGCCCATACCGTCCCGAGGAACAGCAATCCACTGAACGCAACGTAGAACAGCTCGTAGTTGCGGGATTCGACAGGTGTTTGTGATCGCTTATCGAACATTTATCTGTCCACAAGATTTGAAAGATACCACGAAGGACACCAAGAACACTAAGGGTAAATACGCAGCCTTCAATGAACGATGTCTCATTCGTGTTATTCGTTGCATTCGAGAAATTCGTGTCTCAGTAAGTGACCTGATCTTCGTGCTCCCCGTGTCCTTCGTGGTTATACGTTAAACCAGGGGGTAACCCAGATATACTTAACCGGATTCGCACCGAACGTTTTTCAAACATCGAACTGTCCGCTGAGAATTGAAAGTCGTTTTACCACGAAGGGCACAAAGGACACTAAGTAATATGTGCTCTTGAAATATCTCTTTAGCTCTACTCGTTGCATTCGAGAATTCGTGTTTCAGTAAGTGACCTGATCTTCGTGCTCTTCGTGTCCTTCGTGGTTATATGTTAAACCAGGGGGTAACCCAGATATACTTAACCGGACTCGCACCGAACGCAAGCGGAGCCAGCCGCAAGATAATCTTGATGATCAACCCCACCATGGTGACGAACAAAAACGATACAATTGAATATCTCAGAAACCCGAGTTTTTTCATGAGCTCTGTATTCTGCTTCTTCAACCAATACAGCGGAATCGTGGAATAATAACCCAGCACCACGACGGCGCCGAAGATGAAAGCTACAGGATTGATTGAGGCATCCGGCATGCGGGTTGGGATCCCGAACATCTCCGAAAAATCGACGTTCGTCAGGACGGCAACGTAGTGCGGATCCCATCTTTCGCCGGGCAAAAAGAAGTTCCACCCAGGCCCCCGGAGAAACGTTCCGATGAAGATCAGGAATACCCAGAGGATGAGAAAACCGAACGCAAATGTGGTCACCGCAAACTTGCGTTCCTTAAACGTGTAGTAGCCGTTCCCTTTCTCGTTGATGTCGATGTACGGGATGGCCATGAGCCCGACAATAATGAGAGAAGGAAGCACTACGCCTGCAATCCACGGATCAAAATACACGAGCATTTCCTGAAGTCCGAGAAAATACCAGGGCGCCTTCGACGGATTGGGCGTGAGCGCGCGGTTCGCAGGCTCTTCAAGCGGAGCGTCGAGCGTGATGGACCAGATAACCATCACCGCCATCACGGCAATTGTCGCCAGAAACTCCACGCGCACGAGATACGGCCAGACCTGTACCTTGTCATCCTGCTTCGCCTCATCCGGCAGATCCTGACTGTCATTCTTGCGCGCCTTCTTCCAGGCATGGATGGTGAAGTAGACGACTGAAACCAACAGAAGAACAATCGGGATATTGTCCGGCTTCGTGATGATTTCGAGGAACTGGCTCATAGGGTGCTCTCAAACATGTTTTTGGCAGTGCCGATGACGGGTGTAGAACTGGTGAATTTAGCCGCAAAAGTCGCCAAGGAGTCGCAAAGGGCGCAAAGCAAAAATTAATTCATGACTTTTGTCTTCTCTTTGCGATCTTTGCGTCTACTCTGCGTCCTTTGCGGTTTGCTTCTAAAACGTCTTCTTCCCCGTGTCCGGACCCGAAATACCTCCGTCCTTCCTTACACGCCAAAAATGGACCGCCATAAAGATTGTCGCAATGACCGGAAGAAAAATACAATGACCGACATAGAATCGAAGCAGCGTCGGAGGGCCGACTTCCGTTCCGCCGAGCAGCACGAACCGCACGTCGTTATCCGGGCGCATACCGAGCTGTGCACCAAACGGACCTTCGTGTCCAAGCAGCGGAGTTGCACGCGCCATGTTCGTTCCAACCGTCACCGCCCATATCGACAACTGGTCCCACGGAAGGAGATATCCGGAAAAACTCAGAAGGAATGTCAACACGAGCAGGAGCACACCGACCACCCAGTTGAACTGGCGGGGTGGTTTGTACGATCCGGTGAGGAACACGCGGAACATGTGCAGCATAACCGTCAGGACCATCGCGTGCGCAGCCCATCGATGCATGTTGCGAATAAGTGGACCGAACGGGACGTCGTTCATCAGGTACTTCATGTCCTCATACGCGTACTGAGCAGTCGGCCTGTAGTAGAACATCAGGATGATGCCGGTGATCGTGAGGATAAGAAAGAGAAGAAACGTAATACCACCCATTCCCCATGTGTATCCGATGTTCGTTGCATGGCGCGGAACTCTGACAGGATGCAGATGGAGAAAAACGTTGTCGACAATCTGGAGAGCGCGGTTCCGCTGCGTGTCCTGATAGGAATGCCGGAAGATCGATTTATAGACTTCAGTTTTCTTGAAGGATTCAAGCATCGAATAAATCTCCTCTTAACCTGTGTACGGCAGGAATGCACCCGGCTTGGTCCATTCCCCCTTTTCATACAAGAACTTGACGCTCCGGTCGATTTCAAGCTCACCGTCGTCCGCCAGGCCGATCGAAGCGCGTTCGAGGGGCCGCGGCGCAGGGCCTTCGAAATTCATTCCGGTCTTGTAAAATCCGCTTCCATGGCAGGGACACTTGAATTTGATATCAGAGGGAAGCCAGCGGGGTGTACAGCCAAGGTGTGTGCAAATGGAGATGAGGGCGTAGAAACCCTCTTTCTCGCGGATGATCCAGACCCGTTTTTCATCCTTAAATTTTTCGCTGACCTCGCCGACCACAAAATCCTGGGGAAATCCTGCCTTGAACTTCGTGGAGGGTTCAAACAGAACGCGGGGAAACATGAAGCGCAGTGCGCCGACCGTGGAGGTGACAATGAATCCGAGAAAGCCGAGCCATCCGACAACGGAAAGCAGGTTCCGCCGACTCATGCGCCAGATGCCGGGGTCTTTTTCCGGAGCGCGATCCTGCTTGGCTTTTCGTACGGGGGAAGTTGTCAGCTGGGGAGCCGGTTTCGGCGGAGGTGCAGCCGCAGGCTGGTTGGCTGACGCGATATCGGGAACTTGATCTGACATTGACATTCCTTCGTGCTTTAAAGAGTGTCGAATTCGATGAGCGGCGCCATTCACGAACGGCGTCCGCAATCAACCGTCAGGCTGCGGCAGCAACCTCATCTTCCCTCTTCACCATGTCGATGGTTTCCCACGGACAGTACTTCGCGCACAGCTTGCAGCCAATGCAGATCTCTTCGTCAACAACAACGATTCCGTTCACACTGACGTAACCATGCTCCTCAGGATTCTCAGGCCCGGGAATCTTGTACAAACAATCCACGGGACAGAATTCAATGCACACTTCGCAACCGGTGCATCCTTCGGGATGGACAATGGCCACGAGAGGAGATTTTTTTTTCTTTTTTGGCGCGGGAGGAGACGCGGGCTTGATGCTTGGTAAAGATGCTATCGGGGTATCACTCATTTACCGTTCTTGAGAATTCCGCGAGAGTGGGTGCGATTTTTTCCTCTGATAATGCTCCAATATAGCTATGGGTGTTCCTATTGTCAAGAAAAATTCCAGGAATCATTCCTGCGAACGTCGTTCCGACGACTTTCATGTCAATCGTTTACGGTGTCAATTTCATTTCCCCCTTTTGATTGAACCTACAGGTCATTGTTGCTACTGTCATTAATGGGTGCCTTGCACACGGCTCGTCAAAATGCTATATTGACACGGTTCGAGGAGCCACGTATCACTTTTCGGAAACCTTCCCCATGACCTGGATCGACTACAAGGACCTCAACATCACCGATGGAGCATTTAGTCGGTTATTCCTCGACTATATCGGCGATTACCAAAAGGTTCAGAAATTCTACGGCGGCAACTTCCGGGATGAGAGCGCCTGGCGCTCCGTGCTGGAAAAAGTCTCAAATCGTGCGATGGATCGCGGGCCGATCGTCCAGATCCTCTCCAACCAGAACCGCAATTTCCAGTGCGGCATCAAGACTTTGGCGAATATCGACCTCCTGTTGAACGACAACACCGTTGCCGTCGTCACGGGACAACAGGTCGGCCTCTTTACGGGTCCCCTCTATACCATCTACAAAACCCTGACGGCGATCAAACTCGCGGAGCAGATCAATGCAAAGTACCAGGACTATCACGCTGTGCCGGTGTTCTGGCTGGAGGGCGAGGATCACGACTACGAAGAAGTGACCAGGATTAATTTGATTAATGGATCGAACGATCTGGTTCATATCGAATATCCTCTTGAAGCGAAGAGAGAAAAGAAGAACGTCGGGGCGGTCGGGAAAATTGAATTTACGGACTCGATCAACGACCTTTTCGGAGCGATCGATCAGACGCTCATCCAGACGGAGTTCAAGCCGAAGGTTTTGGACCTCTTCAAAACAGCGTATCAGAAGGGAATGACCTTCAACAAAGCCTTTGTGCATTTGATGAATGTTCTGGTTGAAGACTCGGGATTAATCTTTTTCGACCCGAACGATCCCGATGCCAAGAAACTCGTAGCTCCCATTTTCCAACGGGAGATCACGGATACGCCGAAGATCGGACAGCTCGTGATCGACCAAAGTGTAGAGCTCGAAAACATTTACCATGCACAGGTGAAGCCCCGCTCGATCAACCTTTTCCTTTTTCATGGAGGCGGACGGTATCCCATCGAGCCCCACCCAGACGGCTACTCACTAAAAGGAACCCGCCAGCATATCACGAAGGAAGAGATGAGCGGATTTCTTAAGAATTCGCCCGAGCTGTTCAGTCCGAATGTTGTGCTCAGACCGATATGTCAGGACTGGCTCCTCCCCACCGCCGCCTACGTAGCAGGACCCTCGGAAGTCGCTTATTTTGCGCAATTCCGGCCGTTGTACGAAGAATTCAACATACCCGAGCCAATCATTTATCCGCGGGCAAGTGTGACAATACTTGAAGAAAAGGTGGAGAAAGTGTTGACCCGGTTTGCATTGCAGGTCACACAGTTTTTTGAGGATGTGGAGTTTCTGAAGCAGAAGATCGCGGTGCAGATTTCGGATTTCAAAGTCGATGAACTCTTCGCCAGCACCAACGGCGCCATCGAAGAATCTTTGAACAGTTTGCGAAGCGGGATGCAGACCATCGATCCAACCCTTATGGGAGCGCTCGACAACACACTCGGAAAGATCAAATCCCAGATCGATGTGTTGAAAGAGAAGACCCTTGCTGCGCAGAAGCGTCAGCACGAAGTCTACCTGCGTCAAATCGACAAGGCAGCAATTTTCCTGTTTCCGAACTCAAACTTCCAGGAGCGCGAGCTGAACGTGCTGTATTTCTTGAATAAGTATGGATTGGAATTTGTGCGATGGCTGAATAATGAGATAGAGATTGATAAGTTTAAGCATCAGGTGGTGAAATTGTAGGTTGTCGATTGTAGATTGTCGATTGTAGATTGTAGATCGAGATGGAACAGTTGAAAGTTGTAAGTTGAAAGTTAAGAGTTCCGAGTTGTGAGTTTAGAGTTTCCAGTTTTGCATGTTTCACTATTCACGATTTACGATTCACTATCTACGGTTTACTTTTCACCTTTCACTTTTCGCTTCTCTAGCTCCTTCACCTGCCCTAAGATCTCGCATGGACTCCATCGTTGCATCAAGAATCGGTCTGGTCGTTGCCGTTGCAAGCATGGTGACTCTTGTTTTCCGGCAATCGATCTTCGGTGTCGGGGCGGTAGCGATAGGCGTACAAATTGCAGCGGCGATTCTCATGCTTTGGGCCCGTCTTACGTTTGGCGGACGGAGTTTTCATGCATCGGCAGATCCCACAGAAGGTGGTTTGGTTACGTCGGGACCGTATCGATACCTACGCCATCCGATTTATGCGTCCATAATGTATTTCCTGTGGGCCGCTGCATTGTCTCACTTCTCCGTTTTGAACACTCTCCTTGCAGTCGCCGCAACATCCGGCCTCCTTTTGCGCATGTATGCTGAAGAGCGGTTGGTCGTGGAACGATATCCCGAGTACAGTTCTTACGCTGCCCGCACCAAACGCATTGTTCCGTTTGTTTTCTGACTCCATGACTCTCCCTTAGTGCGTCAAACCCTGCAGGATCCTCCAGAATCCGGGGAAAGAAATATCCACGCATTCGGCGCCCTTGATCGTGATTCCCGGAATGCTCAATCCCGCAACGCCAAACGCCATCGCAATACGGTGATCGAGAAAGCTGTCGATCACCCCCCCCCTTAACTCATTCCCCGCTTCAAAAGCAAACCCATCCGGATATTCTTCAACATCGCAACCAAGAATCTGCAAATTTCTTACGATGGACGCGATCCGGTCCGACTCCTTATGACGAAGCTCCGTTGCATCACGAACTTCAAAATATCCTTCTCCAAACAAAGCGGTTGTGGCGAGGATAGGGATTTCGTCGACCAAGGCGGCTACCTTTGAACCCCGAATTGAGATGTCGGATGTGAGATTTGAGCTTCGGGCAACGATGTCTCCAAACGGCTCCCCTCCCGCTAACCTCTCGTTCTCGATTTCGATCTTTCCCCCCATTTCTTTGAAAATATTCAGGACAGCCGTGCGTGTCGGATTGAGACCGGCGTTCGACACCCGCACCTCGGAATTCTTGAGAATCATCGCAGCGGCAATGAGAAATGCGGCGGACGAAAGGTCTCCGGGAACCACAAACTTTTTTCCTGGAATCCGTTTCCCTCCTTCTACCTCGACGATGCGAACTCCGACCTTCTCCGTGACTCTAAGATCCAGCATGCGCTCCGTGTGATCACGGGTTTTCGACGGCTCACGTACTACTGTCGTCCCGTCAGCGTACAATCCCGCAAATAGAATTGCCGATTTCACCTGAGCGCTCGGAACCAGCAGGGCATAATCAATTGCATGGAGCTTTTCCGTGCCGCGAATCGAAATCGGCGCGGTTCCCAGGGCTGTCCCCGTAATCCGCGCCCCCATTTGACGCAACGGATCGACGACACGCTTCATCGGTCTACGACTGAGGGATTCGTCGCCAATCAAAACCGAGTCAAATGTCTGTCCGGCGAGAATTCCTGCCATCAGACGCATCGTCGTGCCCGAATTGCCGGCGTCGAGGTCTCCCACGGGCTTGTTGAGACCACGCAATCCCTTTCCGTGAATGAGCAGCAGGTCGCTTTTCCGTTCAAACTCGACGCCGAGAGATTTCAGGCAGGCCTGCGTGCTTTTCGGGTCTGCAGCACCGGAAAAGCCGCTGACCTCAGAGAGCCCGTCTGCCAGCGAACCGATCATCAACGCCCGGTGCGAGATGGATTTGTCGCCCGGGACGGTAACCGTGCCGCGGAGAGAGGATGCGGGGGTGATTTCGAGGTTCATCCTGGGATTCGGGGGTTTAAAGCCATTTCACAGAGGACACAGAAGTTCAAAACCGAAAATGAAAATGATATGAGATGGATTCCAAACCATTCAATCACAATCTCTTCTCTGTGACCTCTGCTTCTCTTTGTGATCTCTGTGAAATGTTTCTATTAAAGAAAAATCCTCACACCGATGGAAAGTCTTTCAGCGTGAGGATTAACGAACAAGAAAAAGGACTAGCGGTGAGGCCTGCGGTCTCTGTCCCCACGGGGCTTTCCGCGGTCGCCTGAGCTACGACGCTCGGCTGCTTTTGCCATTTCCTCCGCTGCGTTCTCGCCACCCGGCAGAAGCGCTTTGCGACTCAGACTAAGCCGTCCTTCTCTGTCGATCGCCATCAGCTTGACTTCGATAACATCGCCAAGTTTGACGAAATCGTCGACCTTCTCCACACGCTTCACATCGAGCTGCGAGACATGAACGAGACCCTCTTTCCCCGGAAGAATCTCCACGAACGCGCCGAAGTCCATGATCTTCTTGACGGTGGCCTTGTAGGCCTTTCCAACCTCTGGCATTTCGATAATGCTGCGAATGTACTTAAGGGCAATTTCGGCGGATTCCTTCTCCACTGCAGCGACCGTGACCGTCCCGTCATCGTCAATGTTGATCTCCGCGCCGCTGTCCTTCACCAGTTGGCGGATATTCTTGCCGCCCGGACCAATCAGCGTGCCGATCATATCGACCGGAATCATGACTGTCTGCAACCTCGGAGCAAACCGCGAAAGTTCGGCTCTCGGTGCGGAGATGGTCTGGGACATGACCTGCAGAATATGCATCCGACCTTCCCGGGCCTGAGCAAGCGCCTGCTCAAGAACGTCGAATGAAATCCCCTTAATCTTGATGTCCATCTGGAACGCGGTAATTCCTTCCGTCGTGCCAGCAACCTTGAAGTCCATGTCGCCAAGGTGGTCTTCATTCCCGAGAATATCGCTCAGGATAGCGACCTTGGAACCTTCCTTCACAAGTCCCATGGCAATGCCGGCGACCGGACGTCGCATCGGGACGCCCGCGTCAAACAACGCGAGGCTGCCTGCGCAAACCGTTGCCATCGACGAGGAACCGTTCGACTCCAGGATGTCCGAAACGATCCGAAGGGTGTAGGGGAAATCCTTCTCTCCCGGCATGAGTTTCTTCAACGAACGCTCCGCCAGGTTTCCATGACCGATTTCACGCCGTCCCACTGCTCCTACGCGACCGACTTCACCGACGCTGAACGGCGGGAAGTTGTAATGCAGCATGAAGCGTTTCGTGGTTTCCGGCAAGAGTCCGTCGATCATCTGCTCGTCCATCTTGGTACCGAGGGTCGCCGACGTCAAGCTCTGAGTCTCGCCTCTGGTAAACAATGCCGACCCGTGCGTTCTGGGCAGCAACCCAACCTCGCAGGTGATCGGGCGGATGTCTTTTAGACTGCGCCCATCGAGGCGCTTTTTTTCATTGAGAATCGTGGACCGCATCGCATCTTTTTCAATATCATGAATCAACTCGTCAATCAGGCCTTCCTTCTCGGGGAATTGTTCCGCGAGCGCGGTCTGGATATCCGTATAGACCTTGTTCGTCTGCTCCGAGCGATCTTCCTTCGTCAGGACCGTTTTGCTGAGTTCCTGGAGACGTTTCGCCGCAAGCGTTTTGACCTCTTCCAGCAATCCTGCGGGGATTTCCGGTTCGGCGATTGCACGCACGGGTTTCTTGATTTCCCGGGCGAGTTCTTTCTGAAGAGCACACAGTGTCTTGATCGCATCATGACCGACCCGCAATGCTTCCAGCATGTCGGCTTCGGAAATCTCGGAGGATTCGCCCTCCACCATCACGATGGAATCGTCCGTCCCTGCGACTGTGACATCCAGGTCGCTTCGTTCCAGCTCTCCAAACGTCGGGTTGATAATGAATTTCCCGTCCACACGCCCGACACGTACTTCGGCAATCGGTCCGTCAAACGGAACGTCGGAAATGAGCAGGGCAGCGGACGCTGCACATGCGCCAAGAATGTCGCCGTCATGTTGCATATCCGAGGAATACACTGTCACCAACAGCTGAGTTTCGTTCCGGTAATTCTTTGGAAACATGGGCCGGATCGGCCGGTCAATCAGCCGTGAGGAAAGGATTTCCTTCTCGGTCGGTCGTCCTTCCCGCTTGAAGAATCCACCAGGAATCTTGCCGGCTGCCGCCGTCTTCTCACGGTATTCCACCTGCAGAGGGAAGAAATCCTTACCCTCTTTCGGTTCACGTGCACTCACCACCGTGGCGAGCACCATCGTGTCGGCATATCGAACCATCACAGCACCGTCCGCCTGTTTGGCGAATCTGCCTGTTTCGAGTGAAAAAGTCTTTCCGCTCAGCTGTACTTCTTTTTGAACCATCGTCATTGTAATTTTTCTTTCAATCGGGCAGGGCGAATTCCCTGCGCGTCATTATGCGTTTACTTGCGGATATCCAACTCTTGAGTAATTTTGCGATACCGATTGATATCCTTCTTCATCAGGTACGCAAGAAGTCTCCGGCGCTTGCCGACAAGCTTGAGAAGACCCAACCGTGAGTGGTGGTCCTTGACATTCTTGTCAAAATGCGGAGAGAGACCGTTGATATGGGCCGTAATAATGGCAATCTGCACCTCGGGGGTGCCGGAGTCGTTGGCTCCCTTGCCGTATTTCTTCACAAATTCCTGCTTCTGTTCCTTGGATACTGGCATTGCTGCTCCTTATGATAAATGAAATATTTTTCTAGCGTCGTATTCTAAATTGCCACGAGAAGTCACAAAAAACACAGACTCAAACCTTTGTGCATTGGGTGTGTTTTTGTGGCTCACAACATGGTCAATGGTTGTGCGAGCCGGACTCGTAGCCAGCCTTCAGTTTCAGGCTCAGCTCCCTGTCTTTGTCCATCTGACGCACCAACTCTTCCGCAGAACCAAATTTGAGTTCGTCCCTGAGTCTTTTCAGCATCTGAATCTCCACTTCCTGGCCGTAGATGCTCGCGTCAAAGTCGAGGATGTTCACTTCCACCGTGCGATCCCCATCATCGTGGAATGTCGGTCGCACGCCTATGCTCGCCATTCCGTATTTCTTCCTTCCGCCAACAGAGACCGCCACAAAATAGATCCCGTCTTTCGGAAGAAGCTTCTTCGTCGACACCGGCCGGATGTTCGCTGTGGGATACCCCAGCTCCCGACCCCGCTTGTCCCCTTCGACCACTGTCCCCCGTAGAGCGTAGGGACGACCCAGAAAAAGGGCCGCCTTCTCAACATCTCCGCTCTCAAGCAGATTCCGAATTTCAGAGCTGCTGACGGTTGTTCCTTCCACCACCACCGGTTTCAGTGCAACAATAGAAAAATTAAATTCCTTCCCCATGTGCAGCATCTCTTCCACACTTCCCTCTCTGTCGCGGCCGAAGTGATGGTCGTACCCTTCGATCACTTCGCTGACGCCGATGCCGTTGACGAGATACTTCATGTAAAAGTCCCTCGAGCTTTGGCGGGAAAACGCAAAATCGAATGCGATGACAAAGAACAGGTCAACTCCCAACTCTTCACAAATCGCCCGCCGTTCTTCCAGGGTGGTCAGGAGTTTGAACGGGCCGCGTTTGCTGCCGAGAACTTCGCGCGGATGAGGGTCGAAGGTCAGCACAACACTCCGTCCCTTCAACGTCCTGGCGCGCTCAACGACTTCAGCGATAATTTCCCGGTGCGCCCGATGAACGCCGTCGAAGGAACCGACCGTGACGACAGAGTTCTTCTCGTACAAAATTTCGCTAAGTTGTCTTACTACTCTCATACACGGAATCTGAACTGATCTGCAGGCGATCTCTCAACGCGATCAGCTGTTCAACCGTCAATGCCTGGTCGACGTGATATTCCCCGATTCGCAAACGCCGCAACGACTTCATCACGGCACCGCACCCAAGCTGCTGGCCGAGCTCATCGATGAGACTCCGCACATACGTTCCTTTGGAGCAGACGACGTTGAACTCCGCAAGGGGCGGCGCGAACCGGGTTATGTGAAAACTTTTCACCTCGATTTCGCGTTCAGAGCGCTCCACCGTTCTCCCCTGCCGCGCGTACCGATAGAGTGCTCGTCCGCCATATTTCGCTGCAGAATACATCGGCGGAGCCTGCTTACGCACACCGACAAAGCTGCTGACAGCGTCTGCAAGACCATCCGGCGTGACTGCCGAGGAATCTTTCCGTTCCGTCACTTCGGTCTCCGCATCAAAACTCGGAGTGCGCAAACCCAGCTCCATCGTCCCCTCATATTCCTTCTCCGCACCGACGAACCGGTCGATCGATTTCGTTTGCTTCCCTGTGCAGACAATCAGCAAACCGGTTGCGTTGGGATCCAAAGTACCGGCATGACCAACCTTTCTCACCTTGAAGAGAGATCGGATCTTCTTGACAATATCAAACGACGTCCAATCCGACGGCTTGTCGACCAGCAAAACTTCTCCCTCGCCCCTAAAATCCCAATGCTGTTTGAGGGTTTCCGTCATTCACCACCCTGCGGCTCCTTGTGTGAAGCGTCGTCGCGAATCTTCTTGAAAATTCCTTCGAGCTTCATCGCATGGTCTATCGTCTCGTCCAGGTAGAACGAAATCTCGGGGGTAAATTTCAAGCGAATATTGTGTCCCAATGTGGAGCGAACAAACGACTTCTGCGCTTCAATCATCGCAAGACTCTTCCTTTTTCTCTCCGCGTCGCCGAAAATGCTGACATAGATCTTGGCGATTTTGAGGTCAGGAGTAACGCGGACCTCCGTCACAGTGATCAGCCCGTATTCCGCCATGGTGAAATTGCGTTGAAAAATAACTCCCACTTCCTCTTTGATGATCGAGGCGACTTTCTCCACCCGAACCGACACGTTCCTGCTCCTTATTCAAGCTTGCGTTTTGTCTCAACCGTATGATAGGCCTCGATAACGTCGCCCACCTTCAAGTCGTTGTAGTTTTCGAGCCCAAGGCCGCATTCGAAGCCCTGCTCCACTTCGCGGACATCGTCCTTGAACCGTTTGAGCGAAGCCAGCGTACCGTCGAACACGACAACGCCGTCTCGAACCAGTCGGACGCGATTGTTCCTCGTGATTTTGCCATCCCTGACGTAACAACCCGCGATGGTACCAACCTTTGAAATTTTGAATATGTCCCGCACGTCCACCGTCGCCAGCACCTCCTCGGACACGGTCGGCGCAAGCATACCTTCCAGGGCGTTCTTCACTTCGTTGATTGCGTCGTAGATGATGCTGTACAACCGGATGTCGATGTCCTCGAGCTGAGCAAGTTGCCGCGCCTTGAGGTTCGGTCGCACATGGAATCCAATGATGACTGCCTGCGACGCGACAGCAAGGAGAACGTCGGACTCTGAAATTCCTCCGACGCCCTTGTGAATAACCTGCACCTTCACTTCATTCGTCGACAGCTTCATGAGTGAATCGGAAAGTGCTTCGGCGGACCCGTCGACGTCTGCTTTGACGATGACCGGGAGGTCGCGTACCTGGCCTTCTTTGATCTGCTTTGAGATGTCGTCGAGCGTGACACGCCGGCTCTGGCGGAAATCCTGCTCACGTTTGAGTTGCTGCCGTCGGAAGGATATATCCCGCGCCTCGCGCTCGTCTTTGAGGACGACGAATGCATCGCCGGCCTGAGGGATTCCGTCAAACCCAATCACCTGCACCGGCTGGGACGGGTGGGCGACTTCAATACGCTGGCCCCGTTCGTCGAACATGGCTCGTACTCTTCCGCTCCAGACTCCCGTGACAAACGAATCGCCGATTCTCAGGGTTCCTTTCTGCACAAGAACTGTTGCCGTAATACCCTTGCCTTTATCCAGTTCTGCTTCGACCACCACGCCACGAGCTTCCCTGTTCGGATTGGCTTTCAGGTCCAACACTTCCGCTTCAAGGAGGATCTTCTCAAGCAACTGGTCCACATTCTTTCCGGTTTTTGCCGAGAGCGACACGACCTGAGATTTGCCGCCGTACTCTTCGACGAGAAGTCCTTTTTCGGCCAGCTGCTGCTTAATGCGGTCCGGGTTTGCTTCGGGCTTGTCAATCTTGTTGATTGCCACGACAATTGGAACGCCGGCGGCCTGTGCGTGACTGATCGCCTCGACCGTTTGCGGCATGACACTGTCATCTGCAGCAACAACCAGGACGACGATGTCCGTCACCTGTGCGCCGCGGGCACGCATGGCAGTAAACGCCTCGTGGCCGGGAGTATCGAGAAACGTGATGTGCTTGCTGCCGTCCAGCGTGACCTCGTACGCGCCGATGTGCTGCGTGATGCCGCCGGATTCGCCGGCAACCACGTTGGCACTGCGAATATAGTCGAGGAGAGAGGTTTTCCCGTGGTCGACATGTCCCATGATGGTGACAACCGGGGGACGCGTGACCAGCGAGGTTTCGTCGTCGGGAATGTCCTGGAGGACATCAGCCGTGAACTCGTGTTCAAAATCGACCTGGAATCCGAATTCGTCGGCGACGAGCGTAATCGTGTCTTTGTCAAGGCGCTGGTTGATGGAAACCATGACGCCGAGGCCCATGATCTTCTGGATGACTTCCGCCACAGAAACACGCATGAGGTTGGCGAGCTCGCCGACCGTGACAAACTCCGTGACTTTGACTCTCGTCCGATCGCGCTCGATCTGATCGAGGATCTTCTGCTGCTCCTCTTCGCGTTTCTCTTTCTTCCGCTTGCGAATTGCCGCGCGAGAGGTGACTGCTTCGTCACTGGATTCCGCCAGCGTTTCGCGGATCGCCTTTGCGACCTCCACCTCATTCACCTCAGCCCGACGGACCTTTTTCCGCTTGCGCCCCTTCGCCTCTTCCTCATCCTCTGTCTTCGCGGGAGCAACTTTGACCTTTTTGGTGTCTTCCCGAAGCTTCTTTTTCTTCTTTTTCTTCTTCTTCTCTTCTTCCGATTCCGTTGCTGCGGCCGTCGGGGAGGTCAGCTCCATCTTCCCCTTGATCGTCAATCCCCTCTGCGCGCGCGCGACTGCGGCCTCCAACGGCGATTGCGGCCCACGACGTGCCGCCGGTTTTTCTTCCTTTTTGATTTCGACCGGTTTCGGCTCGGAAGCCGGAACCGCGGGCGCTTCCGTCGGCGGAGCCACAGGTAGCTGTGCCGCCTCAACGGGAGCAGCCTCTACCGTAGGCGCGGCAACCGGAATTTCTTCGACCGGTTCGGCCTCTTCGACCTTTACGGGTTCCTCTTCTTTGACCGCTTTCTTTTCGACCTTTTCGGGAGTTTCCTTCTTGCGGGTCGAACGGAATTCCTGAAGCTTCTTGTGGTGACGTTCCGCGACGTCCTTTTCCTTTTTGAAGTGACTGTTGATGGCGTGGACCATATCATCGGTCACCGCGCTCATGTGGTTCTTCACTTCAAACCCCTTTTTCTTCAGGAACTCGAGAATCGTTTCGCTCGAGAGGTTGAGTTCCTTCGCAAGGTTATAGATTTTGACTTTCTTTTCGGTCATTCAAACCTTCTATCAATCACTGGTGAACGAACAACGTGCGATTATTCAGCCTTTGGTTCCGTCTGTTCTTTTTCTTCCGGGGTGCTCTCCTTTTCAGGTTTGGCCGCTTCCGTGACGGGAGGGACTTCCGCTGCCGGGGAGGCAGCAGCTTCCTCCGCAGCTTCCTCTTCTTCGTTCTCCACTTCTGCTTCTTCAAGCCCCTTTTTGAGCATCGCAACAATTTCATCCACTTTTGCCGGTTCGAGACCGAGCGTGCTCACGAGATCCTCTTTCGACTCTTCGATCACGTCCCGTACTGTTTCATAATTCTCATCGAAGAACTTGTGGAACAGGACATCGCCAAGCTCTTCGCGGAATTCCGAAAGGTCCATGTCGTACTCTTCCTCGTCGCCGCCCTCCTTCAGCACCTGGATGTCGAATCCGGTTAACTTGGACGCAAGCCGGACGTTCTGTCCGCCCTTGCCGATGGCGAGAGAAACCTGGTCGTTTGCAACCAGCACCGACGCCTTCTTGTTCTCCTTGTCGATTTGAATTTCCTTCAGCTTTGCCGGAGCGAGAGAACGCTGGATGAAAACGAGCGGGTCTTCGGAGTAGTTGATGACATCGATATTCTCGTTGTTGAGCTCGCGGACGATGGCATGAATGCGGACACCTTTCATTCCCACGCATGCACCGACGGCATCGATGCGGTCGTCGTGGGAAAGGACCGCGACCTTGGCGCGGTCGCCCGGTTCACGTGCGATACGCTTGATCTCGATGATTCCGTCGTAAATCTCGGGGATTTCGATTTCAAATAGGCGGATGAGGAACTGCGGATCGGTGCGCGAAATGATCACCAAAGGGTTCCCGGCTCCCTTTCGCACTTCCTTCACCACGGCGCGGATCGTATCCCCCTTCTTGTACCGCTCCTTATAAATCTGCTCGCTCCGAGGGATGATCAACTCGCTCTTGTTGTGGATGACGAGGATCTCACCCTTTCCCTTCCGGATCTGGTAAATCTCGCCGACGATAATCTCGCCGATGGAGTTCGAATACTCGTTGTAGATCGCTTCCCGCTCAATTTCCTTGATCCGCTGGTTCAGGTTCTGCTTCGCACTGATCACGAGGCGGCGGCCGAATTCGGCAAGCGGAATAATCTCCACAAACTCTTCACCGACATCCATCGCCTCTCCGGTCTTCCTCTTCGTTTCTGCAGGCGTAATCTGGCTCGAGGGATCGATCACTTCCTCCACCACTTCTTTTTCCAGGTAGATTTCAATATCCCCCTTGTCCATATTCACCACAACGTCGTACTTCGCGTTGAGTCCATATTTCTTCTTGACCATCATCCCGAAAATGTCCTCGATAATACCGATCAGGATGTCTTTATCCATCCCTTTCTCCCGGACCATTTGCGCAAACGACTCGACGATCTCGTGATTCATTTCATCCTCCAAACATATCCGAACGGCACCGCATCACCACGGCAGCTGTTCTTCTGATTCAATAATATTTTCAAACACAATTGTCACCGCATCTCCCGTCTTCGGGGTCACCGTCAGACGGTTGCCGTCAACAGCGCTCAGGGTGCCGACAATTTCGGCGGGTGCATTATTCCTGACGAAGCGGACCTTCAGGGTCCTCCCGATATTCTTCGGGTATTGACGCAGCAACCGGAGCGGTTTATCGAGGCCGGGCGACGAAACTTCCAGATGGTAAGGACCTTCAAGGACCCCTTTTATTTCAAGCTCTTTGCCGAGGGCTCGGCTGATTTCGGCACATTCCTGGATCGTGATCCCCTTGTCGGTCTCGACAAGAACCTGCAGAAGCTTGCCCTGCGGGTCGTTTCGGATGACCATGTCGACCAAGAAGGCCTGCTTGTCATCCAGGAACGGCTGCAAAATCTCCTGAATTTGCCGCTTTATGTCGCCCATCAGAATCCATCCAAAAAAAATAGCCCGTTACAGCGGGCTATATGAAACGATTATAATATAGGAATCTCCGTTGAAAGAAGCAAGCCCAACGGGATCCTTCTCCATGCCGCATCAGGCACAGCAGCAACTATTTATTCGTTATTACGTGGAAAATGCCGGTTCAGAAGTTCATCACCACCGTTTGCTTCTTGTAGAAGTCGGCCACAAATTGGGCCGCTTCGACCGGATCGTCCGTGAGATGGAACAGATTGACGTCTTCCGGGGAAATCATTTTTGTTTTCAGAACCGTGGTCTTGATCCAGTCCACGAGCCCTTGCCAATATTCCACACCCATCAGGATGACGGGGAACGGTTTGGTTTTGTTTGTTTGGATCAACGTAATGGCTTCGAAGAATTCGTCAAGAGTACCGAAACCGCCAGGGAGTACGACAAACCCGTGGGCATATTTCACGAACATCACCTTCCGGACAAAGAAGTGATTGAAGTAGAGGCTCCGGTCCTTATCGACAAACGCGTTCGAGCCCTGCTCGTGCGGGAGGACGATGTTTGCCCCCACGGACGCTCCTCCCTGCTTCTTCGCGCCCTTATTGCCCGCCTCCATGATTCCCGGCCCCCCACCCGTGAGAACATTGAATCCATGCTTCACGAGTTCCGTCGCAACCTGAACAGCCATTTCATAGTATTTTGACCCCGGCCGTACTCGCGCCGATCCAAAAATGGTTACCAGGCTTTTCTGCTTGGACATCATCGTGAACCCATCTACAAACTCCGCCATAATCCGGAAGACTCTCCAGATATCCTGTTGAGTGCTCAGCAGATCGTTAAGGAGCATGTCCTGTTTTTGATCATGCATCGAACGCTGGATCGGTTTTTTCATAGTAATCCCCTGGTTGGTATAATCATGAGAAAGTTTTTTAAGATCTTCTTTCCATGTTCGGTTGCTATGGATTCGGGATGAAACTGCACCCCGAATGTGGGAAACTCCCGATGTCGCACCGCCATAATCGTGCCGTCCTCAGTCCACGCAGTGACTTCAAGCTCTTTCGGCAACGACTCTTTTTCGACAATCAACGAATGGTACCGCGCGGCGGTAAAGGGAGAGGGAATGTCCCGAAAGAGGCCGGATTCACCATGGAAGATCGGCGATGTTTTTCCGTGATAGATCTTCGAGGCCCGCACAATTTTACCGCCGAACGCCTCTCCGACCGATTGATGGCCAAGACATACTCCGAGAATCGGGACTCCCTTGTGGAGCCTCTTCACAACTTCCACAGAAACTCCTGCCTCGTTCGGAGTGCACGGCCCCGGCGAAATCACGATTCCATCCGGCTTCATCTCGATGATCTCATCGACTGTCATGGCGTCATTGCGGGCGACGGTCTGCTCCACTCCCAGCTCACCCAGATACTGGACGAGGTTGTACGTGAAGGAATCATAGTTGTCGATGACGAGGAGCATGGTCAATTGGTCAATTCAACAAATGAACAATGAGCAATGTGAGAAGAACAGTAAGCAGTTGTCAGTAGACAGTACCAGGAAAAACACGAGGAGCGAGGAATCTGTAACTGACAACTGGAAACTCGAAACTTCTCTTAATGTATTAACCGCTCAAGGGCGTTCAGATTCGCTCCCAGTTTTTCCAGCGTTTCCTCGTACTCCCGTTCCGGCCTGGAGTCGAACACGATTCCGGCGCCTGCCTGGAAGTAGAGGGTATCGCCTTTTGCGACGATGGTGCGGATGGCGATGCAGGAGTCGAGGTTTCCTGAAAAATCGATGTAGCCTACGGCGCCGCCGTAGATTCCCCGTTTGACGGGCTCGAGTTCTGCGATGATTTGCATTGCCCGGATCTTCGGAGCTCCGCTCAAGGTTCCGGCCGGAAAGCAGGCGTACAGTGCATCGATCGCGCACATCTCTTTCCGAAGCTTTCCCTGGATATTGGAAACAATGTGCATGACGTGGGAGTAGCGCTCTATGGTCATAAACTGCGTTACCGAGACGCTGCCGAACTCGCTGATTCTTCCAAGGTCGTTCCGCCCCAGGTCCACGAGCATGAGGTGTTCAGCACGTTCCTTTTCGTCCGCCAGAAGTTCCTGTTCGAGTTTAAGGTCCTCCGTTGGACTTTCACCACGGCGTCTCGTTCCTGCGATCGGACGCGTCTCCACTGTCCCCTGCTCCACACGCACGAGCATCTCGGGCGAGGATCCGATGACCGAGAAGTCGTTTAAACCAAGGTAATACATGTAGGGCGATGGGTTGATCAGCCGAAGGGATCGGTACAGATCGAACGGAGTCACACGCGCTTTTCGTTTCAGCCGCTGCGAAACGACGATCTGGAATGCATCCCCGGCAGCGATATACTCCTTCGACCGTTCGACACTCCTGCAATACTGCTGCTTTGACATCACATGCTCGAGCGCTCCGTCGGGTTTTGCGGCATGGAGCTCCAGCGAGACCTGCTTCGCGAGGATATTCTTGAGTCGCGCAATTTCTTTCGCGGCTTTGTCGTATTCGCGGCGCAGCGTTTCCACAGAAGGATTGGCGTCGGGAAGATATGCATTCGAAACCAGGAAGAGCTCGTGTCTCACGTTGTCAAAAATGACAACCGTGTCACAGAACATGAGGAGGCCGTCGGGAACATTCAGCTCATCCTTTCCTGTTGTGGGAATGTCTTCGATGAGCTGCACCGTCTCGTATCCGAAGTATCCGATTGCTCCACCTGTGAGTCTCGGCAGGCCCTGCTCCTGGACTGTCTTGAAGTGTGCAAAGATCTTCCTGAGCGCATCCAGCGGATGATCTTCCTTCTGTACA
This sequence comes from Bacteroidota bacterium, assembly GCA_049644265.1. Lineage (GTDB taxonomy): Bacteria > Bacteroidota > Ignavibacteria > UBA10030 > UBA10030 > JBARRO01. Next base: position 49,201 of record JBARRO010000048.1, read on the forward strand.
AGCCGTGGAAGGATTTCGACATCCTCGTGAAAGGATTCAAGAGAGAACTTTTTTCCCTCGATGCGAAAGATCATGAAGGGGTCGAAACCGAGGAAGGAATACCGTCCGAGCTTCTCTCCCCCTTCGACGCTTTCCAGAAGGAAGGAATAGGGGGATTCCGGCTGGAGCTTCAGGTAAACCGAAACGGGAGTCTCGGTATCTGCGAGCAGTGTGTCGTACACAGGAATGACGTTGCCGAGCGCCGAGAGCCTCGTGAATTCTTCAAAGGATGTCATGTTTCAACGGAGGGCCAGAAGATGTCGCAGTGCTCCCCTTCATATGCCTGAATCAGTTTTCTGAAGTCGTCGGGCACCGGCCGGGGACGATGTGTGGCGGGATCGAGCCAAACGTGGTAGGCAACATTCTCTGCGACACGCTCGCCGGTTTCTTTTTTCTCCAGAATTCCTTCCATCCCAAAACTTGAATTCTTGATAAACGAGATCCGTGTGTGAACTGTCAGGAGCTCGTCGAACCGGGCCGGGCTGTTGTAGTCAATTTCATTCCTCACCAGCACGACCCTGGAACTGCTGTTGATCGTGCTGAGGTCCACCTTCGCGCCGAGATGCTTCAAATACTCAATCCTTCCCACCTCACAATAGAGCAGGTAATTACCGTTGTGGACAATCCCCTGCCAGTCGACTTCGTAGTTCCTGACCCGGATTTCTGTTTTGTGACGAAACAGAGACTTGTCCATTAACCTCCGAGACTGGATTTCATGATTCGCCCGGCTTCGTGAACCTGGTCGGATGTTACGTCCAGGTGCGTCACAGCGCGAATTGCCGTGCCGCTCATTTCCGTGAGAAGCACGCCCTGGGCCCTCAGAAAGGTGAGAATCTCACTCGGTTGTTTGCCGGTTTTGGAAATATCCATAATAACGATGTTGGTTTGGACGGTTTCAAGATCAACCGAGAATCCTGGAATGGAAGCAACTTCAGCCGCAAACGCTTTTGCTTTTTCGTGATCCTCGCAAAGGCGCCCGACGTTGTGGTCGAGTGCGTAGATCGCTGCAGCTGCAAGAATTCCGACCTGTCTCATGCCTCCACCAAAAATCTTCCTGAACTTCCGCGCACGCCGAATCAGGTCCCGCGATCCCGCGATTGCCGAGCCGATGGGAGCGCCCAGGCCTTTGGAGAAACAAACCGAGACTGAGTCAAAAGGTTCCGCATAGTCTTTCACGCTGATGCCGGTCGCAACCGATGCATTCCACAAGCGGGCCCCGTCGAGATGCATGCGCAATCCGCGGTCGTGAGCAAACTTGCTGATCTTCTTGATTTCATCCAACGGGTAAATCGTCCCTCCCGCCTTGTTGTGTGTGTTTTCCAGGCAGATCAGCGAAGTTCGCGGAAGGTGATAATCCTGGGACCGCACGGCAGGCGGCAATTGCTCTACCCGCAGGATACCCCTCACGCCGGTGACCGTGTGGAGCTGGACATTGGAGAGAATTGCCGGCGCGGCCGTTTCATAGTTGAAGATGTGTGAAGAACTCTCGACGATGACCTCGTCACCGGGCTGAGTTTGCGATTTGATCGCAAGCTGGTTGGCCATGACTCCCGTGGGAGTAAACAAGGCAGCCTCTTTGCCGAGAAGCGCCGCGACCTTTTCCTGGAGCCGGTTGACGGTCGGGTCTTCACCGAACACGTCGTCTCCGACTTCGGCGGAAGCCATGACCGCACGCATGGCCTCACTGGGCCGGGTTATCGTGTCACTCCGAAGATCGATCAACGTCTGATTTCCCATTGACTCTCATCCTGTATAAACCCAAAATAAGGAATACGCCAGAGCAAAACAAACACGCCTGAGCAAAGACATCGCCATGGCGCGTGTAGAATGTCATCGTATCGTTTGTTTCAATCGTACTGATCCATCGTGCCGTGGAATTCATCTTTGTCGAAACGTGAACGATTCCCATGGGGTCCACATATTCAGAGATTCCGCCGTTTGCGCACTGCACGACCCACCGCCTGTTTTCAATCGCCCGGAACGAAGCATACGCGGCGTGCTGGTAGGCGCCCGATGTGTTCCCCCACCAGCTGTCGTTTGTTAGCACAACGAGGAATTGCGCCCCCTTGCGAACAAACTCTCTGACGAAATTCGGATACACCGATTCATAGCAAATCATTCCCGAATATTGCACGTCTTTCCCCGATTTTGTCCTCATATGGTACACCAGTGTGTCCGTTCCTTTTCCCCAACTGCTGATCCCCACCTGCCACTTGAGCGGCTCTATGAGAAACTTCAGAGCACTCGCGTACGGAATTCGTTCCGCAAAGGGCACGAGGACGATCTTCTTATACACCGGACTGAGATTCCCCCCCGGCTTCACAAGAAGGGCCGCATTGTAGGTTTCGACAAACGTGCCCGACTGTCCGATGCGTTGCGCCGTCACGGAAGCATGAGCTGAATCGACGACCGTCAGATGAGTAAAGCCCGAGAACACAGGAACACCCGTGGAATCGACAATCCTCAGGAGTTCGTCCCGGTAGCCCACGTACCTGGGCAGGAGTATCGGAAACGGAATGGCCGTCTCAGGCCAGAGGACGAGGTCCGGGTCGGACGTGTCGAGCTTGCGAGTCTCGTCGAGCAACGTATTGAACTGGATCAGATACGAATCCCACTTCATTGCAAACCCCTCTCCCCACTTTTCCCATGGGTCGAAATCCGGCTGAACAATGCCAAGGGCAAGCTCGGTGCCCGCCCTGGGAGGCGATGCCATGATTCTTCGGCCGTAGAGCCACGGGCCGATGTACAGGAGGAGCAGGAGGAGAACAGAGACGATCGATTGCCACGACCGTTGCGTCCATCGATTTGAGGCAAAATTCTCGAGAAGAAGATAGGCGACGCCGTTAAATGCGAACAGGAGAAACGAAACGCCATAGGCAGAGGTATATTCTGCAATCTGAATCCTCACGAGATCGTATGCCTGGCTGTTTCCGACCGTCATCCAGGGAAATGAAAATTCGCCGAGGGAGTGCGCGTACTCGTACGAAATCCAGAAGAACGCAAGCGAAAAGAGTCCCGCAACAGTTCCCGCTTTTCTCCAGACAAAGAACGCAAGCAGTACGGAAGGAAAATAGAAGAATGGATGAAGCGTCACGAGTGCGACATTCGACGTGATCAGCCAAACATCGTTCGCATGGGTGTATCCCCCCGTCCAGTATACTGTCACGATATGAAACACAAGGAGAAACAGGTATGCATACCGGGCACACTGCCCGTAGGTGTGCATTCGCTGAAGGAGGAACATAAACGGAACAAACGCGATGTAGGCAAGAGAATAGAATGGGGAAGGAGGAAACGCCAGGCCGAGAAAAAGTCCGGAGCTCACAGCGAGGATGATATTGATCCTTGATTCGCCCGCTGCCTGTGCACCGTTGATCGGACCGCCTGCCATCAGCCGCCCTTCGCAGGTTTCTTCCTGATGCGCATCCAGCTGTATTCCACAACGTGGAACAGCGCAATCATCAGCGCGCCCAGGAAGGCACCGATGACGGCCCCCCCAAGGACATCGGATGGATAGTGCACACCGACATAGACGCGTGAGAAGGCGACGAGGGCGGCAAACGAGAAGAACGCCCACCAACCTCGGGGAATGAAATAACTCAGAACGACAGCAGCCGCAAAGTTATTGACTGCGTGGGAAGAGGGAAACGCGTATCCACTTCCACAGTCGACCAGCAGATGGATTCCGGAAAGCACATGGCACGGCCTGGGCCGCTCGAGGATGAACTTGATCACCGAGCTGTTCAACTGGTCGCTCGCGATAATCGTTAAGATCAACATGATCGCTGGGAGGCGGACGTTCTTCCCTCCCCTGACGATCATCCACACCAGAAGCAAACCGATAAGCACAAGGACGGGGCGATTCTTGTTGAGATCCGTCAAAAACGGCATGATGACGTCAAACACCCTGTTCTGCAGAGTAGTGTTGATGAAGTAGAAGATCGATATGTCGAGGGAATAGAGATTCATGGGGGCTGGATTACTCATCCGACGATGTTGGCGGTGAACCGGCGCCGGGCGCTCTCTTGTAGAGCCGGTATCCGACGTAGACCGCAACGACGATGATCAGAAGGATTGTGACGATTTTACCGTAGCCCTCGAGGTACTCCACAATTTGTCTCCAGTTCTCTCCGAGCTTCCTACCCGCAAACACAAGGATTGTATTCCAGACAAGCGCACTGATCAGGGAAAGAAACGTGGTAAACCAAAACGGAAGCTCCGAGAGACCTGCGAAGAACGATACCACAGCCCTGGTTCCGGCCAGGAACCTGTTTGCGACAATGAGCCAGTAGCCATGCAACTTGAACCACGATTCAACTTTATGGACCTGGTCGACTGGAATAAAGCGGATTTTTCCCTTTTCGAGGATTCGATCGCCGAACCAGTCGCCAATCTTATACATCGTCATGAACCCCCCCGTGCTGCCGACGGTTGCAGCCGCAAGAATGATGGCGAACTCGACTTTTCCCAGACCGACGAGAGATCCGGCAGCCACGATGACGACATCGCTGGGGAAGGGGGGAAAAATGTTTTCCAGGTAGGCGATACCCGCAACAACGACATAGACCCAAAAAGGATCGAGGGAGGAGAACGTCTGAACGAATGCTTCCACGCAGTTCAGTGTTTACGAAGTGATCGGACGGCAGCAATAGCCAGGGCGGCGCAGCCCTCCCGGTTTCCCAACGCGCCCAGGCCTTCATTCGTTGTTGCCTTGACGGAAACCTGGTGTGGCCGAATCTTCAGTGCTTTCGCAATGCGTCGCTGCATTTGGGTTTTAAAGGCGGCGATTTTCGGACGCTCAAGGATCACGGTGGCGTCGACGTTTATGGTGGTGAGGTTCTTCGATTGCAGCATCTTCCCTACCTGGGCCAGGAGCTTCAGGCTCGATATCCCATCGTATCTTTTGTCGGTGTCGGGAAAATGCCTGCCGATGTCGCCCAGAGCGGCCGCACCCAGCAGGGCATCGCAAATTGCGTGGAGTAACACGTCGGCGTCGGAGTGGCCAAGGAGCCCGTCGTTTCCGGGTATCGTGACACCGCCGAGAACGAGCTTGCGACCTGCAGAAAACCGGTGAATGTCATACCCGAGACCGAGTCGCACGAGGGGTTCCCCGGAATTCTGCGTTTTGCTCTTTCCCGGTTTGGATTTGCTCAACAATTCCTCAATAGTTTACCGGTTTACCAGTTTACCGGACGTCAAAATTCTTGAATGAGCCTTCAAATTCTTTCCATTCAATCTTCAGGTCCGAAACGTGTGCTGCACGCGGTCCGATTTTCACATCCTTCACCAATTCTTCCACCAGCGAACGGGGTCCTTCCACTTCAATCTCCACATCACCGTTGTACATGTTACGAACAAATCCGTTCAATCCGAGCGCCTTGGCTTTCATCAGCACAAAATACCGGTAGCCGACCCCCTGGACCATTCCTTTCACCTCGATGTGTGCTCCAACATCCATAAACGAAGACGAAAATAGCACTTCTGACCTTGAAATGCAATGAACCGTCAAGCGACAGTCAAGGAGGATTCTTCTATTTGCGAGAGAAGGAGCATTCCCCGTTTCGTACTAATTCCGGTCGACGATGACGCAAGTCGAAGCGATTTGCGCAGAGTGTCAGGACTCATTCCTGTTCTTAACGCTCCCCTCAGGTGAGAATACAGTTGTTTCTCGAATCCCTGAAGTGCAAGCACAACGACATTCACAAGCTCCCGCTCTGCGAGAGAAAGTCCGGTTCTCGTAAAAACCCTTCCGTAGGTATCACGGAGAATCCAGCGTGGAAGATTCGGGTGAAGCTTCTTCATGTTTGTCAGCACGCGGTCCGCATGCCCTCCGTAGATCTTTTTGAACACGCGAACTCCATCCGCTCTGGATTTCGTTCCGCTCTTCGATCGTGGAACCTTCCGATGATTCAGCGCTGCGTACTGTTCCAAGCCATGAAGCATCGCGGGAAATCCGAGGAGGAGTGAAAGATGAATGAACAGTTCGGGAAGGAAACTCTCCGGGAGTTGGTCGACTTCCTTCCTTAAGAGCTGTTGTACGCGATCGCGCTCACCTACTGTATAGAGTGACGCCACGAGGATACAGATGCGTTGCCGGATGGGAAGGCCGGAATTTCGGGACGAACGCTTTGGAGGGTTTCGAGGCATAAAAAAGGGACGGTTGAAACGCCGTCCCTCAGAGTCTTGCTGGTGCGGAAGGCGGGACTTGAACCCGCATGCCTTGTGGGCGCCACCCCCTCAAGATGGTGTGTCTGCCAGTTCCACCACTTCCGCTTTTACACGGAAAATGAAGACAAACAATTGCAGCATCATTTTCTTAACGCTCAATATACGAAGATGGCTCCCGCAAGTCAAGGCAGGAAACAGAAGGCCGCCTCCAGAATCGTTTCAAATGGCGGCCCGGAGTTTCATTTTCGAGACGTCATGCAGTGGGAATGCCGCTCAAGCGAACCGGCCGTCCAGGTGTGCAGAACTCGGACGGTGCAAGTCTGCCAAAAAAGAAGTAAGATTGTTCATCCGATTGCCCTTCTGACGGAGCTATCATGATCAATCTTCGATGCGCAACAAACAACATTCTGCTCGCAGCGCTCACGCTCTTCCTCGGGATGTCGCCGGGCACCTCATGCGTCGCCGGTCCGTCAAAAAGAACAGTCCTGCTGTTTGTCGTCGACGGACTTCAGACAGACGCCGCCATGGTGGCAATCAACAACGGAGCATCGATGATGAAACTGCTCCATGATAACGGGGTGTGGGTCCGCGAGGCATACTGTTCAAGCCCTTCGGCACGACTCTATTTGCCCGACAACAGCACTCCGTGGGGAACTGCTGCACCTCCCAACGTCGCAATGCACACCGGCACGCACGTGTTCGAATCGCGTGAGATGGACGACATTTTTCTTGCCGCCAGAAGAGCCGGGATCAAATCGGTTTTTTCAGGAAGTGCGGATAATTACAAGGTCTTCGATACAGCGGATTTTTGTTTCGCGAGCAGCAACATGGATTCCCTCGTCATAGAGTTTGCCATCGAGCACTTGACCAAAGACCATACCCGACTGCTGTCCCTTCACGTTCAGCAGACAAGACGAAACTGGACGGGTCCGGCCGACATGGTGAATCCCCAATCACGCTATCAGCAGTATCTGCTTCAGGTCGACCAACTACTCGGAAAGCTGGTTCGCGCTCTTCAGTCTGAAGGAGTCTGGGACAGCACCTACGTCATCCTGTTTTCCGATCATGGGATGGGCCAGACATCTGCTTCGGAACACCCGGCGACGGAGCTCTCGTCGTGGAAGCCCTACATGAATTTCTACGGGCCGGGTATCAAAAAGGGAAAGAGTATCCCCTACGCGGAGACGCCGGATGTTGCGATTCTTGCGGATTATTTGTTGCAGCTTTCACCGCTGGCGGGACACAAGGATCTGAAGGTGGGGATTCAGCCGCGCGGCACAACGGGAACGTTGTTGACAAATCTTTTTGAAAACAACCCTGACGACATCAAGCATCCCCAGTTTATCCGACGATACCTGGAAAGCAGAAACTGGAGCCCTCCCGACGATTTCGCCGACTACCGGGCGGGAATGCTCAAGCTCATGGCAAAGTAAATCCCAGTATCCACAGTCGCATCTCAAATCCGCTGAGTCACGGAACGAGCAGTTTATAGCCCTTCCCATGCTCATTCTTGATTTCAACAGACGAGTCTGCCGCGAGATATTTTCGCAGTTTTGAAATGAAGACGTCAAGACTGCGACCATTCGAGTAGCTGTCGTCTCCCCAGACAGAAAGGAGAAGATCCGTCCGTGGCACGGTGGTGTTCTCATTCAGGCACAAGACCTGCAGCACGAGCGACTCCTTCGCGGTGAGCCTTCTGGTTCTCCCCCCTCTTTCAAGGATTTGGTGTTTGGAATCGAACCGCATCTTCCCCAGTGTGAAAGTCTTCGCGGCGCGCTCGTCGTCTCTGAAGCCGCTTCGCCTCAATACTGCCCGTATCCGCAACAGCAACTCTTCCGTGCTGAACGGCTTGGTAACATAGTCGTCTCCGCCTACTTTAAACCCCTCGATCCTGTCCTCTTTGAGAGATTTGGCCGTCAAGAAAATGATCGGGGTGGATATGTTGCGCTGACGAATTTCACGTGCGAATGTGAATCCATCCTTGCGCGGCATCATCACGTCGACAAGATACAGATCATGCGAAGCCTTTGCAGCCGCACTCATTCCTTCTTCCCCGTTTGCCTTCAGGGTCACGACAAATCCATTCGCCTCCAGTTGTTCCTGAAGGACAAACCCAAGGTTCGGGTCATCTTCCAATAGTAGAATCTTCTTTTTCATTTGCCAACAGGAAACCGAAGTTCTACGGTTGTTCCTTTCCCCAAGTGACTCTCAATCCTTGCATCGCCGCCCACCGATTTCATGATGAGTTTTACATAGCTGAGACCAAGCCCAAATCCTTTCACGTCGTGCACATTGCCCGAAGGCACGCGGTAGTACTTGTCGAAAACCTTTCCGAGATTTTCCTCGGAGATACCCATGCCGTCATCCGTTACACGGACGATGAACTCCCCTGATTTGTTGGTGCTTTCAACCCGGATCGAGGGGGCAGAAGGCGAATACTTTGCCGCGTTATCGAGCACGTTGCGGATGACGTTCTCCAAATGAACACGATCCCCTTCGACGACCGTCTGTCGGGCATTCAACTCTGCCGTCACGTCTCCTTCCCTGGCTGCCACCTGCAAAGTGAAGTTCTCAATAGCGTTGTTGATTACGGAGTGCATTTCCACGGGCTTCCTGTCGAACTCTACATTCCCTTCTTCCAGCAAGGCCATTTGCAGGATACGATCGACCTGATTCTTCATCCTCGTGTTTTCGTAACTGATGATGTCTTTGTACTGCGTCATCTTTGCCTTCGATCGAAGGACATCGGGGCGAGTCATCGCTTCTCCCGCCAGGCCGATAGTCGATATGGGAGTCTTGAATTCGTGCGTCATGTTGTTGATGAACTCAGACATTCTACCCGCAAATTCCTTTTGGCGCAGGATGACCCGTACGGTGTACCAGAAGCAGAAGACGATGAGCGCCAACAGCAGAAAGCTGGATCCCAATTCGGGCAGAAGTGCTCCCAACAGGAACGTACGATAGGTGGGGAACCTTACCGCAAGCACACCGGGAGGCGACGTGAAATCATTCGCGAAAACAGGCCGTGCATAGTCTCGGGGAAACTCTGCGAATCGCGTGATCGCAGACCTTCCGACGACGATCGAGTCGAGCTTGATGTCTCCGACCGCAAATTCGTACGGAAGTGCGACACCGTTGTTCTCGAGGCCTGTCTTGAGAAGTGAATCGAGGAGCTCGCAGCTGACACGTCGGGAGATTTGCGTGGGCCGCCCTGGCGCAACGGTCTCAAAAATGCGCCGGAAAATTTTCTCTTTCCTGGGGTCTCTTACATCGTACGAAAAAGCGCTGGTGTTCTTTCCAAGCCAGCGATACGTCGCATTGCCGCTGTCGGTCTTTATCTGAATGAAGAATGGCCCTTCATCGAACCGTTCCTTGGGCACAACCAGGTGATGCTCACCTTCCCCTTTCACGACATCGACGAGCGTTGTATCCAGACGGCCCAGTGCGTTCAGAATGCGAATGGAGACCCGTTGTGGCTGGTGGAGCGTGTAGGAGAGTTGCTCTCCTGTAAGCTTGGTGGTAAGGCTGGGACTCGACGTCGTCATCACTGTCACGGAAAAGGTCGTATCCTTTTTCTTGAATGTGCGTTCCTCGTTCCCGGCAACCATCAGGGGCTGACGCGAAAGGGCGGCAGTGCTATCGCCGACCGTAAAGATCGTGTTCCTGGCGTCTATTTCCTCCAGCTTGTCCGTGGCGGAATTGAGGGCGGCATACACATTCCGCTTGAATGTCTGCTCCTTCAGCTCGGCTGCGCTCTGAAGCAGCCTGTACTGCAAAACCACCAATCCCACAAGACCAAACACCATGAGGGTGATGAGGGCCCGAACCGTATTTCTCGACAATCGCATGGGACGCAATATACAAGAACTTGAAATTCCGATCCACCGTCTTCACAATTCTTAACAATTCCTCACACAACTTAACTTTGTTCTGCGAATCCTTTTGATGAAGTTGTTCGTCCGTAAGGGTAGTTCAGATATTCATTTTCATTTCTTTCAAGAAAGGATCCTATGAAGTCAGGTGTATTGTCCATCGTTGCGGCTCTTGGATTCATCGGCTGTTCCTCCCTTGTCGCGCAGGAAAGCTCCCCTCCTGGCAAACGACAGACCTTCCAGACAGGGGGCGACAATGCCGTCGTCATCGGGGAGCTGGGAGTGATCATTTCCCTTGACGGCGAGAAGCTTACCGTCAAGGCGCTCTTGCCCAGTCCGAAGGACCCGAAGGAAGTCCCCGTCGATATCGCCATCGGCGATGAGATTGCCATGACAAACGGCAAGCGCGTCCGATCGATCGGGGAGTTGAAGGAATTGTACGAGTCCACGCCCGTCGGAAACGAATGCAAACTCGGCGTTCGCCGAGAAGGCCAGCCACACATCGTTACATTCCTGAAGAAGGAAGCCAAGGATTTTCCACAGAAAATGATCGTCCGCAGGCAGGGGAATGATGACCATGGGGATTTCTTCCCTGCACTCGGGATTGGCATTGCAGAACGGGGATCCGACGTCATCGTTTCCAATGTCTTGCCCAATGCACCGAAGGAGATCAGCAAGGGCGACGTTCTTAAGACATTGAACAACAAGCGAATCAGCAAGGCATCAGACTTCTCAAAGGAATTCGATGCGACGAACGTTGGCGGCAAACTCGTGCTCGGGCTCGAGAGAGACGGAAAGGCGTTTACCATCTCTACCACCCGACCCAAACCAAAAATGCAGGTCATTACGAAATGACACTACGGACATTCACGACGACTGCATTTCTGGCGTTCCTGCTTGTTGTTGACACGCCGCCAAGTTCCGCGCAATACAACAGCTTCAACCAGCGCGACGACAAGTATCGCCTGCTCGGGCTCAAGCGCGCAAAGGAATACTATGAGCTGGCGAAGAAAGAGTTCGACCGTCAAAAAAATCTCTTCGACAAGGGCCTTGTTTCGCAAGTTGAGATTGACCGTTCCAAGAACGCACTCGCCGACGCCGAAGTGAACTACCAACAATCCCTGCTCGCCGTGCTCTTCGAACAACAGTATGTATCCATTGACAATGCCGTGAAATACCAGGCATCCAACGGTTCCAAGCGTGTCAGACTTACGCTGAAAAATGCATCGGGAGGCGGCGAGGAATTTCAAAAACTCCTCGGCATCGAGGACAAACTGTTTCGTTCTCTTCAGCCGGACCTGATTCAGAATGTCTACGTTTCCCTCTACAACAGCGAGGGCGCAATCATCTCCCAGCCGTATGAGGCAAAGATCGAACAACTGAAGTCCGGCGAGCCACGAAAGATCGACTTTACGCTCCTGCAGGACCTGGACGCCGTGACGGTCAATATTATTTATGGGAATGGAACAAGCCGGACTCTGAAAATCCTCCTGCAGAAAGACAATACCGTCAACAGGGTGCTGCTGCAGTCGCAACAGTTCTCCCAGGAGGCCGAGCTGGGCACGTCTGCAACGTTTGACCTCACGCTTGAGCTCTTCAGCGGCGTGGACAACACTTTTAGTCTCGAAGTGGTCAACCTCCCCCGCCAGATCAATCGATTCTTCAAGGACATTACAACGGGAGCCCGTCTTTCGCAGATCAAATTCACGGAGAGTTCCAGTTCGAAGAAAGCGGGGTTGGAAGTTTCGTTGCCGGATCGGCCGACAGATCAGGTGGCCATGGACAAACCCATCGCGTTTTTTGCGCTGGTGGTCCCCACCGACCGGGGCGACGAGTTCCGTTCAATCCAGGAAAAGAGCTGGACCGAGGATGAGATCAAAAAATTGCATGTGGGATATGTCCGTCTCGAGCTCATGCCCCGTGGCCAGGGAAGGCTCCTTGTTCGGGCACCCCAACTTTACTACGCTATCAAGCCTGACGGCAGTGTCGAGATGACGGTGGACGCCGTGAACGAGGGAACGCGGAGGCTGGATAACGTCAGAATGGATGTGGACGTGCCCCTCAATTGGACCAAACGCATCAGTCCCGACGTGATTCCGGCACTCGACATCAATCAGGAGAAACGCATCACGGTGACCGCTGTTCCTCCTCCGGGAATCGCCGTGGGCCGGTATGAGCTGCGTCTCCGCACAAGCGGCCTTTCGGACAACAAGCCCGTCAACGCGGAAGACAAAACGGTGACTGTCGAGATCCAGGCAGAAGCAAGCGTGATTGGGACGATCCTTCTTGTGTTGACGATCCTTGGGCTTGTTTCGGGCCTGGTCGTGTTCGGGGTAAAGCTCTCAAAGCGGTAATAACACTTGGTTCTTGGATACAGGACGTTGGGTGTTGGAAATTGGAAAGATGAACCATTCAAAGTCCAATGACCAATATTCAATAGTCAATATCCAATTCCCAATAATCAACGTGACCTAAAGGAGCCATTTATGCAGCCAACTCCCATGTTTGAAGCCGTGAATCTCACCAAGAGGTATGAGGACGGCGTGCTTGCACTCGATCGTGTTTCGTTCCGTGTCGATCGCGGAGAGATCTACGCGATGCTTGGCGCGAACGGAGCCGGAAAGACGACCGCCATCAACATCTTCCTGAACCTGATCGAGCCGACCGAAGGAGAAGCACGTATCGATGGTGTCGCGACACATAAAGAGCCGCTGGTGGCAAAAAAGAATGTCGCATACGTTTCAGAAAACGTCATGCTGTATCCGAGCTTTACCGCGATTCAGAACCTCGATTATTTCGCAAGACTCGGTGGAAAAACCCAGTATACCCGGGAGGATTACCGAAAGGTCCTGCGGCGCGTCGGTTTGCAGGAGGAGGCGCACACGAAGAGACTCAAGGGATTCTCCAAGGGAATGAGGCAAAAATGCGGAATTGCCATAGCGATCCTTAAAGATGCTCCGGCCATTCTCCTCGATGAACCCACATCGGGGCTTGACCCTCAGGCGGCTTACGAATTCCAACGCCTCCTTGAGTCCCTCCGCGACGAAGGCAAATCGATTATCATGTCCACCCATGACATCTTTCGCGCCAAAGAAGTCGCGGATACTGTCGGTATCATGAGCAAAGGAAGACTCGTCATGCAGAAATCTTCGGCCGAGCTGCAAGGAAAGGACCTTGAACAGGTATATATGAAACATATGGCGGGACATGGAGAGGAGTAGAGGAGTAATGGAGTAGATGAGTAGTGGAGTAGGTGCGTTTATGAGTCGATGAGTCTGTGAGTCTATAAGTCAATGAGTAACAGGGCAAACTGCTAACTGGAAACTGAAAACTGACAACTGGCAACTCCTATGATCAAACTCATCATTGAAAAAGAGCTCCGGGAGATTATCGGATCGACGAAGTTTGCGGTGACGTTTGGGGTTTCGTCTATTCTCATTATTCTCTCGTTTTATGTCGGTGGCAGGAATTATCAGATCGGGACGGAACAGTACGAATCGTCGAAACGCGAGGATTTCAGGAAGATGGAAGGAATCACTGACTGGAATGAAGTCCGCGACCACCGGGTCTTCCTTCCCCCTCAGCCTGTCGCGTCTCTCGTGATGGGGGTCTCAAACGACATCGGCCGGACCATGGAAATACACGGACGAGGCGAGCTGACTGCCGAAGACAGCAGGTATGGCGATGACCCGATTTATGCGGTCTTCCGGTTTCTGGATCTCGATTTCATCTTTCAAATTGTCCTTTCCCTCTTTGCCATTCTGTTTGCGTACGACGCCATAAATGGGGAAAAGGAGCGCGGGACGCTTCGACTCACATTTGCCAATCCGGTTCCGCGCGGCTCGTACATCCTTGGCAAAATGCTCGGATCGCTCTTCGGCCTTGCCCTTCCCCTTCTCATTCCCATTCTGATCGGGTCGACGGTCCTGCTTCTCATGAAGATACCCCTTCAGACGCCGGATTGGGTGCGTCTGGCTCTCGTCGTGGCCTGTGGATTTCTGTACTTTGGCGCGTTTTTGGCGCTCTCCCTGTTCATTTCTTCCCTAACGGAGAGATCCTCACATTCCTTTCTCCTCCTGCTCATTATCTGGATTCTCTCAGTCATGGTTGTCCCCAGAATCGCTGTGTTACTCGCAGGAAGGGCCATCGACGTCCCGAGTGTCGATGAGCTCGGTTCGAAGAAATCCCGATACGCCGCTTCGCTCTGGCAGGAGGATCGGAAGAAAATGGCGGATTTCAAGTCGACTCCCGGCGTCCCTGCCAATGAAGTGCTCAAGGGTTTCCAAAAGTTCATGTCGCAGATGGGCGATGAAAGGGAAAAGAAGATTCAGGAATTCGGCAGACAACTGAACGAGAACAGGACGAACAAGCAACGTCTTCAGGAGGACCTGGCGTTTGGACTCTCCATGGTCTCCCCTTCCGCAGTCTTTTCCCTGGCATCAACCACGATTTCGGGTACCGGCCTGCGGCTCGCGAACAACTTTCAGCACGAGGCCGAAACGTACCAAACGTCGTACGGAGAGTTCATGAAGGAGAAAACCGGAATGAATCCCGGCGGCGGCATGGTGTTCCGCATTTCCACGGACAACGATACAAAGAAAGACCCTGTGAACCTGAATGAGCTTCCTGTATTCGAGTTCCGCAGGGAACCCCTTCGGGCTGTCCTGGGGTCCATCGCGTTGGACTTTGGAATCCTGGCTCTCTTCAATATTCTGTTCTTCGCCGGGGCGTTTATCTCGTTCCTTCGCTACGATGTCCGTTGACCAATCACCAGAGATCGGGAGAATAACGATGTTTCGAACCATGGTTGTCAAAGAACTTAAATCCATCCTGCTCAGCCCGAAATTCACCGGAACGTTTGCTGTCTGCTCGCTCCTGATGCTTCTGACGGTGTACGTGGGTATCCGTGAGTACCAGTCAACCCTCAGAGAATACGCAGCCGCGAACAACCTTGTGCAGCAGGAAATGCGGGAGGCTCGCCAGTGGATGCAGGTCAACAATCGCATTTATCGCGAACCGAACCCGATGCAGATTTTCGTCGCGGGCGTCCAGAACGACGTCGGACGGTTCTCCAGCATTAGCGCCTGGCAGCCCGTGAAGCTTGTGCACAGCTCCTACACCGACGACCCGATCTTTGCGGTCTTCCGGTTTGTCGATTTCTCCTTTATTGTTCAGGTTGTATTGACGTTGTTTGCCGTCCTCTTCACGTTCGATGCCATCAACGGCGAGCGCGAGAATGGAACGCTTCAGTTGATCTTCTCCCACGCCGTTCCGCGGGCGCAGTTTGTGCTGGCAAAACTCGTGGGCTCCTGGCTGGGTCTGGTGATTCCTCTGACCATCCCGGTTTTGTTGAGTCTCCTGATGCTTCCGTTATTTGGCATCCCCATGACGACGGATGTTTGGATGAGGATGGGCGCGGTGATGGCCGCATCTGTACTGCTCTTCACATTCTTTGTGGCGTTCGGCGTCCTGGTATCCGCCCTGACACGTCATTCAAACGTCTCGTTCCTCATCTGCCTGGTCAGCTGGGTGGCGCTTGTTCTGATCGTTCCACGGCTTGGCGTCATGGCTGCAGGGCAGATCATCAAAACCCCGACCGTTGCGGAGATTGAAAGTCAACAGGATGGATTCGCAAAAAACAGGTGGAATGAAGAGATGAAGTTGATGGGGGAACGGTGGAGAACCCGTAACGAGAGCATGAATGGATTAAACGAGCAGGAGCGGAAGGCAAAGCGGGATGAAATGGAATGGACCTGGGCGGAGGAGGACGACAACGCAAGGAAGAAAGTCCAACAGGATGTCGATGAAAATTCCCGGAAGCTGAGAGAGGAATTCCGAAACCGAACGATGGAGCAACAACACCTCGCGTTCCTCCTCTCGCGCTTTTCTCCGGTCTCGGCGTTTCAGCTCGCGATCATGAACCTCGGCGGTACCGACACGGGATTGAAGTCACGCTACGAGGATGCGCTCAATGCGTACAGAACGGCGTTCAATCAGTACAAGGACCAGAAGCGGAAGGAATCCGGGAGCATCGGAGGGTTGCGCATCAGTGTTGACTCACAGAGCGGTGTCAAAATCGATGTGGGGAGAGAAATCGCCCTGGACTTGAGCGGGATTCCGCAATTTCAACTGAACAGAGGGACATTTGTCGAAGCGTTTGCACCAACGATCGTCGATTTCGGTCTGCTCGGATTCTTTTCCATTGCAGCGCTTGTTGGCACGTTCCTGGCCTTTCTCCGCTATGACGTCCGATAGGAAAGATGAGGCTCAGGGCAGACCCTGAACCTTCCACCACAGTCCGTTGCCGGCTCTGATTCCGAGTGCAACCTTTTTTGCGTCGGGACTTAGCACGTATGTCCTCACGTCATCGTATCGTGTGGACTCCATGCCGTTTACACCAAGACATTTGTCCTCGTCTCCGACGAGAATATAGACAAGGTTCCTGCCGTCGGGACTGAACTCCATGCTGATGGGCATATCCGTCGTCTCCTGCACCGTTTTGCCGTTGAGGACAATAACATACTTTCCGTTGAAGCTTACGTAGGCAAGGCGGCTCCCGTTCGAACTCAGCGCTATCCTCGTTACGGACCTGAAAGGACCGGCTCGTGTTGTGCCGGCGACGACATACGCCGAATCTTCCTTCTTCACATCCCATACCATCGCGGAACCGTCATCACTGAAGCGAAAATCCAGCACATCGTCGAAAGCCTCGTGTTCTTCTGTACCCACGACAACGAACGCCTTGTCCTTCCTGTTTGCCACAAATCCGAGAGTCCCGTCGTTTCTGTACCAGAACGACCGGAGCCGATCGAACGGACCAATGCGACCGGTGTCGACGATTGCATACCACTGATTCCCCGACTGCGCGGGATAGGTTAGCTTCTTCCCGTCCGGACTCCAGTAAGGATCTCCTACCTCATCAAATGACGGACCCGCTGCTGTATCCACAACCATGAAAGCGAGCTTTCCGGAACGCGCAGAGTAGGCGATGTGTCCGTCTGAACTGAACAAAGGCATGGTGACCCATTCATAGGTTGCGCCAGTTTTTTCTCCGTTGACGACAAACCACTGCTTTCCCTTCATAGCGGCGAACGCGACATGACTGCCGTCCGGAGAATACGAGACAAGCCACGCATAGTCGTAGGGACCAGTCGATTTCCCGTTATTAATCACCCACCATTTTCCGCCGCGTTCAAAATTCGGAACGCTCGGATCCAGCCAACGCTTCCAGTCAACGTCGGTCACGGCAACATAGGCGACTTTCTTGCCGTCTGGACTGAATACCGGCTTGTCGGTCCAGTCATACTCGGATTGCCGGGCGTTATTCACAACGACGACATGCTTGCGATCTCGTTCAGCGGTGTAGGCAACGCTTCTTCCATCCGGACTGAACACCACATCATCGTTGCTAACTATATTGAGATCGGCCGGAATGGTCGCAAGGAGCCTTTCGTCAAAGCTGACCGAGCTCTTCTGAGTTTCCCCCCGACATGAGACAAGAGTGATTGTGAAGGAAAGACTAACGAGAACTGCAATCAGTGGCTTCATGCGGGGGATCCATGATAGGTGATACGTATCGGACAATGGGACGAAAGTATGAAAACCAGAGAGGATTGTCAAGCGTAAGGTTGAATATTGATTATTGAACGCAGGATATAAGTGATGATGAAAGACATCCGGGATTGAGGTGAATATCTGGTCCACTATCCAGGAACCGATGACCAGGGACTCGAAAAGAATAGCGATCAAGGAATGATGCAGGGAGAGTCAGTGACGTTTATGGGGTGTCGCAGAGAACCATCTGCGTTTTCTGCGTGCCTTTCTCACGGGCTGATTGCTGAGGAAACCCATTCTTCGTAGCACGGAATGGGTCAGAAAACCGATGACGATCATTGCCATAACAAACAAGGAATACGAAACCCGCCAGTCGATGTGTTTGGTCATCATCGTAAACTCCGACATACCTCCCATGCTGGCAAGGAGATTCAACGGGAGGAAGATGATATTGATGATCGTCAGGTTCTTCAGGAGGACCGTCATGTTGTTGTTCACAAGATTTCCCCGGGCGTCCATGAGTCCCGCAAACACACTGCTGTAGATTTCGGTTTGTTTGTAACACTGGTTGTTCTCAATAATCATGTCGTCCAGGAATTCGATCGTCTGCGGCGCGAGATTCAGCTTGTCTGCACCGGCCCGGAGGCGACTCAGAACAGTGTTGTTGCTGTTGATCGCGTTTGCATAGTACACCAGACTCTCGCTCAGATTGAACATCTGGATCAGATGTTCGTTCTCCATCGATCTGTAAATTTTTTCGTGCAGATCCCGCGAAATCAACTTCATCACCTTGAGATGTTCGAGGTAATGGTGGATCGTGTAATACAAGAATATCAAGAGCAGGTCAAGCGAAGATGAAGCCCGGTAGCGTTGGCGACCGAGAGCCTCTTGGAGAAGAAGTTCTTCGCTGGCGACAAAGACCAGGCGATTCCCAATCAGGAAAAGGCCGGCAGACGTGACATTGAAGAAGAAATTGTCTTCTCCGGAATAGTTCATGGGGCGTTTCCAGATCACGAGGACCCGGTCGGGGCCAAATTCAACGCGGGAAAGTTCGTCCGGGTCGAGGGCGGAAGAGAGAGTGTGCTCATCCAGCTGGAATTCAGAAATCAGAGTGGATCGTTCCGATGCGCTCGGGTTGATATAGACCACGACAGGGCTGTCGACGGATTGCGACTCGATGAGTGCGTTGTTCGAGAGTTCGTATCTCTTGAGCATTGAAGTTCTCCGGAAGGTGCGCTTTGGGATGTTTCACCGCCAGACATGCACGTGTCCCCCATAAACAGCGAAGCCTCCATCATCTTTCGATTCCAGAGGCGTCTCCCACTTCCTGTTTCAGCAGCCCGCTTAACCTGCTGGCAAGGGCTTTGTGTTGTGCATTCAAGATACGGGCACGGGGAGAGAATGTCAACCCGAACTGAGAGATTCACGGTTCACTTTCCAATTTTCAATAATCGACGACGTGTACCGGACGGCATGTCGGCGCAAACGACCCGGTGAGTTGGGGCAGCAAATCCGACGGCAGATACAAAACGGGAAGCGAATGTTGTTTTTTGTTGCGGGTGAAAATGCAAAACCTACGGGGCTGCCTTTACCAGACGTTTGCACGTCCATTCATTGCCCCGACGGAAGAATTCGTAGGTTTTGTCCCACTCCGGCCCACTCCCCCACCCAATCATGGAAGAAATCATCTTTGTTTTCCCATCTCCCAGGTCGACAAGCTGGATAATTTCCTGAAGGTTCTGGTCCTCTTGTCTCGCTTTTTCCGGAAAATTCTTGTTGAGCAGTACTTTGAGGGTCAGCATCTCCCCTTCAAGATAGTTGATAATCGGCAGCCGAATAGTGCCCGAATCTCTCACTGATTTGGTTGAGTCATAGTTCGTAAGAATCTCTCCCCCAACTCTCCAATCGAGTGAAACAACAGGCGCTATCCATTTTTTCAGGCCTTGCTCGGTGCTGAAAAGTTTCCAGGCGTCCTGCTTTGACATTGGGATGATCCCTTCAATCCGCAAGACACGCTCCCCGGTTGAAGTAACATACGAAGAGTTGAGAACGGTTTGACTCTGCCCCAATGCGGGGACGAGAACAAACCAGAGTACGAACGACGATTTATTCATATAATTATTGGTTTTGCGCCTCTACTTTGCGGATAAGCCGGCCCGTCGGCAATTCTCTGCATGTGCCGACAAGAAGAGAATCATTTGTTTGGAGCGCAAACTTTACCGGACGCTTACGGATTCGAACAAGCCTGCCTGCCGGAGCTGTTCTTTAGCGAAGGCGGGGAATCACGAATGTAGAAGGATTAAGGCAAAGACTCTGAGTCTGCCTACACAATTCTTTCCCACGGACCAACACCTTGTCTCAACTGCCGTCAAATCCCGAGCCGGAGTGCACCACGAATGAGACATGAGACTTTTTTTCTCATGTGCTCTCTTCTGACAATGATGCGATTCCAAAATACAAAACTACTTTACTCATTTCAAGAGCCTACTCTGGAGACAGGTTGCGAGTTATCGCGCAGATATTTCTCCTCGTGATTCTTGTTTAACCTTTCCTCCCCCATCGTAACTTCAATCTCATGAACCGATCCGGGCGCCTGGGACGGGATGGACCCGAAAACTCTTTTGCCATTCAGAAGTATCATCTTCACTCCTCGTTGCACGCGATCGGGATTTCGGACAATGATATTGAATGTCGCTCCCCTCCAGATACGCTGCACGGTGAATTCCTCCCAGGCCGCCGGTATGCAAGGATCGATCACGAGCCCATCATAGGTGAAACGGATGCCCAGTATCCACTTCGTCACAGCCGTATAGTTCCAGCCTGCACTTCCTGTCAGCCAGGGATGCCGGGCACGTCCGTAGGCAGTATGGTCCCTTCCCATGATGAACTGGCAGTATGAATACGGCTCTGCCTCCCGTGTTTCGATCTTATCGTTTTGGTTATAGGGAAGTAAGGAGTCGTAGAGCTTCATTGCAAGATCTCCACGGCCCAGCCTGCACTCGGCGATAACGGCCCACGGGTTTGGATGGCTGAAAATAGCCCCATTCTCCTTGATGCCGCGATATACCCGCGTGATGTAGCCGATGTCATCATCCGGTTTCTCGAACGTCGGCCAACACAAATGGATCCCAAACTCGGAGGCGAGATGTTGATGGACCGAGTCCATCGCTGTCCGACCTCGATCTGGTGATGCCGCTCCCGAAACCACCGCCCAACTGTTGCTTTCAAGAAAGATTTTCCCCTCCTGATTTTTCTCCGACCCGATTCTTGTCCCTTTCCTTGTGACTCCCCGGATGTACCATTTACCGTCCCAGAGTTCGCGTTCGCACGCCTCCCTTACCTTCCTGGCAATCTTCGCATAGTTATCCACATCCGTGGCCCGGCCAAGGTACCTGGCAGTTTCGATAAATTCCTGCAACGCCCAATAATGCAGGAAGGAAACCATGGCACTCTGTCCGCCGCCGAGATTGAGGCAGTCGTTCCAGTCGGCCCTCAATCCCAGGCAAATGCCGTTTGCAGCAACCTGTTCCGAAGAAAAATCAAGCGAACGCTTCAAGTGATCATACACTGTCGCTGAGCCTTCATCGGCAAAAGGGACGACAAGGTCGAACAACGCCTTGTCTCCGGTCTCCTTGACATATTCGCACACCGACGGAATAATCCAAAGGGTATCGTCGGAGCAGACGTCTTCCATTCCGTGGATGACATCTTTTGCGTTCGCCGTCGGGACGACAGTGGGCAATTTTATATCAGGGAGTTGTTCCTTATGTGGATTAAATACATCGGGGTCGAAAAGGTGAAGACCATATCCCTTGCTGACCTGGGCGCGGAGGAGCTCAATGATGCGCTCACGACACTTGTCCGGATTCGTGTGGGGAACAGCCATGATATCCTGCGAAGTGTCTCTGTACCCCAAGCCCGAACGACCTCCTACTTCAATGAAGGACGCAAACCTCGACCAGACGACACAGGTTTCTGCCTGGAAGAGCGTCCAGGTGTTGATCATGCTGTCCAGACCGGCATGAGGGGTGGCGCACTGAAAGACATCCAGCTTTCGCTTCCAATAAAGGGCGAGATCGCTCAAGGCTGCGTCCACATTTGCAGGTTTGGCATATTTCGCCCTGACCTCGCTGCCCTTTGCCCGATTTCCAACGCCGAGCATAAACACCAGTCGTGTGGTCTCGCCCGGGGGAAGAGAACACCGTCTATGGAGCGCCCCACAATGATTTCCCCCGAGCTCGCTGCTGCCGCTGCATGCCCCCCGGTCAACGGCCCGCGGATTCGTTTCCGTGCGATAGGTGCCGACAAACTTATCGCGCACGCTATCGAAGGAGTCCGGTTCAACACTTGAGGCAAAGTAATGGTACGTCCACGGTTCGTAGAAAAAGTCGTACTCGATGATCCCTTCGGAATAATTTGAGCCGCTGGCGTAAAGCGACATCTGGAGATTCTGATTGTCTATCTCGATGTGATGGAACGAAAATTCGCAATACGCGAAAACCGAAAGCTTGCGAGGCGTACTGCCAAGGTTCTTCAAGCGAACATCCCACAACTCGACATCGTCGTCTACAGGAATGAACATGACCTGCTCGGCTTCAATATCCTGATAGAGAACGGAGAACTTTGAATAGGAAAGTCCATGCCGGCATTCGTATTTCGCCTTCGTCAGATCCTTGCCAACGGGTTGCCACGAAATCGACCAATACTCACCCGTTTCGTCGTCTCGAATGTAGACATAATGGCCCGGCCTGTCCAACGGAACACCGTTCTGCCGGAAACGGGTAATCCGGTGATGCTCTGCGTTCTTGAGAAAGGAATAGCCACCCGCATTGTGCGAGAGAACGGTGCACAGATTCTTCACACCGAGGTAGTTTGTCCACGAAACGGGGATGTCGGGTCGGTCGATGACGTATTCCCTGTTCTTATCGTCAAAATATCCGTAACGCACTTCTTCCTCTGCTTTCCTGTCGAATGAATGTGAAATCTTCTTATCGCATCTTGAAGGACGTATTGATGATGTCGAGGAGAGGCGTTGAGCCGTCTGCCAGGACGTCGTCGGTGATTTCCC
Organism: Bacteroidota bacterium; assembly: GCA_049644265.1. GTDB lineage: Bacteria > Bacteroidota > Ignavibacteria > UBA10030 > UBA10030 > JBARRO01. The sequence continues at coordinate 71,902 of JBARRO010000048.1, forward strand.
AGATAATCAATCCTGCCGCAACAGACTGTTGAACGAAGTCGGCTTTAAGCTTGATCGATTCCTCGTCGTCAAACGAGACCCATGACCCGGATGGAGTCAGGAAATACGGCACTTTGGCGCTATCATCCCACTGACGCTGATAATTCTTCCGAACATCGGCAAGCATACTGAAGGACGCCGCCCCTCCCGGAAACAGCTCGGCGTCGGGTCCCCCATGCTTCGATCCTCTGGAGGTGCAGTTTTTGAATGCGTACCCGTAGAACGGCAAGCCTAACGTGATCTTCTTGCCCGGAACTCCATGGTCTCTGCTGTAAAACCGAAGCGACGCTTCCAGACTTCCCCGATCTCCATACAACGGCGAATTGTGTCCGCTCAATTCGGTCCATGGATTTGCGAAATCATACGTCATGATGTTCAGGTAGTCGAGGATTTGTGCAACCTCCCCAATATCAATCCCGTCGGCATGCGGACTTCCTGCGGGCAGTGCCGCTGTGAGCAAAAGATGCCTTCCCATCTCATTCCCCAGAATATCCAAACTGTCTCGAATATTCTGTAGCAGAATCGTGAAATTAAGCTTGTCGTCGGGCGTGCCGTTGTGCGGGGCGTAGCACGGATACTCCCAGTCGATATCGACTCCGTCAAGGCGATAGTCCCGGACGAGATGAACGCAGGCTGCGGCAAATGTTGCACGCTTCTGCAAACTGGCCGCAATCTGTGAAAATTCGGTGGAACCTCCCCACCCTCCTATCGAAACGAGGGCTTTCACGTTATGCGCATGAGCGCGATCGGCAAGGGAAGTGCCGGGAATGCGATCGCCGGTTCGGTTGACGCGCTCACCCCCGAGTATCCAATCGTCAATCTCCGGAAGTGAGTCTCTGCTCCCGATTTCCCCATCTGTCCTCGGATACAGGAACGCGAAGTTTACCATGGTCAGCTTGTCATATCTGATCTTCTCCGGAGTCAGCGAAACGCTATCCTTCTTTACTTTCCACGAAGGATAGTACCCAATGATCTCTTTTCGCTGCGCCTGCAAAATCGCACACACAAGCAGGCCCAACGTCAGCGGGAAAACGCTATGCCGGAACTTCATGAGATTCCTCCACCTGCCGGAATGGAACTTTCCACGTCGCAAGAAACGATGGGATAGTCGCAACCATAACCCAAAGGAAGAAATGTTTGTAGCCAAGATAATCGCTCAGGTAACCGCTGAGCATGGACGGTATGTTATATCCCAAGGCCATAAGTGCTGTGGCAAAAGCGTAATGTGCCATTTTGTATTTCCCGGGAGCGATTTGCTGCATCATAAACAACGTAAGCCCGACAAATCCAAATCCATAGCCAAAGTACTCGAACACCACGGCTATTTCGATGATGGAGAAATCGTTCGGCTGTGCAATCGCCAGAAATGCATACGCCGCAAACGGAATGTTGAAGAAGGCGCAGAGCACCAGGAGCGATTTGCGAAGCCCCCGGTTTGCCGTATAGTACCCGGAAAGGATTGAACCGAGAATGAACGCAAATGGCGGAAGGAAACCATACAGAATACCGATGTCTTCGGTCGATAGTCCAAGTCCACCCTGCTCACGCGTTGCACGCATGAACAGCGGGACGATCTTGATTGCCTGACCTTCCGCAAAACGGTACAGAATGAGAAACGCCACTGCCCAGAGGATGTATTTTTTCTGGAAGAACGTCCTGACAACATCTCGAAACATCTGGAATGCTTCTCCGACAGCTTTCACCTGGCTCGAAGCACCTCCGGACGGAAGGAACCTGGAATGATACAAACTCAAAAGAACCAGGATCGCCCCGAACAAACCCATGACAATCATCCAGGCGTGTGCAACACCCAGCGTCCGTTCAAGCCTGCCCGCAAGGATGACGAACACTCCCTGCGAGAGAATCTTTCCAACATTGTAGAACGCCCCCTGCCATCCCACATATTGTGCCTGCTCCTTATCCGTGAGGACATTGATATAGACCCCATCGGCGGCGATGTCATGCGTGGCAAAGTTAAAGGCAATCAAAGCGAAAAGAACGAGCGACCATTGGAAAAAATCCGGAAGCTGCAATGTAAGCGCCAAGAGTCCGAAGCATACTCCGCCAACGAACTGCGTGGCAACGACAAAGTATTTCTTGGTCTTGAACATCTCGAGAACAGGGCCCCACAGCGGCTTCAACATCCAGGGCCAGGCGACGAGTGTGGTAAAGAAGGCAATCTCCCCGTCGGACAATCCCATGCTTTTGTACATAAGGGCCGAGACAACGTTCACCACGACGAAGGGCAGGCCTTCTGCTGTATAAAGGGTTGGCACCCACAACGCCGGGTGTCGTCGGCGTACAACATTCGAAATCACCGGGGTGCTCATTGAGGCTCCATTTTATTTGATGAGCATCATTCTTTTCACTGCCACAGGGCCCTCACCATTTCCCCCCATGACCGAGAGGCGATAAAAATACACCCCGGAGGAGTATCGTGACAAATCGATTGATTGCTGGTGGCTTCCCGCTTCCAACGATCCCAAATCCCATGCGATGATCTTTTGCCCGAGGTCATTCATTAATTCCAGCTTGACAGTTGATTCCTCCCGAAGGTCAAATCGAATGGTCGTGGCGGGATTGAAGGGATTGGGAAAGTTATCATACAGGGCGAGTCTGGGCGGAGCGACTTTGTTTCTCTCTACAAGAGTCAAGGATTTCAAAGAACCAGCCATTGCTCCGAGCAACGGTTGCTTCCCGTCGCCGGTCAATCCTTGTGCGAGCTCCCAGCACATCAATCCTCCAAGACCCTTGCGGACAGCGAACGCACCTTTGAGCTTGATCGAGTTCGTATCTTCAAACGTTACAAATTGTGTCGATGTGCTGTTGAGAAGATAGGGCACTTTCGACACATCGTCCCATTGATACGTCCATCCAGATGCGAGATAGTTCACGACATCGGAGTGCACCGGATTCGATGTTGTCGCAACGGCCACCTGTTTGTAAAGACCGGAAGCGCTGAATTGAACGCCATAAAAAGGAATGCCGAGAACAAGTTTGGAATTCGGGACACCCCGCACAGTCATATACATAACGGCGGCAGAGTCAGATCCTGCCTGGTTGGGATCGCTGGGCGACTGATACAGAGGTGAACCGTGTCCGGCGTAGCCCGACCAGGAGCCATAGAAATCGTAGCCCATGATGTTGAACCAGTCGACAAGATCCACAATACTCGGATAGTCGAAGTGCTGGCCACCATAGTTTGTAGGAGGAACCGCCATTGTAATAAGCCACACCGTGTTCACCTGATTGAATCTGTCTCTCAACTCCCGAACAAACGCCGTGAGCTGACCGGTCTCGGTAGTGTTCGCCGGCGTTTCCCAGTCAATGTCCACGCCGTCATAGCTGTTCGCCTGAAGGAATCCCACAATGTTGTTAATGAAGACAGACCGGACGGCGGAATCGGCAGTGGCTGAAGCAAATTGCGTACTCATGGCACCGCCTCCAAGGGAAATCAGGATCTTTATTCCCTGATTATGCGCACTTTGAACCAGAGAGCTGAACGGAATCCCTCCATCGCTCCCCAGGCTGCCGTTGGAGTTGGGATAGGCGAAAGCAACACAAATGTGTGTCAGGTTGGCATATTCGACATTGGTCGCAGGAAGAAGACCGGACTTCCAGGACGCATAATAGCCGACGATCTTATCCTGGGCCAAGGCAAGCTCGCCGGGATGGAGCGAAAGATTCAAGAAGGAAGTTGCCGCGAGGACGATACCTCCGAGGGATATTTTCCGCGTCATGTCAAATGCTGTTGAATCAAGAGTATCCGAACATACCCGGGGAGCTCCCGCGCTGTTTCCAGACGAGCGCCCCCCGAGGACTGGCGTTCCAGGGATGAAAAACCCCGGTTGCCGTGCGGCAACGGGTTCCGTTCATCCCGGGCAAATCACTTCAACAACATGAGCTTCTGCACGGCGCGGTTATTCCCCTGTTGGAGAACGGCAAAGTAAATGCCGCTGGTCATGCGAGACATATTGATTCTGACCGTGTGGGTCTCGGCGCTCTTCATCTCGTTATCAATGATCGTTGCGACGACTTGTCCGAGCATGTTATACACCTTCAGAGACACGAATCCAGCATCTTTCAGGGTGAAGTTGATACTCGTCGTCGGGTTGAACGGATTCGGATATGCCGATGATAACGCAAATTCACGCGGTGTGGAAGATCCTGTCGGAACACCGGTGACTCCGCCATTGGGTCCGTTGAACCAGTACGGATCTCCAATTGCCCTTCCATCCGTCCCGCCGGTCTTCAACGACGTATTCGAGTACTTCATATCCTGCGTTTCCGGCAGCGGCCAGGTTGGCGTCCAGTTTAGCGCAGCACCAACCGTGGTCTTCTTGTAAGCCCAGTAGTCCGTTGCAGCTGTACCTGTCCGGACCTGCTTGAACCAATTCAATAATCCTATGCCATACCCTGTCCCTGAATTCAAGACGGCTCCGACAGTCGTGCCGAATCCGGGATCCACGTTCTGATTCCCGCTCGCAACGAGTCCGGGCCACGTCACTTTGTCGGTCACCATCATGTTTGTCGTGCGTGCATTCATCCAGGTCGCGGTGTAGATTGAATCGGTGTGCGCCGTGTCGTTCCAGGTTTGCCAATACGTGGTCAACGTCGTCGGCCAGAAGTAGGCGTTGTTTTTTACCTGGATCGTTCTCAGTTTTTCTGCAGCCGTGTCGACGACACCCGCAGGGAGTGTTGGAAGAGCGGGCTTCCAGGCGACAACCTTGGCCGAATCGAGCGCGTCAAAGTCGATGATCGAGCCGACCGCTGGTGACCACAGCTGATCCCACCACGGATACTCCGTCTTACTGATACCTCCGGACCACGCTGAATAGAACAAATTGTCATTGATCTTGGCGTCGGTGACATTGAAAATAAAGAACGGGTTTTTGAATGTGTAGATAACGCTGTTGTGCGAGAAGTCAAAGTACGAAACGAGAGCCACGGTGACCGGGGCCGAGGCATAGCCGTTGACGCAAAGCATGGTGTTAAACTTCATCACGGTCGAATCGGTTGGGATCTTGCCGAGATAGTTTTCGTTCCTGAGGACTTCCCCCACGTACCACTGGTTCGGATGGACCATATTCCTGAACTTGCAATTTGTAATGAAGAATTTATCCCAATTCCCGGAATAACCGACCGCAAATTGAGACCACTCTTCGAATACAACATTGTCCACCGCGAGTCGCAGACTATCGCCCGACACCTGGATCGCCTGACCGGAGCCGAGGTTGGCCGTGTTGTTCACTGCGAGGCCAAGAAGATACAGGTTCTTCAAGGTCACACGGGTACCCTTGCCGGTAAACGTAAACAGGACGCCCGGAATAGAATTATCCGACAACACGTCCGGCTGGATGCAGGGCGGCCTCCCTGTTGTCGGGTCCAGTATCCCGAGGAGCGTGACAGTGGATTTGATCGTTATTGTTGCGTCGAAAATATACGTTGTATCACGGGACGCGAAGAGATAGTATTTGTGGGCTTGCGCGCCACCCGCGACCGTATCGGCTGAGATGATCTTATCCAGAGTCAGCCCCTTTGCATACACAAACAGGGTATCGCTTGCAGCCAGCGACCGACTGGGAATCATCACGAGCGCGGCAATCGCAACAACCAGTGTTGCGGTGAGTAGGTGTTTCATGTTTGGTTCTCCTTTTGATATTACGTGCAACAACGGTTACACTCTTTGTCAATCTTACCGCAAGTTGGACTGATCACCTCCTCTCGTGCCGCGCATTTGACATCGGTGGAACAGATTGTGATCGATGGACAACGGTTCGTTTCGTGTTGGATCGAATCCTTGGTCAGAAAACCCAGCGGAGGCCCAGGTCGGCCGTGAGACCGTACGACTGCTGGGACTGAGGAACACTGTTCGGTGCTTGAATAACGATGATGTCCTGCGCTCCGTTCAGATTGTTAAGATCTCCATAGACCTGAAGACCGAACCACGGCAATTCCTGCTTCAAGGAAAGATCCCAGCGCCGGTAGGCGGAGGTGCTGGTTCTCACTTGCGGCCAGAAATTTGGTCCGGAGAAAATGTCCGCCTGATAAAGCATCGACAGCCGTACGGAAAAGCCGAGATAGTCATAGCCGACGGAAAGATTCACGATATTGTTGGGTTGATACAGCAGCCGGTCTGTGAACGAGGAGTCCACGGGAACTTTTACACGTGATCCCGGCGGAGTAACCAGAACCGTCTGGGGATACTGTGCTTTCGAAAACGTGTGTGTGTAGTTGACATTCAGGACCAATCCTTCGAACGGGTGCGGCAGATACCAGAAATGGGTCTGCCAGTCAAACTCCAACCCCCACAGGTCGATACGGTAAGGGTCGTTGACGTACGTGCTCACGCTGTACGTCCCGCTGGGGGGCGAGCCCGCAAGTCCGGGTGGGAAATACTTCAGAGCGTTGCTTCCCGAGACATAGAATGTCCATGGATAGATCAGGTTATCGATTTGTTTGAGAAACCCGCCGGCAGTGAACAATCCGATGGAATTATCATAGAACGAGAGATACGCGTCGTAATTTGATGAGCGGGAGGGAACGAGATCCGAGTTATTCCAGGAGATCGAACCGGACGTGGAAACGTCAATCCTCGGGACGATCGCAACGTAATCCGGGTAGGAGACGGTGTTCGAGTACGACATGCGCACATCGCACCATGAGAGAGGCTTGTACCGAAGGATGACATCGGGCAGCCAATAGGCATGATTCACGGTAACCGTTGTGTCGTAGTGATAATACGCTCCTCCGACGATCGAGGCGCTGTTCTGTATTCCCCGTGAGGCAGTGTACGTTGTCTGCAGATCCTGATATCGGACGCCCGGAATCACGCTGAGCCACTCTCCGATATTGATCGTCGCCATGATATACGCCGCACTCTGATTCTCAAACCCGGTATAATCATTCGTCGTAGAATTGAAATTGTCGTGGAAGTAGGCAATATCCTGCCGTTGCGCAAGAACCTCCGCAAAACTTTTCAGATGCCTGACTGTCTCCTCCAGCATGGCAAAACTCAATGGAATGGACATGCCGCGACGTGGCGAGCCGTCTCCCCAGGTGAAATCGAAGTCGCCGTTCAAGAACTTACCGTAACTAAATCCTGGGTCCATAAACGGCAGGACAGGAATGAACGTTGTGTTCGCATACCTTGCGGTCGACGGAAAATGAGAGGCTATCAGGCTGTCGACGAATGCCGCACTTTGAATTTTCAACCCCTGTCCGCCCGACTGGTCATAGAAGTAAGATCTGGTCTGGTGTCGGTACTTCCCGCCAAATTTTATCACCGACGAGATATTCTCGTCGATACGAACAGTTGCCTCAAGGTCCAAGGAGGCGGTAAGGGCGCGTTCCCGCGAAAAACTGCTATTGGTGAGAAGGCTGTTCAGAAACGTCGAATTGGTATCATCGTTGGCTGTCGCCCGAACGTTCCTCGGGTTCAAATCCGCAGCGTTGACCAATGCATCGAGACCCTGGTCGCGTTGCTGAAATCCGACCGTCCAGTCGTTCGGATTCTTGGTTTCAGAGTAGGTATGCGAGAATTTCGCGTCCACGTGGAACAGCGACAGTTGGTGCTCGACATTCAGGGTATTCGTCACAAAATTCAGAGAGCTGTTCGAAGAGGCAAACGTGTAGTTGTGCGAACCGTTCTGGATATTGAGGAACTCCCCTCGATTCTGAATATCCGTTTCGCCCGAGCTGAGGAAATTCGACAGGACGATTTTCCCATCAGTCAGCCGGTAATCCGACACAAGGGCCGCGTTCAGCCGGCCTCGATCGCGCGCCACATTATTGAGGTTCAGGCCCTGCGTGATGTACTCGGTCGTGCTTTCCCCCTTGTTCACATACGACGCTCCGAATTCATTGGATGTCAGATTCCTCCGCTCCAGATCGCCCTGTGCGAAAAGTCCGAGGGCCCCGTCCTCAAGGAATCTCCCTTCCACGCTTGCGACATATTTGTAGTTGTTGTATTTGTTGTAGGCATTCGACAACCCGCTGTATCCGCCTTGACCCATGAGATGAAACCCAAGCCCTTCTCTTCCGCTCTTTGCTTCCTTCATCTTGAAGTTGACCGTGCCGCCAAAGACGTCTGCATCCTGATCTGCCGTGACCGCTTTGGCAACCTCGATTCCTTCGAGGGAATAGGGGGATATCATACTCAGGTCCGCGCTCCGGTCCGTAGGATTGGAGGACGCCATGCGAACGCCGTCGACGGTGATCACGTTGTATTTCGGTTGAAGACCCCGGACAACAACCTGATTTCCTTCTCCACCGCTTCGAAGGATCGACACACCCGGCAGTCTTCCCACCGCCTCCGCAGCGTTTGCGTCAGGTAATTCCTGAATGCGCGCCGACGATACAATGTTGACGATATGATTGGAAGCAAGCTGTTCATTGATGGCTTCTTTTTGTCCGCGCGCCTGCGCCGTCACCACCACCACCTCTCCCTCCAACGCCACAGGCTCCAACGAAAAGTCACGTGTTAACGATTCCTCCTCGTTGCATTCCAGCGGCGCCTGCACCGATTTGTACCCGATGTAGGAAACCCGGATCGTGTAAGATCCGGTGGAGATATTGCGAATGATGAATTTGCCATCCATGTCGGTAGATGCACCAAGGCTCGTTCCCACCAGAACGACATTCGCCGCGAATAGAGGTTCGCCCGTTTGAGAATCCCTGACCCGACCTGCAACGCTTGCTCCGCCTTGCGCCCGAAGAGGGACGCCGGGAAACAAGAGCAGCACAAGGATGATCGAAATCGGTGTTTTCATGGTAGTTCCTCTCTCCTTCTTAGGGGCGCGGAGCTTAGAGAGAAATGCTGTAATCAGCAAAGATTCTGCGAATCGTCAGTGCAGCAGCGCCGACAAGCGGTGGACTGTCAGGCAGGGAACTCGGGAGGATCACGGTCGTTCGCTGTCGCGCAAACGCTCCATTGCCACGAGCGGCAGTGTCAATGTCTTCCCGTACAAGATCCCAGATTTGCGTAATGGGGCCGCCGACGACAACAGCTTCGGGATCCAGAATACTGATCAGATCTCCGATGCCAACTCCGACATGTTTTGCCCAAAGTCGGAGAGCTTTGAGCGCATCGTTATCGCCCGCACGCGCCGCAATGACGACATCCGCAAGCGATAATGGAACCGAACCGGGCTTCGAAGACTTCGCTTCCGAGAACCATTTGACAGGCGCGCGTTCGGACGCATACAATTCCCAACAACCTGCATTGCCGCACGGACACGGCTCGCCACCGTCGACCACTGTCATATGCCCGACCTCTCCCGCAGCATGCGTGTTGCCACCCAGGATTCTGTTATTAATTGCGATCCCAGCACCAATGCCGGCACCCAGAAGCAGAAACACAATGTTCGTTGTTGCAAGTCGATGACTCCCGAGCAGCAGTTCAGCAAGAGCTGCTGCCTTTGCGTCGTTCTCCACGCTCACGAATTCAACATCGGGGAAATGCTTTCGAATAAGAGATGCAAGATCGACTTGATTCCATCCAAGGTTTGCAGCATGGATGACCCGAGAATTTGCTGAGTCAACGATCCCGGCAACGCTAGCCCCGATGCCGTGGAATTCGTGAGGACCTGCTGCGGACCGCATGGCATTAAGTCGTGCGATACATTGAGACACAAGACTCTCCGGAGAGACAGCCTTGGTCCAGATTTCTTCCCGCGCCTTGATCGTACCGTCGATATCGACGATTGCGACACGAGAACATGGGGCGTCGAAAGAAATCGCTCCGACGAAATGTCTTCCGGACTTCACGGTGAGGTTCACCGGATTCCGTCCGATTCCTCCCCCCTGGTCAGGAGATTCCAGCAGAAGGTCTTCCGCAACCAAGTTGGCTACGATGCTGGAAACTGTACTCTTGTTCAGTCGAGTGATGGCAGAGATCTCTGCGCGAGAAATTGGCTGCCGTCGACGGACTGTGTTGAGGATAATCGATCGATTGATATCCCGTCCGACTTTTGAGTTTATCCGGGTAATTCTCTCGTGCTTGTGTCTTCTTGCTTGCATAATTGGTCCGGTTGAAGAAGTTCAGAGTTAGTTTGTTGACACAACTAAATCTCGATGCGATAAAACAGCAATGTTTATGATTTAAGCGAAATAGTTAGTTTGTTTATACAACCAACTAATTGTACGTTGTTTCAAAATTCAAGTCAAGTTAATTTTTCGCAAAAAAGAAGCCAAGAATCAGTCTGTCTTTTAGCTTCCGTACAGTGAGAACCTACAATCTGGCGAGCACCAGGTCAACGTAGTGGCGAACTCTCATTCCTGCGAACAGCGGATGACCCGCCTGACTATGATTCGTCTATCCGGGAAAGGCAGGTATGGGGGGAATCCTAAGCTGGTGAACACACATCTGGCGCTTGACCTCCTCCTGACATTTGAGGCCTAACGTGAAGAGAATTGTGGGACACAAAAAGTAAAGAGACGCTTCTAGCAGGTTGTTGAAGAACCTTTTCTTTATTGTCCACGAAGGTCACGAAGGAACACCAAGGACTGGATTCTGTCCAAATTCAAAACATTCTTCGTGTTATTCGTGGTACTATTTTGCTTTTTCAACAACCTGCTAGTGTCCTGTACCAGAAGTGCCTTGACTAAGTCCTGTCATGTTTATTGTAGAAATGGAACACGGAAAAGGCCGAAAAAGCGGATTCTCGCCGATAAAGACTTTTGAAATCAATCCGTGCTGATCCGTTCTTTCCGTGAAATCGGCCTTCTATTATTTACGGTATTTGTGAGGCGCTACACAAGCTCAAATCCATCCAATGTCTTCCCACTCCAACTCACTGCTCATCAATCGTTTCCTCTGCCTTCCTCAGCCCCGATGGGCCAATATTGTTGACTGCCCCTTGACACAGTCGATTAAC
>JBARRO010000049.1:0-4683 GCA_049644265.1 Bacteroidota bacterium
GTGTTTTGATAAACAATCAGCGGCGTTCAATGGATTTGGCCAACATAGAGAGGTGGCACGGAGGATGACTGAACACTACGGAGTAAAGATTGAACCGAAAAGGCCCCTTGGCTACCAGGATAGTCAGTTGCTGATTGGTTTCTTCTATAATACGCCAGACAACTCTTTGCCTATTTTCTGGAGCTCAAAGAACAATTGGAAGCCCGTTTTCAAAAGATATGACAAGAATTACTACCAGAAAAAGGTGGCCCATGGGGAATTCGTCTAGAAATCCGTTTGGTGGCACCAATGCGGTAACCCTTGATGTGCAAAGCATTCTGGACTACTGGTGCAGTCCGTTCGCATATCGCCTATTCTCAGAAATCAAAGAATCTGACGTCCTCCAGGAAGACAATAATATCATAATCTTCGGAGGGCGTAGTACTGGAAAAACTATGTTCCTTAGGTATTGGTCTTTCCCAGTGCAAATAATGTTAGCACGAACTCTGAAGCATTCGAAAGGTGTTTCGATCACCGATTATTTCAGAGAAAAAGGAGGTGTTGGATTTTACATCAGGATAGATGGCTTGGTCCTTAGGTCTTTTGCAGGGTACCAAATCGATGACAGTGTCTGGACAGCCGTTTTTCAACACTATTTTGAGCTGGTTTTGGGGAGAGCTTACATGGAAGTAATGAATGTCTTCCTCGAGGAAGATGGTTCCAATGGGAAAGCGGATATTGGAGCATTCGTCCGGGATGTGTCGTCTCTCATCGATAGTCCGAAGCAGTCCGTGGATGGGATACTTGAAGAGCTTGATCGATGTGTGCATTATGTTGATGTGTTTAGGAGTGAGGTTCCATTCGGGAAGAAAAACTTCTTGCCAAAGAGAGTATTTCCGGCTGGGAACCTGTCGTTTAATATTCCTAAGCTCGCTGGCAAGTATTTGGCACCATTCACTTCAGGTGTGAAGTTCGTGTTGCTAATTGATGAATTTGAAAACTACAACGAGCAACAGCAGAGGATGATCAATACGATCTTGAGGTTCACGCCGCCCAACGTACGAGTTCGGCTTGGTAGTAGACTTGAAGGATTTAGGACGACAAGCACTGTGTCGAAAGAAGAATTCATTAAAGAGGGCCGCGAGTACCGGAAAGTTGCAATTGAAGAGGTGTTGATAAAAGACAAAGGATACCATGAATTCCTTCGAGATATCACGAAGAAGCGTTTGGAAAGCGCGAAGGAATTTCGAGAAACAGCTGTAACAGACATTTCGTCCTTGTTAACTGGCAGCGAGGATCTCGAGAACGAGGCGTGGGCAATTAGTAGAAGAAATCCGGGTAAGGTATTGGATCTCTTTGCCAAACGAATACCAGAAGAAGCAAGAAGTCTTTTGAGCTATCCAGAAAACCCACTTCTTGAGTTATTGAACGTCCTATGGTATTTTCGAGGCGGCACAACTCCAGAGGTAATTAAACAAACTATGGAGAAATATCTCAGTGGAGTGCACGACGACCCTCTAAGTCTAAAATACCGTATGGATTACGTCGATAAATACAAATTGTCATTGATGATATTGTTATCGTCCCTGTTGCGAAGAAACAAAGCATACTATAGCTTCAATACTTTTGCATTCCTCTCTTCAGGAATAGTCGGTAATTTTCTCGAACTTTGCCGAAGAAGCTTTCAGTACGCAGAATTTGCGAACAAGGACGACTTATTTGCGGGAAAGCCAATATCAAGAGATGATCAAACAAGAGCCGCAGTCGATCTGGCAAATGCTGAAATCCAACAACTCACTCGAATCGATGAGCACGGAGGACGGATCTATAGGTTCGTGCGAAACATGGGAAACATCTTCAGAGAATTCCATAAGGATGAAAGAATCCGCTATCCAGAAACTAATCAGTTCTCTTTGGACAGCAACACGATTCCTAGTAAGGAACATAAGGACGCTTTTCTTGCAGCCATAAGGTGGAGCGCCATTCAAAGAAAGCCCGGTCTTCAATCTGCCGCACCTGGAAGACCCTTGGGCGAAATCTATGTGCTTAATCATATCTTCTGTCCTACGTTTCAAATTTCGTACCGAACAAGAGGGGGCTACTCAGTGGCACTTTCCGGGCAACATGCGATGACGCTAATGGATGGCGAAGATATCAATCCTTCGGATTATTTTCCGAGACCAAGGACCAACAAGTCCGACATTCAGGAAAATTTTGAGTTCACAGAATAACAATGGAGGCGACAATCTATGAAATGAAGCTGTTAGTTGAAGCAGATTCGATGACACCATTCCCGGATGTCTTCATATTTGCCGGCGGCTCAGATAAAAGGGCATACGAATCGTTGCGGCTCCTAAGTGCGAAGTCACTATTGCCACAAACTCAACTAATGTTCGAGTTTCAAGAAAGACTGGCCGGTGTCAAACCTAAAGATGAGTATTTTGACTATTCTAATGTTCTCCCACATGCTCCAATAAAAATTCAATGCTCATTGTCTTTGCCAGACTCGTCTCTACCAGATTTGACAAAGCACTCACATCTTTTTGAACACGCGTCAATCGGCTTAGATATATCTTGTTTTTCAAAACCATATTTCTTCTACATACTGAGATATTTGAAATCTCAGTTGGAGGTGGCAGAATTAAAAGTGTTTTATACGGAACCCATGAGTTATTTATTCCCTGGCGGTCTAGCAACATCTTACCGATCATCGCTTGGTCCGCTGAAAGTTCTAGAAATGCCAGGCTACGCAGGTGCCGAATCTAGAGGTCAGAAGAGGACTTTGGTACTTCTGCTGGGATTTGATGGCGACATTTCCAGAGAAATCGGAGAGGATGTTTCTCCAAATGAAATGATTGCCGTGAATGGATTCCCAGGTTACATGCCTAAGTTCAAAGACATTAGTCTCATCCTCAATGAAAAACTAATTGGAATGGAGGGGGTGCACCTTAAGTACGGCCCGGCGAACAATCCATTTGAAATCTATAACCTCTTAAGTAAAATCCACGATGACACGGCAGACACATTCCTCAATATTGCACCTATTGGAACGAAACCCATGGCGTTAGGAGCGTGTCTCTTCGCGTTGCACCATCCCGCTACTCGCGTCGTATATCCTTTTCCAAGGTCCTATGAAAAAGTTACCACCGAGTATTGCTGGAACACGTGGTTTTATACTGTTTCTCTTTAAGGAGACCTAACGTACCGCGAGCGATCAGCGAAGAACTACTGCGGACGCAGTGATTTATGTACGTGGCGAGACTAAAAGCGGAATCCCTAGTCATTCTTTGCACTACAAAAGGTCACATGGGGAATATCCAGGAATTCAAACGTGGAAACCGTCGCAGTTACGCTAGCAAAACATGCTTACTGACCTCCAACCAAAGAGTATGGTTGTGTGCTCAGCAGTTATTTTGTTTTTGCATAAGGACAAGAGATGCTTACTGATCCACAGTTGAAGAACAAGGTAGACGTGTTGTGGGATCGCTTCTGGTCCGGCGGAATCGCCAATCCCATCACTGCGATTGAGCAAATGTCCTATTTGATCTTTCTTAAACGCCTCGAGGACATGGACAATGCGCGCTCTGCGGCTGCCAAACGCAAGAACGAATCCTACCGATCAGCCTTCCACGGTAACAAAGACTGCCGTTGGTCGTACTGGAGCCAGTTACCCGGCGACCAGATGCTGAAGCATGTGCGGGACAAGGTGTTCGACTTCCTGCGTAACCTCGGTAGCGACACCAGCTCGTTCACTCAGCACATGCAGGACGCCGTTTTTATCATTCCGAAGGCGTCGCTTCTTCAGGAGGCGGTCAAGATCATCGAGGAGATGCACATTAGTGAGCAAAACATCGATGTGCAGGGCGACCTTTATGAATACCTGCTGATGCAGCTCACCACGGCAGGCAAGAACGGACAGTTCCGCACGCCGAGGCACATCATCCGGATGATGGTGAAGCTGGTGGATCCCAAAGTCGGCGACCGCATCTGTGACCCCGCGGCGGGCACGGGCGGATTTCTTGTGAACGCATACGAGCACATTCTCGAGTCGAACACAAGTCCCGATGTTCTCGAATACGACAGCGAAGGCAAGCCGCACCATCTTATCGGCGATAAGATTGCGGATAAGAAGTTGCTCAAGTTCCTGAAAAGCCAGGCATTGACCGGCTACGACTTCGACGCCACAATGACGCGCATCGGCGCAATGAACCTGATGCTCCACGGCATCGACAACCCAAACTTCCGGTACACCGATACTCTTTCCAAAGGATTTTCAGAACGGCAGCAGTATGATGTGATCCTGGCGAACCCTCCGTTCAAGGGCTCCATAGACAAAAGCGACATCAACGAACGATTCACCACCAAAACCACGAAGACGGAGCTTCTGTTTATCGAGCTTATGCACGATCTGCTCGTGACAGGCGGGCGTTGCGGTGTGATCGTGCCTAACGGTGTCCTCTTTGGAACAAGCAATGCTCATGTCGATCTTCGCAAAATCCTGGTGGACAAGTGCAAGCTCGAGGGCGTCATTTCGATGCCCTCCGGAGTTTTCAAGCCATACGCAGGCGTCTCGACTGCGGTGCTTGTGTTCCAGAAGGGCGGCACGACGGACAATGTTTGGTTCTACGACATGGAAGCGGACGGATTTTCGTTGGATGATAAGAGGCAGAAAACGACCGAAAACGATATTCCAAACATCATTGC
>JBARRO010000050.1:0-23936 GCA_049644265.1 Bacteroidota bacterium
GGCGTTGACCGCTTCCTGAATGGTCTTGAAATTCCCGCTGGAGTCCTTTGCCACGATGAAATCATAGGTTTGGGACGCAGCCGGTTGTTGAAGGGCAAAGAGAGCGGCAAAAAGAACCCACCTCATAAGAATCCTTTGTTATACTTCAATCATCGAAGGTTTTGTGAAGAAAGGCAAGGATGAATTCAGAAGTTGGTTCGAACCACGGATGGAACAGCCAGAAGGGATGGGGGGTGTCGGGAATCGTTTGAACTTCGGTATAGATATTGAACTTGTTGAGGATCGCGATAAGTTCATCACGGCCGGCGTGGTATCGGGGCAGGGCACTGTTGATGAAAATCGTGGGAGGAGTGTCCGGGCCGGCATAGGTGATGGGAGACGCTTCTTTCCAGATTTCGAGATTCTCTTTATATGAGGCTCCAAACCAGCGGTGCGCAGCCGACGGCTTTCCTGGATTGCTGTCAATGGCGCTGTCCGCAGGATTGATGAAGTTCAGGATCCCGTCAACATTGATGACGGCTTGAACTTTTGTGGAAATTCCTGAATTCCCCTCGTCACCTTCGAACTTCTTCAAGTCCCCGGTGGAACCAAGAAACGAGGCCAGCTCTCCACCCGCAGAACAGCCATACACCGCAATCTTGCCCGGGTCAATGTTGCAGGATGAAGCGTCTGCCCGCATCCACCGAATTGCGGCTTTGAGGTCGTAGATTGCCGCAGGATAGAGAGCCTCCGGGGAGAGGCGATATTCCACCGTCGCGGTTGCGAAGCCGTTCGCCGCAAGGAGTTGCGCCATAGGCCACTCCATCTCACGATTCCCCGAGCTCCAACCACCTCCGTAAATAAGAACCACCCCCGGCCGTGGCTTGTTGTTCTCCGAGTTCGGAAGAAAGAGGTCCAGATGGAGGTCTCTCGTCCCAATACGCGCATAAACGATGTTTTCTTTCGCGATGACATTCTGGGGGAGTGAAGGAATGACGAGCGTGGCCTGAGGATGGCTCCTGCGGATTTTTTCTGCGGTGTTGTGAATCGTAAAGGAGGTGTCGCACGGGATATCGGGAGGAATTTGCCGGGCCTCCACACCCGACACAGCAACCGCGAGGAAGAGAACGATTCGAACAACCCGCGAGATCATTTCACAAGGACCATTTTCTTCACTGCGACGAAATCTGGAGTCCGGAGGCGATAGAAATATACGCCGGTGGGAAGTGTTGAGGCATTGAATTCGACCTTATAGGCACCAGCTGCCCTGTATCCTTCCGCCAGCACTGCCACCTCCCTGCCTAGCAGATCAAATACTCCGAGGCTTAGCCAACTGAACACCGACAACTGATAACTGATTACTGTCGTCGGATTAAACGGATTCGGATAATTCTGTCCAAGCGAAAACTGTGCCGGGATTGGATCTTGTTCCGTTGCAACTTCCGTTGTTGTCGAAGGATTACTCCCTGCGAGCCCGTTGATATATTTCTCCAGCATCGTATATCCGTCGCTCCCCGTGACGTTTCTGTCGCTTGCATCATTGAGATTGAGCAGGTTCGCGGTTTCCCAATCGTCCGGCATGCCGTCCTGATCGGAGTCGACCGGAGCCGCGAGGCTGTCCAACGCCGGCCACCCGCCGACATCGGTTTGACTATCGATGATTCCGTAGACCCTCGTGGTATCGAATCCCTGAGCGATCGCATACGTTCTTCCCCCGTATGTCACAGTGCCGTTCAGGGCTTCATACACGATGCGTCTGTCCACTGTATCCCGTTTGGGAGCGGCGGCGCCGGCATAATCCAGCACCAGGTTGAACGCCTCGGCAGCTGTCTGCGTGGTTACGGGCTCATACGGGAACGGCATGGAGGCCTTGATCGAGTTGATATCGGACGGCACGATGGAAGGATTGACTCCCCCGGCCCAGTTATCGTTTGTGACGGTGGAATTCCCCACCACGTAATTCCCGTTGATGTACCATTTCCCGAGCGTGTCCGACGGCTGGTAGATTCTTGACTTCACTCCGTTTTTTGTCGCGGGCCCCGGCTTGTAGTAGTTGTTGACAAAATTGGCTGTGCTCGCTTCACCACCGTACGCGCTGTTGAATCCCCAATTGTAAATGACGTTGTTCCGGACGTCAACGTTGAAACAGGGAGTTGTGGTATTCAGTCCCGAGAGTCGCGGATTGCGACTCGAATGATGAGCGAGCAGATTATGATGGAAGGATGTGTGATCGTGCCCGCCCCAAATACCGCCGTACCCATGAGCTCCTTTGGGATGGCTGGAATTGTAGAGGCTTTCGCTGATGATGCACCACTGGACCGTCACATAGTCATTCCCGTAATAGGACAGCGTTTCATCCTCGCTCCAGCTTGCAGAGCAGTGGTCGACGATGATGTTCTTCTTATAACCGGTCGTTGCATTGGTAAATCCGCTCATCGCGTCGCTCTCACCTCCCGTTTCATCCCCGAGTCGGACGCGTAGATAGCGAACGATGACCTCATTCGCACTGACAATCAGCGAATATTTCCTCAGGCAGATGCCGTCGCCCGGCGCTGTTTGGCCGGCGATCGTAATGGAGTCTTTCGTGATTTTCAAGTCTGCGACCAGCTTGACGGTGCCGGAGACCCTGAACACAATGGTTCTGGCCCCGCTCTGATTGACCGCCCAGCGTAAAGTTCCGATCACATTGGTTGCGGTGGTATCAAAAAGCGTTGTCACCTGGAGCACCTTTCCGCCCCGCCCTCCCCTGGCAAACCTTCCGCCCCCCTCCCCCCCGGGGAATGCAACCTGCCGAGCTTCCGTCGCCCCTGTAAAGACCATCAAAAGGGCGAGGAGGAATGCCACTTGAACAACGACTCTCCATGATTTCGACTTTTCCATCAGTATTCGCCCATTTCACAAGACTCCCCGCGCTGCCCGCAGATTGAACTGTCGGAGGCAATGCGGGGATCATGAATGAAACACTGCAGGAGTTTCCTATTTCACTAAAGCAAGTTTCTTCATCGCTACAAAGTCCCCCGCAACGAGTCTTGCATAGTAGACTCCGCTGGCAACGCCGATCGCGTTCCACGGAACTGTGTAAGTCCCGGCGGAATACTGTTCATTCGCCAGCTCAGCGATCTCCCGTCCCAACGCATCGTAAATCTTCAGAGACACGTGCGTTGCGTTGGGAATACCGAACCGGATCACGGTTGAAGGATTGAACGGGTTCGGATAGTTTTGATCCACAAAGAACGTTTGCGGAACCGCTCCCTGCTCCGGCTGTTCGACAGCTGTGAAGGGTATCTTCAAAGTCCCGCCTTCATTGACGATGGAGCCGCTCGGTCCGAGTGTAAAGGCAATCGTGTTGTCAAACTGACCTGCTTTCAGATGCAGCACACCGTTGATTTTCGTGGTCTGCGTAAGCGTCACACCACTTGAGTTGTTAATGGTCAAATCCTTCACCGTTGCCGGCAAAAGGGCTCCGGTGACCTGAGCGGAGGTGGCGTAAAAACCGTAACTCGCTGTTGTGTCCAACGTCTTTGCTCCAGATCCGGTAAGATTGCCGTTGAGTCCGCTGGGATGTGAACAGATAAACGTCGCTCCCGGAGACAGGGCGAACGTCGTTGAGGACGATGCGCCCATGTTCGTCGTGTCCATGGTCAGCGTGCAATCGGGGTTGACGACGATTTTGATATTCGAAAGGGATGCGACGCTATTCTTGAAGGTTTGTACACCTGTGCCGGCAAAAAACAGTGTATCCGGGACGCTCGCGGTTGAGTTTGTCGTAAACGTACCGCCTGTGCCCGGCATCGTCGTCACGTTGCCTTTCACTTTCCAAGCCACCTGCCCGCCGCTTCCGTTCCCCAGTTGAAATGCCGATGTCGCCGATGCGGTGTCGGTAACGTTGCCATTGACGATGACCTGAATGTAGTGCGTTGGTGCTCCTGAACCGGTCGCCGTGCAATAGGAGTTGCCGCTTATGTTCAGATTTCCGTTAATGGTGATCACATTGGGAGCGCTTGTGCTCTGTCCGAATGCGTTGCTTGTGAAACGAAAATAGGTGGCAGTCCCCGTGTTCAGGACATTCACATCTCCTCCTATCGTCAAGCCATTCCACCCGAGGTTCACGCTTGAGGTTTGGCCGGGGCAGTTCCAGGTAAGATTGTAGAAGTTCTGATTGCCGTTGGAGGGCGCGTTTGCCGTGACGCCTGAGATAAGACACGTGGAGCCGGTTCCCCAGGTGACCTTCGGAATCGGTGATCCGTTCACAGCGTGCTCGTACACGCCTCCGTTTCCGAATGTCACTTTGGATGAATCAAAGACTCCGATTCTGCCGCTCAGGTTCTTGAGCGAACCGGTAATCGTGACCTGCACATCGAAAAACAGCGAGTCGGTCGCCTGGACGGTCATCGTTGCGGATCCGGCTGGTACCACGCCACCCACCCACGTTGACGTTGAACTCCAATTACCGCCTCCGGTCCCGTTCGTCGTAATTTGCGCGGACGTGAGCGATACAACGCTCATGCTCAGCACAACCAGCGCGACAAATTGTAACTTGATCTTCATGACGTCCTCCCAAGTAATGTGAGAAATGATGTTGTTTATTTTTCGTGGATTTGAGCAATCCCCAGTAACCAGTGAAAGAGATTCCGTCCCGCCTTCGCATTTTCGTATTCCGGAGGGAGCTTGCGACCATCTGTATACTCATTGTAAAGCCAGGGATCTCCGCAAGCAAACACCACACCTTTTCCGAACCGGGAAGCCGCCATCAGCACTACGCCGTTTTCCGTTAAGATCGGCTCGGCGGGTTTGTTTAATCGAAGTGAGCATACACCCGTTGCGAAAATTTGTTTCACATTCCTGAAGATGGGATGTTCTGGAAGATCCTTGTTTCTCCCTCCTTCAAACATGTCGCCAGTCACCTTGTGATAGCTGTCCTCGTTGAAGTGAATGCCAAATCGTTCTGCCAGGTTGTTGAGATGCTCGAATTCCATGTTACCTTTGTCATTTCCGAGAAGAACCAGCACTCCCCCCTGCTCAACCCACTGGACGAGCGTGCGAATCGATTCTTCCGTAATCTCGTGTGGATGTGGCGATTCCGCAGGTGTATCAGGATCGACAATAATGTAGATGCCGAGACGCTTCAGTGATTCTGCAGTCGGCGGGCCTTGCATTGTGTCAAGGTCGGCACCCAGAAGATCGATCGTTCGTCCAAGAAACGAAAACCCGCCGTTGGTCGTATCTTCCCATGTGTAGTGCCATCGCTCAGACACTGAATCCTTTTTTTGTCTCCACTCATTGTTGAAGTAATAGTCCAATCCCACCACTTTCCCATCCCCCACGAGTGGCTGTGAAACAGGGCCGACGAGACTTTGAGCCAGCGGCAATTCCAATTGCTTCATTCTATCCACGACGAGAGAGGCCATGGTGATTGCACCACCACGCGTGAAGTGTGTGTCGTCTTTCTTCTTGTTCCAGAGGCGAAAGTCGTTTGGTCGCACGCCGGCAAGATAGAGCTTCTTCGATCGTTCATCCCCCAGGAGTGATACCAGCTTCATCGACATCTCGAACATGTCAATCATCGGCACATGCTCTTCTGCGGCAATCTCTTTGACGACAGCCGGATACTCACCATGAGTTTCAACGTACCGGCCGTCTTTGTCAAACTGACGGCGAGTAATCGGAGTCAGAAGAATCGGAACGGCACGTTTATCACTCGCATCCTTGATGAATCTCCTGAGATTGTTCCTGTAATCGGGCCTCGGCGGAGCAAACCGGGCAGTGTCATCGCTCTTGGCGTCGTTATGCCCGAACTGGATAAACACATAATCGCCGGGTCGGAGTTGTTCGTAGACTTTTTGCCAGCGGCCTTCGAGAAGGAAACTCCGCGTGCTCCGTCCGTTCCTTGCGTGGTTAAAGATCTGAACATCATCCGAAAAGAACAGCGGCAGCATCTGTCCCCAACCGTGCTCGGGGTTGTCCACGAGTGGCTTGTCCGCCATCGTTGAATCACCGATGAGGAAGATGCGAATGCCCCGCTCTGAAACCGACGCACCGAGGATGAGCGCACAGAGAATGCCCATCAAGAGCAGCGAACCGGCGGAATATTTTCTGCGGGCGGTCAACTATTCAGTCCAGGGAATCTCATAGGCGATGCTGATCACGAGGTTGTTGGTGATTTCCCGCGTAATGCTGGCGGCATTCGACCAGGTGTCCACGAACTTCATGTCGGAGTATTCATACGCGAGATCTATCCGCGCGCCCATCAACGACAGGCCACAGCCAAGTGAATAAACGGGGTAGCTTACAGGATCGCCCCGGATGGCATTCGAAAGTGGTTCGTATACTTCCATGTAGTTCGTGACTCCCGCGCGGAGAGATAGCCAGGATGCAGCGCGGTACTCGCCGCCCAAATGGAACATCGACGAGGAGAGCCAGGGAGTCGACACTGTGCCGTTCACATCGGTATATTCTGCCGACGCATAGGACCGGACCTCATACTCCATTCCAAGGGTCAGATTCTCCTTGATGGTGAGGGCAAATCCGATCGTCCCGCGCCACGGAAGGGCTATCTTATCCTCACCGCTGGCGGTGGACGTCGACGAAACGACGATGGAGTCATACCGGCTCAAGGCGTAATGCGTCGCCGCCACGGAATCCGTCGAAATTGTTGCGTTGAACTTTCTCGTGATGGTCGCAGGCGGCGTCAAAGAGAACCCACCGGTCAAATATTTGCCCGTGAACCGCAGGCCAAGCGTGAATTCCGACCCGCTGAAATCTGAAGTTCCTGTCCTTGTGTAGTTCGTGACTCCCGGCCTGTCGATTCGGAGAGAGTTCGCAAAGAACACGAATCTCCCGCGCCCGACGCGCGCCTCGAGGTCGTCGGTTGAACCTTTGAGCAGCATCCCGCTCAGTCCGAATGAGAGTTTATCCGAGAGCGCCAACGAAACAGCTCCGCCGTAGCCGTAAATCGACCCGTCCCGCTTCTGATAGGACTGGTACCATTGGGCGATGTACGGATTGGTATTAAGGCCCTGCGTGGAAATGGTCCCGTTGAGCACCGAGAGTACCGAAGGGGAGAAACAGTTGTTGTTTCCGTAGTACCAGTTCAGGTTTGCGTATTCAACCGCACCGACACCGGCCACAATTTTCACGTCTCCCAGAGAGAGCGGAATCGCCACCATTGCCTGAACCGGCATCGCTTTGGCTTTCGATCTGCTCCAATTCGGGCTGATCGTGTCAAACGGGCGTTGCACAGAATCCGTTTGATCGACGAGGGTTCCCAGCTGACCGTTGTTGTAGGTCAGGATTGTATCTGCAAGCAAGTCCGTCGTGGACTCCACCAAAGGTGTAAACGCAGAAAACCCCTGCAGGCCTCCGTAGTGTTGGTCCTGTTTGGTGTACCGGGATTGTTGAAGGCCCCCGATCGAGAGCTGGATGTTTTGAATCGAAGTCAGCGACGCGGGGTCCGTAAACAAGAGCGACACGTCATTCGTAAACCCGTAGGAAATGCCGGCCGAGCCGCGTGCCGCCGTTGAGTGGATCGCGGTGTGATTCAATCCCTGAAAAATGAGCGGAGTACCATATCCCTGGCCTGCTGCCTGATCGAATACCACGCAGCAAAGAATCGCACACGATAAGAATGAGGAGAATTTCATTGCCTGTTTCATCAGAATCCCGCTCCTATGCTGATGCGGTGGACGTTGCCGAGACTGTAGTGGAGAGCGCCGAAGCTGTAGTCGATTGACATCCTGATACCCGCCAAGGACTGCCTGATTCCGCCGCCGGCAGTCAGGCCGTCAGCGTCGTACCCGAACTTGTATCCGGCGCGCAGCGCAAACACGCCGGAAAACTCGTATTCCATCCCCCAGTGCGCCTGTTGCGCATAATCGTTTGGTTGAAACAGGTCAAACGCCATCCGAAGCCGGTTTTCCCCTCCTTCGGACATCAGAAGAGCGTTGTCTCCGATCAGGTCGGCCGCGATCCCGAATCTCAACGACATGGGAAGCGGATTCCCTTCGGAAGCATAGCGGACGTTGGCCCCAAAATTCTGGAGCGAAGCTGCGAGGCGAATCGTGCGAAACCCCGTATCATAACTCAACCCGAAATCAAACATCAGTCCATTAGCCCAGGTATTGACGGTCGTCGTATCGTACTTGTTCTCCGGATCGTTCCACACAAAGGTCGTGGCAGTTTCTCCATTATAGAGGGACTCGTACGCGTGTTTGACGCTGATCCCGGTGGAGAATTTGTCTGTGATCTGACTCCCGTAGCTTAGCCCAATGAGGTAGGCGTAGGGGTGGAACGTTCTGCCCGTCAGACCCGGGTAGTCCGTATCCTCGTTGTAGGGAGGGACCCAGAGTGCCTCGTCGATTTGTCCGAAATCCACGTACTGCAGCTGAAGTCCAAACGCTCCATAAGAACCGAGCGACGCAGCGTAGGAGAACGCTCCCTGCTGTGTGTCGAAAATCCACCTTAGGTAGGTAACGGAGACTTCCTGGTTGTCGACAAAAGCGACGCCCGCGGGATTCCAGAACACAGCCTCGGCCCCCGAAGCCCAGACCGAGTAAGCATCACCCAGCGCTGTGGCCCGCGCAACCGGCATCACCTTCAGGAATTGCATCGAGCTGCTGCCGACTTTTTGAGCGAGCGCCCATGGCGAACACGCCGCCACAAGCATCGAAACCAAAATGACTTTCTTCATTGCTCTCGACTCCTGTCAATGAATAATGACAAACTTGCCTTTGGCCATCGTCCCTTTTTCAAGGTCTTCAACAGTGTAGAAGTAAACTCCCGCGGCAATTCGCTGACTGTTTCTGGAGATTTGGAACCATTCGTGTGAGTACGTGTCGCTGCTGTGCTCCACGGTTCCGATCAGCTGGCCGCTGTAGGAAAAGACCCGGATGATGGATTTTCTCGGGAGGCCGTAGAAATTGATTCTGTCGTGAATGTCTCCTTCATTCGTCGATCCGCCAAACGTGCTGCCAATGATCAGCGGGTTCGGCGCAACGAAGACCTTGCCAATATCGACGACCGCTCCCTTTTGGGTTGAATGGTAGGTGATGTTGGTCATTCCGCTCTTACCGCCGAGCGAATCCACCGAGATGACCGCATAATAGTAGTTCTCACTCAACAAGCTCGAAGCGTCGCGGAGTGCATACTGTCCCGGATACTGGGGATCGGCGTTGTAATAGCGCGGGTCACGCACCCCAACACTGTCGAGCCGCTCCCAAGGCCCGAGCCCTTCCGGCGATTTGAGCACAAGGTAATGACTCAGTCCAGCCCTGATTCGTCCGGCAACACGCGCCGCCTGAATGTTGGGCAGGCCAATGAATCCTTCCACCTGCGGACCCCAGACGATCCGGTTCTTGGTATCAGCGGAGTTGAAGACAGTCAGTCCGGGCGCCGGGATCGGTATGTACGTCGTGTTATACATGCCAGCAGTCACTGTGCTTTCCGGCTTGAATTGAATCCCATCGTATTTTGTCAACCCCCCCCCAGTGTACATTTGAATAGCACGGTCGGCAACATCGCGTATGGAAATCACACGAGCGGTGTCGACTTTCGAGATGCCGTTTCCTGCTGTAACGTACCATGGCAGTTCATGTGTCTGCAAATAGGTGCTTCCCATCGTACTGATTCCCGCGATGGCGGACAGACTCGGATACGTCAGCTCATTAGACCAGCTCGGCACGGGGAAGAACCAGCTCGTCGTCGATCCGGTAGTCGCCTGCGCAGCGTTTGCCCCACCCGCATCTCGCCAAACACTATCCGCTGCAACTCCGGGGCCGTATCCCACCACATGCGCAACTGCAAATTTCAGATGCTCGCCTTTGGGAAATACATACGGGCCAAAGGACACGTAATGGAAGAACGCACCGGTATAACCGCTGGCGGAGAACGACCTCGGCTTCATTCTTCCATGCCAGTAATCAACAAATTCCTGGTTCTTTGCCGGATCGACGAAGGCTCCTGTCCAACGCGGGATTTTGTAGGGCGCGTAGTAGAGAGACCAATTTGTTGAGTCTGCTGACGGTGTCGAAGAAGTTGACTTGTTGTTGAATCCTGCAGGGTTGTGGATGGTGAGCGTCAGACCAAGGTTAATGGTCCGTCCCATGTCCTGGTTTCTGTTCCCGTTTGTTTCCGTCGAGTAGGGTTGTTTGTATTTCCCGTTCGCGTCCCACACGCGGGTGGAATCCGAAACCGGATAATTCGTATTCTGGCGAAGCTGGAGATGGTCGTAATCATAATGCAAGGGCAGGACTCCGACCGCCTGAGGCGAATTCAGACCACCCCGGTTTCCCGGAGAGGACCATTTGTTGAAATACGACGTGCCGGTAACGGTGTTTTGGTCGGGGAAGCCGTCTCTCGAATGAACGTAGGTCATCAGACGGGAGAAATTATAGCGGCAATATTCCTCCCTACTCCTGCTTGTGGTGGAGGACTCATTCCAGACGCCATATTTCCGCTGCAATCCGAACGCCGATGGTGAGAACGCATTCTGAGACATCACGAACCCGTCGGTGTAATCGACCGTATCCTGATTCAGAATGTCGTACTCGACAATAATGAACGCATCGTATCCCGGATAGCTCCACGCGCGGCTCGTCTGGATAATCAGAAGCTTCATGGGAGGCGTGGTCGTGTACTGGGTGACGATGATCTCTTCAGCCTCGTTCGGATCAAAGGCCGTATTCAGATCGCCGTTTGCCAGGACCGGATAGTTCTCGATCCGGTTGATGGACCCGGGAACAACATACACACCCTCCACGGAAATCGCATTCCCTGAGCCGTCGGTAATGCCGCCACAAGCGCGTTCCTGGTAAGCGCCATTCACAAGCGCACGCAGTACCAGTCCGGATCCCTGGCCGTTCTGCTGCCCCCAGTACCGAACGCCGTCCAACGTTTGCCGCGAGTTTGGCGGCCACTCCAGAGAGGATGTGCCTTCCGTAATTCCCACGGTGCTCGAATTGGAACCTTCGAGCGCCCGTCCGAGCTCGCCGGTATTGTAGATCGTCTGGCGAAGCAGGCTCCGTGTGTGCGTTCTGTAATCTCGCTGGGGAAATGCCGTCGACGACAAGACCGTCAACCCCAACAGAAGAACATGTATTCGTTTCATGGCCGGTTCCTTTACAGTCCTTTAGAAATCGATGGCGATCCCGAAATTGAATGAGCGTGGAGAATTATCATACAGGAGGAATGAATGATCCACGGGATAGGGGCTGTTGTCAAGGTTCTGATCGTCGATGTACAAAGCGCCGTGGGCCAGGTCGTCCAGTGCATAATGCTTGTATGCGGCCGTCGCAAACGGTTGATCGATCTTGTTGGCCGTGGCAAAGAGATAGTTGTAATTGAAGATCTTGTTGTTGAACAGGTTGAAGACTTCCATGTACACCGTTGTGTTCAAGCCGAGGAAGCCTCCGATTCTTTTCGAAACCCGGAGATTGGTGTTGTATTCGGCCGGGGACCGAAGTCCGTTGACGTCGTTCAGGTTGTCGGGGTCCGTATACGGCCGGCCGCTTCGGGCGAACGTGTTCACGGAGAAGACCATGTCATCGAAGGGAGCAAAATCTTCGTCTGTTACGCACGCGAGTGTGAGAATGAGGTTATGCGTGCGATCGAAGTTGAGCAGCACGTCGCGAATCGGCACCTGGGTCTTCGCATCGGTCGACACCTCTCCGGTGTTCGGGTCGTACGTCACGGTGATGGGTGCGTTCGAAGCGGATGCGCTCTTCCCCGTCGCAACGCTGAACTGGTAGTTGAGTGACCCGGTCAGCATTCCTCTTCTCTTGGTCAACGCAATTCGGAATCCCCGCACGTCTGCGTAGTCGCGGTTGACATAGGAGAAGTAACTCGTTCCGCTCTTCAGGTTGGTGTAGACGGCCTGTTCAACCAGGTCCTTGATGTCCTTGTAGTACCCGCTGATATCCAGCGTGAATCCCTCGCCCAATCCCTGGGTCAATCCGATGTCGTAGCTGTTTGTCACCTGGGGTTTGATTCTGGGATTCGACAGACTATTGACAGTGGGGGGATTAGGTACAGGAGGCATCCTTCGCTGGTCGCCGATGACATACTGGAAGGACGGCCGCTGCATGAAGGTCCCGTAGTTCAGATGAAAGACGGTCGTGATCGAGACAGGGAAGGAAACGCCAAAGCGGGGCTGCAACCGCCCTATCGGCTTTGTCTCAACCTTCGGAGCAAGGTCCGGGTTTTTCGTACTTGTCGGATTGCCGTTGGCATCGAGAACAACGAAAGGATCAAACTGGTCCTGATAGTACTCGTTGTTCGAATCCCACAAATCCCACCGAAGGCCGACTTTGGCAATCATTCCTTCAAACTCCATCTTGTCCTGCAGATACAATCCCAGCTCGTACGGATTCCCCTTGAAATTTCTCACCGTAATATTCCCCCTCGAAGCAATGCTTCCGATGTTGTCGGAGCTAAGGGAATAGTAATTTGCCTGGACTCCTGCGTTCACCAGGTGCGATTTTGTCATCTGGCTTGTGAAAGATGCATCCAGCGAAATTGTCGACGTCTTTTCGTTTGTGAAATTGCTGAGATTATTTCCAAGGTAGAAGAACGTCTTTCCGTTAAAGGTCGGAGCTGAGAAGAGAAAGTTCATAGTCCTGGTTATGATTGCGGATCCAGTCTCCATGTTTCTCACTGCATCCGTTACAGTGTCATACCATGGAGAAGTCCCTTGCCTGTTCGTCGTTGTCAAGGTGTTCAGCTTTATTTCATAGAAAGTACTGGAGCTTACGGACTGCGTAAATCGCGCTCCCAGCTGCAGGTTTGTTCGCTTTCGGTACGACTGGCCTAGAATCCGGTCCCACATCCATTGATAGAATCCCGTTCCGCTTCCCAGAACGTTATTAAATTGATACTGGTAGCCGCCGCTCAGCCGCAGAGTCGCCGCCGAACCAAGGTCGAACGCCAGGTTTCCCATGACCTGTTGCTGTTTATCAGGTTCTTCAGTAGGGACGATAGGGTTTTCCACCTGCGACCGCAAAGCAAGAAACATTGTGACTCCGTCGTCCAGAGGCCCTCCGGTTGCACCCTCCACGGAGTAGTCAATCTGCTTGAGCCAGTATTTGGTGTTCAGATCCCTCGAAGATGCACTCTTCCACATTTGCATGGCCGACTGGACCAACAATGCAGTGTCAGCAACGAGTCCGAAATTTTGGGAATTGAAGATTCCCACTATTCCTTGGTAACTCGTTGTTGCGTCGCCGTACCTCCAGAAATTTGGATCAGCCAGTTTTTGCAGATACGGCTGTGCACTCTCGTCAAACACGCTTGGCCCGAAGTACTGTTTCCCGGGTGCCCGCATGCGCACTTCGAACCTCGAATTCCATTTATCCCGTTTCCCCTCTTTCATCGTAATGTTCACGACTCCAGATTGGGCGTTACCGTACTGCGCGTCAAATCCGCTCGTGATAACCTCAATTTCCTCAACTGCGCTGACAATGGGTCGGAATGCAGCCGATGCATCCAACGGATTGACGATCCCCATCCCTTGAAGAGTGTAGTACTCTTCATTGGAGCGGCCGCCGCGGAAGTGTCCGTCCGTCACGTCGGCAGCGAGGCCGATAACGTCATTCACATCTCTCATCCCTGCAATAGAACCGACGTCGTCCGCGCGAATGATGACGCTTGTCGATGTCTTTTCCCGTTCCACATCCGGACGCGTCGCCTCGATGACCACTTCCCGTTGCTCAATGGTGGTGGTGCTGAGGTTGAAGTCCGCGTTCGTTGTGCGGCCGGAATTCACGATGACATCCCGTTGAACCACGCGCTGGTAGCCCAGCATGGACGCCTGAAGGTCGTATTTGCCGGCGGGGACGTTCAGGATAAAATAGCCACCCTCAAGGTCGGTTGCCGCACCGAGCGAGGTTCCTACAATGACGACGTTCGCACCGATCAGGGGTTCCTTGGTCTGCGCATCGCGAATGACGCCGGAGACCTTCCCTGCGGTCTGCGCGAAGAGCGAACTCCCCGCAAACGCGAAGGCAAGAATGACCCGTGGAAAGAATCGGAAGGATGGTAGTGATTGGCTCATTGCTAAAACCCTCCTTGCTGCTCCATGAACTGATTCGGTTGCATGTCAGAATTATTTACTAGTGCCGTTTCTCCAAAGTAGTCTTGTGGTTCATCTTCGACAGTCTCTTCAAAAACGGGCATCCCGCCCGTGCTTCGGGCGGGACTCGCTTCCTTCATTGACGGCTGCGGTTAAGACAAGGTTATTTCTGAGAAGCGGCACTAGTTACAATTCCCTGCTTGACGCCCTTCCCCAGCTCCCAGCCGCTCTTGTAGGACGACACGTCGGTATTCACAAGTTGAATCCCTTCGCTTATCTCGCCGTTCACACGGAGAAATACTGATCCTTCACCGGGACCCGACACCCGGTCAAGCGTGATGTTGCGACTGTCCTTGAGAACAATGATCGGTTCTGACTTAGAAAGTATCCTTGTGTTCATCAGCGTGATGCCGTCAGCTTCAGAAAGGAACACACCTTTGTCGGCGGAGATCGTCACGTTCTGCAGGGTAATATGTTTCACCGCCATTTCCGGGAGTCCCGTCACGAGCATTGCCCGATTTGCACCGTTGCAGACGACGTTCTGAATGGTCATGCCGTCGAATCGGGGCGTCCGCTCATCGACAGGCTCTGCGGAAGCGCGAGGCAGGTCTTCTTTTGCCCGCGACTCGGGACTTCCTCCGGCATAGTAGGTGTCGAACAGAATCGCCTGATCCACAATGTCTCTCATGAAAACGCCGTCGATAAACACCTTCTCCACAAGTCCGCCCCTCCCCCGCAACGACTTGAATCGCAACCCGACATCCGTGCCGACGAAGGTCATATTCCTGACAGATATGTTCCGGACGCCGCCGTAGCCTTCACTGCCGATCACGAATCCCCCATGCGCATGATACACGATGCAGTCGGCGATGGCAATGTTCTCACACGCTGCCGTCCATCCGCGTTTCTTGTCGAAGCCACCAGGCTTCAGACAGATTCCGTCATCCCCGGCGTTAATAATGCAGTTGTAGATAAGAACATTGTGGCACGAACCGATATCGAGTGCGTCTCCATTCTGCGCCCACCATTCGTTGCGGATATGGATATTCCGGATTACCAGGTCTTCACACTCGATCGGATGAACGCAAAATGTCGGTGAGTTTTCGAATGTCGGGCCGTCGAGCAGGACCTTTTTGCAGTCGACAAGCACAACCATGTCCGGGCGAAGGAATTCCCGCGCGCCCGCAGACTCCTCCGGAGTCGGCTTTTTGGTCCTTTTCATGAGATCTGCGAGGTATTTCTCGCCATTCATCGCCTCTTTCGATGGCCACCACATTTCTCCGCTCGGGTCGACGACCCCTCCCGACTTCATAAAGTCCTTCCATTGACTGGCCGTTGTCTTACTCTTCTTTAGAGGGCGCCATGCTTCGCCCGACCCGTTAAAGACTCCGCCTCCTGTAATCGCAATGTTTTCCAAATGATAGCCGTAGATCGGAGAAGTGCAGCGATACCTCTTCGACTTCTCATCGCCACGCTTCGTCATGGGATAGTCTTCGAACTTCCTGCTGAAAACCACCAAAGCACCTCGATCTGCGTGGAGGTCGATGTTGCTCTTCAGCTCGATAGGGCCTGTGAGCCATTCGCCCGGAGGAATCACAACGCGCCCGCCTCCAGCTTTTGAACAAGCATCGATGGCAGAGGCGAACGCTTTTGTATTCATCGTGTGGCCGTCTCCGACAGCACCGAAGTCTGTCACAAGAATGGTTCTGCCGGGAATGACCGGAAGCTTTGGGACCGACATCGTGAACGGAAGGTTGGACGTGTAGCTCTTCAGTTCGTCAACGTCCGCTGATTTTTGCGCCGGAAGGATGCAGGAACATACCAACATCCAGAACAACGTGAAAGCACCTCTATTGATTTGTCTTCTCATCATTCCATCCTGAACCAGTCAATGTCGGAATATCCGTTCTCCGTGGCAGCAAACGAAGACGTTTCGAAGAGGCCAACTCTTGCACCAACCCAGGCACACTCGCGCGCTTTGAATTTCTTTCCACACTCCTTGAAGGTTGTTCCGTCCTCGCTAAAGCTGAATTGGCACATTTCAGTCGAGTCCACACGCACTCTCAGATACACCGAACCGTCCGACAAGGATCCAAGGATTTCTTCGGACTCCTTCGAGCCCTTTTGTGCATCCTTGCAAGTGATCTGTGAAAGGGAAAACGTTCCCGCCGTTCTTGTGACAGTTAATGCCCCATAATCATAACCCATAACAAGGAGTCCTGTGCGCTCGCCATCGCTTGCGGGCTGAAAATAGACAGAAGCGGTGACGGTGAATGACGGTGCGGGAAATTTTTGTGTGAGCAGATTGGGGGTCTCGAACAAGCGGGAATCAGAAGACGGCATCGGAACGGTGTTCAGCCGCAGGAACCCTGGTCGCGACAATGTCGCACACCAGTTCTCGCGATGGTTTGCGATCCACTGCCACTGCGGCGCGAGCGTCTGGGAATCGAATTCATCGCTCGTCTGCGGCACAGCGGTTGGATAATTCCCGCCCACATTCGGTTTCTTCCACGACATCACAGGTTCCCCCGCCCCGTCATTGTCAGTGTCCGCACCGATCACCGGCCATCCATCATTCCATGTCATCGGCTGAAGATGCATGATCCTTCCGTACGACCCTCTTTCCTGAAAATGTACAAACCACGATTCGCCCGATTGCGCCTCGACCCATGCCCCCTGATGCGGACCGTTGATTGATGTCGAACCCTGAGCGAGGACTACGCGATCTTCATAAGGTCCAAAAATGTTTTTCGAACGGAGCACCGTCTGCCATCCTGTCGCAACACCACCTGCGGGAGCAAAGATGTAATACATTCCGCCGCGCTTGTACATCTTCGGCCCTTCGATCGTAGGATGGTTCTTGTGACCGTCGAATATGACGACTCCGGTATCCAGAATACTTTTCCCGTCGGCAGACATTTTATGAAGAGTCAGAATACTGTTGAACCCTGCCCGGCTTTTCGCCCACGCGTGGACAAGGTAGGCCTTTCCATCGTCATCCCAGAGAGGACACGGATCGATCCACCCTTTTGCCGCCTTCACAAGCGTGAGCGGCTCCCACACACCTGTAGGGGTTTTTGTTTTTGACATGAAGATTCCGAGATCCGGATCCCCGTAGTAGACATAATATTCGCCCTGGTGATATCGGAGACTTGGTGCCCAGCAACCATACCCATGCAACGGTTTGTCGTACCGCGGGGAGGGCAACTGGTCAAACACATGGGAAACGATGGTCCAGTTCACAAGGTCGTGCGATTGGAGAACGGGCAGTCCCGGGGTGTAGTTGAAACTCGACGAGACCATGGTGTATTCGTCGCCGACACGGATGACGTCGGGGTCGGAGTAGTCGGCAAAGATGACGGGATTCCGATACCAACCATTTCCAAGGTCGGGGACCCATGCTTGCCGGAATGTGGAATCATCCGGAAGGGAGACGCTGACGATGCAAAGGAGCCCCGCAGCAAACGCTCTCGATCTCGTTCCCATGATGCACTCTTTGCAGTGAATTCGGGAAGAAACTCCGCATAACCCCGGCGCGTAGAGGAGAACCGCATAGGCATAAAACCTGCGGTTTATCGGTCACTTTACCGTTAACTATCCTTGGGGTAAATTTGCGTTAACCGGGTTGAAATAGCAAGTACTTTTTTTAGGAATTTGGGAAGCCATGCACGTGGCAACGACTCGGCCAACGGGGAAAGAATCCTCTCATTTCCCAAAGGGGTCCTTTGCCGACAACAGGAACTTCTCGGGAATTGCTACGATTCTTCCAACGTTGCCGGCTCCAGTTTTGGAACAAGCAGATGGATGAAGAGCAGTGCAACCAGATACGTGAACCCCGCAATCAAGAATATGGGAACGTAACTGCCGGTCCATTGAAGAATATATCCGACAACTTTCGCGATAATCATTCCCCCGATCATGCCCGCCATCCCTCCCATTCCCACAACAGATCCCACTGCGCGTCGCGGAAACATATCCGACACGAGGGTGAACAAGTTCGCAGACCATCCCTGATGTGCAGAGGCAGCCAGGCCGACCAGTCCCACCGCAATCCACAAATCGTCAACCTGTGAGGCGAATATGATGGGAACAACACACAGCGCACAGATGAGCATTGCGGTTTTTCGCGCCGCATTCACGCTCCATCCCCTTTTGATGAACGCCGAAGAAATCCAACCTCCGCCGATGCTTCCGATGTCTGCAATAACATAAATGACGACGAGAGGCAGTCCGATCGTCAGCAGCGTGATGCCGTAATTCTTGTTCAGGAAATCCGGAACCCAGAAGAGGTAAATCCACCACACCGGGTCGGTCATGAATTTGCCGACAGCAAATGCCCATGTCTGTCTGTGCAAGAACAGTCTTCGCCACTTGACGGGTTCCGAAGATTCTGCAGGATCGCTCTGGATGTGAGCGAGTTCTTCCTTCGTCACCTTCGGATGTTCCTCCGGCCGCCGATACGAAAACCACCAGAAGAGGAGCCAGATGAATCCAAGCGCACCTGTTGCAATAAACGCCCATTGCCACCCGTACGTCAGCGTGATCCACGGGACGACAAGCGGGGTCACGACGGCACCGATGTTGCTGCCTGCATTGAAGATCCCGGTCGCCAGCGCGCGTTCTTTCTTCGGAAACCACTCCGCGATGGTCTTGATGGAGGCGGGGAAGTTGCCCGATTCCCCGAGCCCGAGCGCAAATCGTGCGGCGGCAAATCCGGCAACGGATCGGGCGGCCGCATGAGCCATGGCCGCGATGCTCCAGACGATGAGCGCAAGAGAGAAACCTTTTTTTGTCCCAAGCCAATCCATCATTCTTCCGACCAGCAGAAGCCCGATTGCGTATGCGGCAGAAAAAGCGAAAACGATGTTGCTGTAATCAATCTCGCTCCAGCCCAACTCTGTCGCCAGGGTTGGCTTCAGAACGCCAATGACCTGCCGGTCGATGTAGTTAATCGTGGTCGCAAAGAAGAGCAGAGCGCAAATACTCCAGCGGTAGTGACCCCGGACAAGGCTCCATCGTTCTTTCATTGTTGAAGGTTCGTTCGTCATATCATCTCAAAAGTGCCGACGCACACCAGAGCACAGGCGCCTGGCCATGCATATCGCCGATGTTCCGCTTGCGGTCGAGGTAGTATTGCAGATCGTTCTTCTTGCCGGTTCCTTCACACACTTCGTGAATGTCGGCGTTCCCGTCGATGAACTTAATCAGACCGAGCCAGCCTTTTCGAGCAGAAGGACCGTAGGTCGTTTCATCCAGCCATCCGTTTCTAACGCCTGTGATGAGAGCAAACGTGAACATCCCTGTGCACGATGTCTCCACCCACGACTCCGGATGGTCTATGAGCTGGTGCCACATTCCGTCCTCTCCCTGATATTTCAGAAGCGAAGCCATCATGGTTTTGTAGCCTTGCATGATTCGCGGTCTGTAGGGATTTTGTTGAGGCAACGATCGAAGAAGTTCTGCCATCCCGGCAGCCATCCAACCATTGCCCCGACCCCAATAGAACGGAACGTCCGGCGCATGGTAGAACAATCCGTTCGGTTTTTGCAGAGAATCCAGATACATGACCATTTCCCTTGCTGCCCGGTCAATATAACCAGTATCACCGGTTGCCCGGAACGCCTGTGCCTGAGCCGCGGTGATCATAAACATATCGTCGATCCAAAGCCGCGTCTGCCAGGTGTACCCTCTATTATAGTAGAGCAGGGATTCATCGTTCGCGTTAGGTCCAAACGGCTCACCCCATTGTTTGTCCGCCATGTCCTTTCCCAAATCAAGGAAGCGCTTGTCCCGCGTTTGAATGAGGATTTCAAACGGAACGGCCGCGAAGACCGTGTTGTCCACGTGATCGGGAATGGGAACAACGCCCTTTCTTTCTTCAAACAGAGGTTGAAAGCGGGCGACCAGATATGAACGCAATGCTGTGTCGTTGGTGACTCGGGCAAATGTCAGGGCGCCATACCACGTGCAAACCTCAGCATAGTGAAGAGACTTCAACGGCGTGGTCCGGTTATATCCCCCCAACGGACTTGCTGCAAAATGATCAGCTACGCGCTTTCCGATTTCCTCTGGAGAACATCCTTTAGGCCATGTTCCGGAGTCAAGAGCGGGTTGGGGAAGTAGATTGGAGAACCCGAGGAACAGGAGGATGAAGAGGAGATAAGGAGGTTGTCGGTTCACGATGGTTGAAAGGAGGCTATGAGATGTGAGATATGAGATGTGAGATATGAGATTTGCGATGTGCGATGAGCGATTTGGGATGTGAGATGGAGTTGGTGAATAGTAAATACTGAATCGCGAATGGTAGCCAATAAAGAGTGGGCAGTAAATCGTGAACTGGTAACTGGAAACTGGATACTGGCAGCTGGAAACCACTTTGAACTTTGAACCTTGAACTCCAAACTCGAAACTTTAAACTAGAAACTCGAAACTAACCACTAGCGCTTCTTCATCCAAGAACCTACCTCCACCATCGGTGCCACCCAAATATCTTTCTCATTGTCCTTCAAAAAATGCAGAAGCTTTCTGTGTGCTTCTAACGAGACGTTCAGATTGTGCTCGCCGCCGACTCCGTGGAAGAGAAACACAATGAGCCCGTTCGTTTCCATTGCCTTCTTGACCATCGCAATGAGCTCCTCCCCCGATTGTCCGCTGATCATGTAGCTACCGATATCGTACGGGTCGATTTCGCTGATCTTCTGAGTTTTTCCCTCCACTCCCCGTGCGGCAATGAAGTCGCTTTCGATTTGGCTCACGTATGATGAATCACCAGCCTTGCGGTCGCCACACGGATAGGCAAATGTTCTTTCGGATTTTCCGTCGATGGCTTTGAGCAGGATGTTTGCCATTCTGATTTCATCGACCATGCGCTGAACAGTGTAGTGGTTAAGATCATAGTCGGGTTTCACCCATTCTCTTCCGGGCG
Organism: Bacteroidota bacterium; assembly: GCA_049644265.1. Taxonomy (GTDB): domain Bacteria; phylum Bacteroidota; class Ignavibacteria; order UBA10030; family UBA10030; genus JBARRO01. The sequence goes on from JBARRO010000050.1 coordinate 20,964, forward strand.
GTTTCCCTTCACAGGGATGGAACAACGTATGATTGCCAAGCTCGTTTCCCTTCTCGGCGACAGATCTCCATTCAATAGCGCGCTTCTGAAACCCCGGGAAAAAACCTGAAAGATAAAATGTGCCCTTCAGTCCCAGGGAATCCAGGAGCGGGACGACATAATCCAGATGGACATTGAGTGCGTCGTCGTAGGTAAGAGACACCGCACATTTCTTTCCGTTCCAGTCGCCTTTCTGCTGAGCGTGCACTGGAGCGGAACACAGAAGGGCTACTGCACAAGTCAGGGCTTTGGTCAGCGACATACGTTCTACTCCGATTTTAGAATTCCATTCTTGCGGAGAAAATCCCGCACGGTCGCAAAGTTGCTCACAAGCGTCTGACGATTGAAGCCGCCGTGTCCGCCTCCTTTGATTGTTACAAGCTGATTCGGCACGCCTTCTTTGTCCAAGGCCGCATGCAACTTGACCGCCTGACTGTAGGGCACGAGTTTATCCTCATCGCCGTGGAAGGTGAGGATGGGCGGCAACCCGGAACGGACATAACTTACGGGAGAAAGCCGTCGCGCCAGTTCCTCCCGATTGTTCATACTACCGAACCATTCGATGGCATAGTGTTTTGCGTTCGAGCCGGACAGTACGTCGGGCACGTCGGTAATTCCAAACCAGTTCACAATGGCTGCGACCTTCATGGCGGACTCCGTCCCTTCAGTCCAGCGGGTTTCGCCGCTTGTCGGGCATTGATGATCGAACGGGGTTCCGTCGGGAAGCATACCCGTGATGAGTGCGAGATGTCCGCCCGCCGAACCTCCCGTCAGCACTATTTTTGAAGCATCGAGGTTGTACTCCTTCGCATGGTTGATGACCCATCGAAGCGCACAACGGCAATCCTCAACGGCAGCCGGGGCGAGAGAATTGCGACCCAGGCGATATTCCACGTTGATCGTTGCCCATCCCATGGAGAGATACGGAAGCAGTTGAAAGACATTCCTTTCTTTCACCCCTTCCACCCAACCACCACCGTGAAAATTCACGAGGACGGGAACGGGAGTGGTTCGGATTTTTGGGAGGTAGAGATCAAGTTTGAGCTCAGTGTTGTTCGCAGTGCCGTAAACAATGTTCGGGATAATATCGAACTCGCCGGATGCGTAGTCCACCCACTTGTCGGACTGCTGGGCTGAGGAAGTGAAAATCAGGACGAACAGGATGGCGAAGAAAGAAAGTGCGCGGGACATGATTTCTCCTTGGGTTTTAGATGAATTTCACAGAGAAAAGAAGAGAAGAGCAGAGCACACAGAGGTTTAGATCCAATAACACTTTATTGTGATATTTTCTCTGTGAACTCTTTTCTCCTCCGTGTCCTCTGGGTAACGCATTTTAAGCACTTTCACAGAGAAAAAAGGAGAAGAGCAAAGATCACAGAGGTTTAGACCCTACAAGTGTTTTATTATTTTTTCCTCCGTGAACTCCTCTCTTCTCTGTGACCCCTGTGTAATGTATTTTAGAAACTTTCACGGAGAAAAGAGGAGAAGAGCGGCGATCATAGAGGTTTAGACCCTACAAATGTTTTATTATTTTTTTCCTCCGTGAACTCCTCTCTTCTTTGTGACCCCTGTGTAATGTCTTTTACAGCGCTAACCTCACATCGGTTCACCAAGCAACTCTTCCGCCGCATGGACCAGGAAGATGTAGCTCGACGCGGCATTCACCACGTACTCATTTTCGCCCCAGAGGAAAGGCCAATCCTCTTTGTTTTCCGGAAAATCCGGCTTAAGGACCAGCACACCTGGAACAACTCCTCCATTTATGAATGTGAAATCGGCACGGTTATTCCCGTATGCGATCTTCTTGGATACTGTGCCGACGCCCGAAATAAACGAAATGTCCGACCCCGGATGACAACCATAAAGATAATTCAGACCTGCAAAGACTGACTCCTTGTCGATAAGGCCGGGAAATTCTCTGTAAAGGTAGTAGTTCGTGGTGGCAAATCCCAGAACCGCTCCCGCACCTCCCCACCCACCTGTGGTGATCGGCACACCAAACGGGTTCTGCAAGTGCAACGAGTCGGTATTCGCTCTGAATTTTCTCACGAGTGATTCCAGTTTCGATCGGTACGACGGTTCCATGAAAGGAACAGCCCGGATCGCCATCGCCGCCATGAATAGGAATCGTGTTTCGACCCACGGCATGAGCTCGTTAATTCTGGCCGCATACCTCTTCTCTTTTGTACAGATCAAGAGTTCCAGGGCCGCCTTGAACTCTTCTTCTTCCAATTGCCCGCCCGTTGTGTTGCCATGGTGGAACAGGTCGGGAGCGTGGGAATGCTCCTCGTCCCAGACTCTGCGAGCCACAGCAGCGCATTCGTCGGCCAGGGAGTCGTTGTATCCCCGCATCGCCCGACTCGCCGCAGCAAGGGCTGCGATCGATCCGTAATTGAGCGGAGTCGATTTGCTCGTGAACGCCCATCGGTCGTCAAACGTGCCGCTTGTGAACCCGTCCGATTGCAGACTGTCGAGCTTTGAGTTGTAAACGAGGTTGTCAGTTTTCGTGGAGGCATCGCCCAGATGCGTGTACTGAGAAAGATGCGCCTCGACGATTCCGTTCACCGCATGGCCCACTGCCCGATGCTGCGCGAGGAGCTGTAAAGTGCCGTGCTCGATCTGCTGAAGGATGTCCGGCTTGCCGTCCGGGTGATGCATGTCAACGAACCGGGTTTTCTGGTCGATCGTCGTTTCGTCTCGCTGAGGATGGAATCGTTCCCACGTTTGAACAAGACTCAACACGACCGCATAATGCGTCTGTGTCCTCAAGTCATAATCGCCGGCATCATACCATCCCCCCACATTCAGGCCGGGAATGTGCTCGCCCGGTTTGTACGGGGAATCCGTCGTCGGACCTTGGGCATACAGATCGAAGTGTTCATGATTCACGGGTGCCTGAAGTGCATCATCGAGATGGGCCACACCGTGCCAGAC
>JBARRO010000051.1:0-2791 GCA_049644265.1 Bacteroidota bacterium
ATTCTTTACCGTCCTGTCAAATCGGTTCTTGGTTCGGCAGGGTACGGCAGGCTTAATCGGCCGGGAGATATCCAATCGACGAGGAATCAAGTGGAGTTGGGAATTTCTGATTCATCGCTCCCCGAGATTCATTATCGGCGCGAGAGTATCGATGCGACGAGCGTGTTCTTAGGCGAGCGGTCTCACTGGGTTCGGCAACGTGGTACGACACAGCTTGACCTGACACCATTGACACCGGCCCTTCGGGTGGAGTCGGAAGAACGCTCAATCATTCCGACCTCGGTCGACTCCATGAAAACCGGAAGCTTCAGGTTCCTCGAAATTGCTCCGGGTGTTTCCACTCGGGAAATCTCGCGAATGACGGCGACTGCCGAGCTTCAGTTCCGTACGGAAGATAGTGCGGCAACAGGTTCATTGCAACATGCCTCAAAATCTCTGACGCAGATCTACACGTGGCGTCTTTCCGGATGGCAGTCCTTGTCGAGCTCTCTTGCACTCAGCATCCGGAACACAGATTTTACGGATGAATTCAAAGCGCGGGGAAATCTCAATTCTGAAGTCATCCTTGTTCGCTCGCAATCCCGCTACTCACCGCTCCAACGGGCCATTGAGTCGGATGTGTTTTATGAGTTTGCGAGCCAGAGATCTGCAAGATTGGAACGAATCTTCGTGCGCGTGGCGCAGGGGACCGGGAACTACCGGTACAAGGGTGATTTGAACGGCAATGGGGCTGCGGACGAGAACGAGTTCGAGCTCACGAGGTTCGACGGAGATTACATCATACTCTATCTTCCGAGCGACCGCCTGGAACCGGTCGTGGATCTGAAATCGAGCGTCAGAATACGCCTGCAGCCGGCCAGGCTTCTGGGAAATCCATCGAATCAGTTTGAGCGAATCCTCAGGGCGATTTCGACGGAAACCTACGCGCGCATCGACGAAAAGAGCAAAGAGTATGACACAAAACAGATCTATTTGTTGAATTTCGACAGGTTCCAGGATGCACGAACGACGATCTCAGGATCGAACCAGCTGACCCAGGATTTGTTTCTTTTTGAGAACGACCCGAACCTTTCCTTTCGATTTCGATTCGACGAACGAAAGGGGCTTCTCCAGCTCGTGAGTGCGACGGAGCGAAGCTACCTCAGGGAACGATCGATCCGCGTCCGTTCGCAGCTTGTTCCGGAATTCGGAAATCAGACCGATTTTGCGGTCAAAAACGACAGGGTGCTTGCCTCTCTTCCGTCCCCCCGCGAGCGTGATTTGGAATCGAATTCCTTGAATACGGAGTTCTCCTATCGTCCCGAACAACAATGGGAAACGGCAATCACCTTGGGCGTTACAAATGTGACAAACCGGTTGAACGGCCAGGCATCCATCGCCGACATCAATGAACAGGGGACTCGACTCGTGTATGGGCTCCCAAATGTCGGACAGCTTCGAGGAGAACTCAAACGTGAGGAGGTAACTTTGAACAACATTACGGTTGATCCGTTGCGGCCATTGCCGTTTGAATTCACAAACGGAAAAGCTGTTGGTAAGACATTTCTTTGGCAGCTTGCGTTTGATTATAGAATTAATCAAAACGTCCAAGTGTCTATGAACTATAACGGTCGCTCCGAGGGTGGTGGGTCTCCAATTCATACCGCCCGGGTGGAAGCAAGAGCATTCTTCTAATATGCCACAGTCTCGCTACAGTCCGGCATTCGACGTTTGTCTGCGCAACAACCAGATCCGTGAATTGACCACGGTTGTCTCTTTCTGAACTTGGCTATTCCCATCCCGACGTTTTTCTTCATCCAGTGATTCTCCACCCCTTACCTTTTTCCATCTTCCCTTTTCCATCTTCCATCACCCATCTTCCACCTATCACCTCCCACCACCTTCCTCATTCCGCTTGCGTCTTTTCCACCTTTTGTCTATAATCATTCCACTTCTTGTGCCCACAGTTTCATCACACTTGCCTAACTAAAGGTCTCGATGTCCAAACAGGTTGCAGCAGGCGGCTCTCATATTACGTCCGTACTCCGCGAAGACCGCGTCTTCAAACCCAGCGTGCAGTTTAGCAAGCAGGCACATATCTCATCGTTTGCTGAGTATCAGTCGCTCTACAAAGCGTCGATCAAGGATCCCGAGAAATTCTGGTCCAAGATTGCAGGCGAACTGGCCTGGTTCAAGAAATGGAACAAGACCCTCGTTTGGAAATTACCGTTTGCGAAGTGGTTTGTCGGCGGGAAGATCAATGTGTCGTACAATTGCCTTGACCGCCATCTAAAAACGTGGCGAAAGAATAAGGCCGCTTTGATCTGGGAAGGGGAGCCGGGCGACACACGAACGTTGACCTACCAGGAATTGCATCGCGAGGTCTGCAAGTTCTCGAATGTCCTGAAAAGGCTCGGAGTGGAAAAGGGGGATCGGGTTGTCATTTACATGCCGTTGATCCCGGAATTGGCGATCGCAATGCTTTCCTGTTCGAGGATCGGCGCACCACATTCGATAATTTTTGGAGGATTCAGTTCGCAGGCGCTTATCGACCGCATCAACGATGCGCAGGCAAAATTGGTGGTTACAGCTGACGGCGGTTATAGAAGAGGCAACGTTGTGCCGCTGAAGAAAAATGTGGACGAAGCACTGAAAGAGTCTCCGTCCATCAAAGCGGTTGTTGTCGTGAAGCGAACCGGCAGCGAGATTCATATGGAGCCGGGTCGGGATTTTTGGTGGGATGGCCTCATGGAGACTGCGGATGACCAGTGTGAACCCGAGAAGCTCGACTCAGAACATCCACTTTTTATAC
>JBARRO010000052.1:0-12894 GCA_049644265.1 Bacteroidota bacterium
TCTGCCGAGTGCCGCTGTCTGCCCATCGTGACCTCCTTTTTGATCCAAGTTACAAAACTTCCTAACCAATGCTTGGATCACTTTTCGGGGGGCAGGTCAACCAGATACACGTACGACTTCCTGGGGCGGCTGAAGCAAAAGAACAACGCCGATGAAGGGACATCGAAATATGTTTACGACAAAGCGGGCAGATTGCGGTTCATGATCGATTCTGCCGGAGCTGCAGCGGATCCCCCCATTGTCCTCTACTGGAAGTACGACAATCTCGGAAGAGTGACGGAGAAAGGAGAGCTCGTTGATGAATCCTGGGGCGATGGCTCGACGTGGCAAGATTACGCAGACAACAGCCCCTCGCAACCATCCAGCTCGAGCTCCTGGCGCAAGAGATACCGCTACGACGCCCTCGGCAGGCTCGACTCTGTACTCACCAACAGCGATGAGTACGATGCGGCCGAGGTGATGGAACACTTTGGATACAACAAATTCGGAAACATCGTCACCAAAACCGTCAAGGTCGTGTCCTATAGCTCTTCAACGACCTACACGACGACCTACTCTTATGATCTCTTGGGAAGGGTCAAACAAATTGACCTGCCAACAAGCAAGTGGGAAGACGTAAGCGTTACCTATTTATACGACCAGTTGGGCCGCGTTTCGCAGATTGGGAGAATCAACGCCGATCCCGTGGCGAACTATACTTTCGGTTCTAGCGGACAGATGGCCACGGAAGTCCTAAATCCGTCGGGAGGTTCCGGCTCGAAAACTAGAACATTTGCGTATAACGCACAGGGATTATTGACGGGGATCAGCAATTCGCTCTTCTCTGAGTCTCTGAGTTATTCGAGCGGAGGCTACAACAGCAACGAAGGGTTCTACCACGGGCTGATTGCCTCCAATTCGGTGAGTTATTACGCAGGTGGGCCCTCCTCCTTGACCTACAGTTATCAATATGATAACTTTGGACGATTGATCGTTGTCGACAACACGCTTTCGGACATGGACATCGGCGTGGGTTCTGCAACAACCTATGACGCCAACGGCAACATTGCCTCGATCAAGCGGGGGACGGGATCGACGCAGACGTATTCGTATTATTCCGGCACGAACAGGGTCCAAAACACAGACGGGAGTGGGAACGATTTTGGCTACAACGAGACAGGAGGTGTCATTTCAGCCACGCCAAAGTCCCTTTCAGCTATCACCTACGACGCCTTCACCCAGATGACGATGTCCGAGACGAAATCGGGGGTGACGAACTCCTATCAGTACGATGCGAACAAAGAGCGGGTGTATAAGGAGGTTTCGGGTGTGAGGACCGTCTATCTGCACGGCCTCGAAGACTATCCAATCATGACAAAAACAAGCGCGGGAGTCGAGAAAGTGTTTGTGTATGGCCCCACCGGTTTGATAGCCATGCGGGATGATGAATACTGGTATTTTGTTCATAAGGACCATTTGGGGTCAACGCGGCTCCTATCGGATGAAAGCGGCAACGCGGTGACGACGTACGATTTTGACGCCTTGGGGACGGTACGTCGGAGTACAGTCAACGCAGCCATACAATATCAGTTCACGGGGCAGGAGTTCGATGAAGAAGTGCTGCTGCACAACTTCAGGGCAAGGATGTACGACAGCGATTTAGGGTATTTCTATGCACCTGATCCGATGGAGGTGATGTTCTCACCGTATGGGTATGTCCTAAACAATCCCATCAGCCTGGTTGATCCGAGCGGATTAGAAGATGAACCTAGCAGGATGATTGATGGCTCCAAATGGGGGGTGACGGTATATGGGAAGGAGGAACCTGATCCGTGGGCTTTTTGGATGTTCATGTCGTACTACGGAGCAGGTGGTGGGGGTGGCACACCTGGTTTTGGAGGAACCGGTGGATTTGACAATAATGGCGGAGGTGGTTACGGACCTGGCTCGGACCTTGGCTACGGATATCATACTCTTGATACTCGTGGATTGCCTCCGTTGGGGCTTCAAGGTCCATACTATGACTATCAATCCTTGAGGGTCTCGACCGCGCAGGAGTTGATCAGAGGTATGACGTTGCCAGCTTGGCCAATAACGATCGAACGCGTTGACATTGACCAAGCTGAATTAGCATTTTATGATTTGAACGTATTACAGGCGTCTTACGCGGTTTGGGAACTCAGTGGATTTGGATCACGAATGGGAGAAGCGACCTCATCAGTGGAGATTACAAGTGGAGGTAGATATGTTGTCGGACCCATTGAATGGCACGAAGGGCAGATTGTCAATGGACAAATGCACATCTCTTATTCTCCATTGCCTGGGGCAAGCATCTTGATTCATTCGCATTGGACGCGATTGGGAGCAGAACCTTATCCAAGTTATCATGGTCCGGAAAGCGATGCGTACTACTCAATGCTTGTTGGGTTATGGCGTGTTGTGGTATCAAACGAAGGCATCTTCGGAGTTGGGAAAAAGGGGCAGCGTAGACAATTCCGTGGACCTAATTGGATTGACTTGTTCAGATAAAGGGATCACATCATGAAATCTCAAAGTACAGCAGGAATCGTTTTCTTAGCATTAGTTCTCTCGTCAAGTAGTCTTGTTTCTCAAGTTCACAGCGATTCCGTTCGGCTCGCTTACTTGAAAGCCTTCGCAGGCATGTCGAATGAATTTGGATTCTATTCGACACTGAAGATAGACTATGCGCCAGTTTTTCTCAGAGAGCTCGGCTCTCGTAGACTCTATTTTACGGCAAGTTGTGAAACAGTGATGCCGCCCGCAGAGCCAGACTTTCAGTTCACTGTAATTGTGTACGACTCAGCCGTCATCTTGAAACTTGTGGAGTGTGAAGATATGCAGTCTGGTAACAAGTTGTCAGCAATGGCATTTAAGTTTCCTGATTCCTCCACAGAATCTCTTGCAAAAATGATTCACTGGAAGACCGATAGTGTAAGAATGTCAAAAGTAGATAAGTTCACAGAAAAACTGGTAGAAGATATCTGGAACCTGAGAAGTGGCATTGTACATCCCAACAATCGGCTTGTCGAGGGACCTTCTTACCATGTATTCTGCTCAACAAGTGATGGAATATCTTACCTTCAGTTTTCGGAGGGAACTGAGGATTGTCAAGGTCGGGCTCTTTCCGCTTGGATTACTGCAACTCATGGAGTTTTGAAGAGTTATGTTCGAAAGCACAGGTAATTGGCATTGGAGATAAAAGAGAGGGTGAATTGACTTTACAAAACTGAATGGTGGAAATATGAAGATCTCAACTCTATTCGTACTTTCAAATTGTTTGATGTACCAACTTGCTGCCCAAGACAGCACCCAAATGAAATCCTTCCTTACACCTCCGCCGCCAGTCGCCCTGAAGGGCCCGGCCCTCTCAGCCTCTCCAACGCCTCAGGAACTTGCCGATCTCTTCACATCAGGAGAGATCAGCAAGTCAGAGGTGATCGAAAGAGCTGTAGAAAAAGGAGGTTCGGCAGTAGAAGGGCTCCGAGAACTGTTGTTCTCGCAGACGCTTCGGGGCTCACAGTTGGAATATCCGGATTCCGGCGGGCTCCCACCCAACAGGATATTTGCCGTTCTTACCCTCGAGAAAATCGGCACCGCTGCGGCTTTCGAAGTTTTAACCGAGACCGCAAAATCTCACAGCAATCCAGAAATCCGGGGCCTTTCAATTCAGGCGATCAGTAAGACGTGCTATCAGCACGTCCGAAAGGGCGAATTCGAACCGAACAAAAGCGTCGTCGAGGCCCTGATTCAAAATCTTGATAGTCCAACATTCATCGCTGCTGCACAAAGACCTATTGGTCAGATCGCACAGGAGGGTCTGGTACGATGGCTAGGACTGGACTTCGGAGATCCAGAGTTCAGCGAAGCAAGGAAAACAAGCGGGGGTCAAACAGAAATGTCAGCGGCGGAGTATGCGAGACAATGGTGGGAGCGGAATGCGGACAAGGTCGTTTGGAATGGCGCGAGGAAGCACTTGGAGGTTCAAAAATAGCTTCAGTTTTGACTGCAGAACTTGCAATGCCATGAAGCCCTGGTCAGTTCCCGTTCGTCCGTTCAGGAGGGTAGGGTATGTTGTCGCAGTCTTGTTGTCTTCAATCCTGTCTGTCCCTGCTGAGGGGAAGATGATCATGTTTGGCGATTCCATCAAGTTCGCCACACCCAAGGTGATCATGGGAATTCCGTATGTTCGTTCTGTGACAATCGCCGACATGAATCATGATGATTTGAATGATATTGTCATAGGAGTATGGGGACCATCGGATCCTGCGCCAAAGACGCTACGGGTCTTTTGGCAGAATTGGCAGAACGCAGTCGATCCAACGCCGACAGATCTCGGCCAGGTGTTGTATGTTGCCGACATGCAGTCCGCCGACCTCAACGGCGATGGGCTGGCCGACCTTGTCCTTGCTGACCAATACGGTAACGGGGTGCGCATCCTGTATCAGGATTTCTCTGGAAGCCTCCATGAAGTCCCGAGCCTAAAAGGCTCCTACGGAAGCTTCTCGATCCGTGTTGCCGACGTCAACAGCGACGGCCTGCCGGATATTATCTCGCTTCCCATCTATTATGCCGGATTGTATTATGGACACATTCATAATTCAAACGCCCCGGATTCGTTCCTGGTGTATTATCAGCAGCCGGGATCAAAGTTCGATTCGTTGAGATACTATCCACTGAACAAATCTATCGTGAAAACTGAAAGCTGGGCGAACATCCAGGCCGCGGATGTCAATGGAGACGGCCTCACTGACGTCGTGATTTCCGGGGGCGAATGGGACAAGAATATCTCGATTTACCTGCAGCAGAAGACCGGCGAGCTGAAGTTTGAGCGCCACATCATCTACGACGAATGGATCCGTAACATCGCTGTCGCGGATTTCACCGGGGATGGACGCAATGACATCGCCGCCGGCTTGATGTTCAGTGATACGGCAGGATCCTTCGTGTGCTTGTACGTCCAGGATTCAACCGGACATTTCCCGGATCGGCCACTCCTCTACGATGCCTATCCCTTGCCCATTACAGTTCATGCCGCAGACCTCGACATGGACGGAAGGCAAGACCTCGTTGTCTCCCATTATAACTACTACGCAATGTCGTTTTACCGGCAGAAGGAATCGGGAGGATTCGAACCGTACATCAAACGTGCATTCGCAAACCGTGATGCGGATTTTCAAGCTTCAGTTGCGGTGGGCGATATTAATGGCGACGGGAAGCCGGATGTCGCTACGGTAGCCATTCTGGGTGATCTCGTATACATGATAAACGTAACCGGTCAACACCCTGGGACTTTGGTCGAGGACCTGTGGCCGGCTCGACCTGAATCATTTGGGTTGGAGCAAAACTATCCCAATCCGTTCAATCCGACAACCACAATTCGATTTGAGTTGCCGAAAAGGGTTGATGTTAGTTTGAAGGTTTATAATGTGTTAGGAGAGGAGATAGCTTCGCTGGTTGAGGGTGCACGGGGACCGGGTTGGGATGCAGTAGAGTTCGACGGACGAAACCTGCCATCAGGGATGTATTTCTATTGTCTTCGGGCCGAGGGTCATATAGAGACGAGGAAGATGCTTCTATTGAAATAATTGGATACATAAAATACTAACGCCCCCGAGGGGCTCCATAAGAAATCTCATCCGGCCAAGGATTCAATTTCAAGGATTACGTCCTTGAGGGCGCTTTGTTTTTCTTCAGAACTACAAAAATGTACGGAGTCCATATCATAGAAGCAAATGGTCAGTTGGACAGGATGCGGCTCAAGGGGGCGGAATACTCGGAAAAGGAGCTTGACGGAAAGGTGGAGGTTCTTTCATCGGTCATCGAGCCGGTCATCATCCTGTTCTTGGGCCTGTTAGTCGCGCTGATTCTCGTCTCGATGTATATGCCGATGTTTGATTTGGTGAATGTGGTCGGAGGAAATAGGTAAGAAGCAAAATGAAGGATCAATGATTGGTCTAACGCTCACGAATCAGAGTGAAGGAGCTACAAAATGAAAACGCACTGGATTGTTTGGATTCTTTTTATCCTTTTGAATGGAGTTTTCTGTCGAGAAGCTATCGCAGAAGGAGAAAACTACAAAGGAAAGTCCAAATCTAATCTGGGAGGATCAGGGGGGGACAGAGATTTCAGCGGAGAGAGTTTGTTCACTGGCGATGTTGCCTTTACTGTTCCAATTACATCTATAGGTGGATTGGATGTCGCCCTCGCGTACACCAGCAACGTTCATAAAATAATAATGGCTGACAACGCCGTTCAGCAAGCCGGGTGGGTTGGAACAGGATGGACGCTCAACTTAGGATCGATTGTAGCGGACATCAACAAAACGAGAGATCCATCTGATGACCGATATTACTTTGTGACTGCTGGCGGCTCTTCAGAGTTAGTTTTGAATTCGGGCAACGAGTTCCGCCTGAAGGAATATCAATACTGGAAGTTCACTCGCCAGGTTTCGGGCGGGAACGTCGTTGGATGGGTCGTTGTCGCAGATGATGGGACTACATTCAGATATGGTAACTACAACAAAAACAGTCAGAGTTTTGTCTTCGATTACGGAACGACAAATGCGACAAGATTCTACCTTGGATGGGGGAATTGTGTCACCAATTCGACGAATGTCACATACTCTTCCGCCTCGTTGATTTCCTATCAATGGGACATTTCTGACATAGAGGATATCAATCACAATCATGCCACGATCTCGTATCAACTGGAAACGGAGTATTTGTATTCATATCCCTATTCGACAACACTGCAGTACACTCGCGCTTCCTTTCCCTTTCGGATAGAAGATAGGACGGGAAGAAGAGTTGAGTTCACATTATCAGACCTCTCCTCGTCCGAATATAGCGATCGAAATCAGAGTCCGGGAGGAACAAGCGTCCAGTCACTTTACCAGACCAAATATCTTGATTATGTCACCATAAAAAGCAGCTCTGGAGCCACAGTTCAAATTTTTGATTTGAGTTATTTGCCCGCTGACGCTTCTGGCTTGGGGTACACAAAACGATACTTCACCTCTCTTGCCGCAAAGGATGCCAGTGTGAGCTCATTACCCACGACGTCATTCGAATATTACGGAGTTGGTGGGGTGGGGCAAGGGGAAAATAAGGGTGCACTCAAATCGATCTTGTATCCCGACGGCGGGAAGGTTCAATACCAGTATTCATATCAAGCGATGGAGAATGTTACACTTGACATGACCCAAACTTTCAATTCAAGTGTCTATCCGCTTGTCGATCGTGGGACATTCCTATCTGGGATGGATTTTGTGGTGACCAAAATGAATAACTACGCCCTTCGAGTATATCGCTGGGGAATAAATGGTTGGTTCCAGGATGATTCGTTTCCCATAAGCGGCACTGTCCAGAACTTCTGGGTCTGCAATGACTACGTCGTAGTGAAGGAGAACTCTTTATCCATGAAGGTTGTCAAAAGGAATGGGGATGGATGGATGACTCCTTATTCAGTCTCGGCGTCAGCCGGCAGCAGTCCGGGGTCGCTCCAAGTCATCGGGATGTCGAACGACTGGTTCGTCGTAAGCCACAATCTTGTTTCGACGTTCTGGACATATCCTCAAACACACACCGGCACAGAGCAAGCTTCGGTGGTCAGATGGACTAATGGTTGCTGGACGACGCAGTACATTGGAACCTACTATCTCGGTGCCTACGTAGGCTTCAATCCTCCGTACGGACTTACAGGTGCGTGTGGGACGTCGTTCTTCACTCTTGGGACAGCTAATGACGCCTACTCATTTGTTCGTGACCAATGCGTTGTCTATCTCTGGGATGGCACTCAATGGACTCAGAGTCTGGTAACTCAACCTTTCGGAACAGGAGTCCCTTTCGACCTGTTCACAGGAAGTGATTACTTCATTGCAAAGGCGCGTTATTCTGACTGGGCGGACTACAAGATCTGGCATTGGGAAGGTACAGGTTGGGGTCCAGGTGTATACTACAACGACATTAATTTCACTGAAGCTCTTACGGCAAATAATTTCTTTGTCGTGATCAGGCGTGATGAGAATAATCAGGGTGCTGTGTTTATCAAAACGTGGAACGGAGATGGGCGAACAGGGCTTTCTCCGTGGACAACAATAGACGCAAGCTATTTGTTTTCACCAGGCCCGCTTGGGGAAGCCCACGCTGCCGCGTTTTCGGACAAGATAGCCTTGAGCTGGCTTGAGGGAAGTTATCCGTGCCAAGGAAAGATGAGCGTCACACAATTTGCTAATGGCGCTTGGGGGACAGGTCAAGACATCGATTGGGCAACTTGCACTGTCAGTGGATCTCTCCTTGTGCCGGTTGGCAATGGCTTAAACCTCTTTAGAGAGGACTTTCAAGTTTCTGATTACCACGAGGTGAGCGCTTACTGGAAGAATGGTGCCTCTTGGAGTTCGACGCAATTGAGCTACGTGGCATTAGCGGGAAATGGGGATAATCATCACGTCATGCCAGGCGGCAATTTCGTAGCAGACGTAGTCGATCCTAGCAGCACAACTTCCGGGGACGAGTCTATTCATGCCTTTTCCGGTGGATATGGGCAAGGGCTGGCTATGAAGTTTCAATCATCACCAGGAGACTTTCCCGTCACCTCCAAGACAGTCACAGATGCCATGGGAGCGAGTGATACGACCAGTTTCGCATATGCAAATGGCATTTACGATGAGACCATAACATTCGCAAAATACAACAAGGTTACAGTAACTCCTCCTGGAAACAACGGCAAGATCGTCACTTACTTCTACAATGACCTCGATCAAAGCCATTGCGAAGAATTTGTATCTGTTGGAGATTATCAACAACTCGACGGTATGCCCTACTTTGTGAAGGTGTACAACTCCTCCGACGCAATCGTGAGTCAGACGGCAAATACATGGAATGCCTACGCGATTGATGCCAGTAAGGGGGTTTACCATCGAAGACTCGCCCAGTTTTCTACCACAATCGACGGGGTGACCCGTTCAACGACTTACGCCTACAATAACTCAAACGGGCAGATCTGGCGGACCGTTGAAGACGCTGATGTTCAAACGGAGCATGGGGTATTAAGGGATAGAATGACGGAGGTTGTCTATGCGTTTCTATCCAACAACAACATGCAAAATCTCAATATGCTGGTTCAGCCCGCTGAACAGAGAGTCCTCGAAACCGGTTCGCCGATAGACTTCCAAGTGACGGCGTCCTGTAACCCGGGTAGTTGTGGAGAGGGGGACATTGAGTCCGGAACCTTCACGGTCAATTATACGCAGACTGTTTCTTATTCCTGCAATATCACCGCTCCTAATAATTCGTTTAGTATTAGTTCGGACATGGATGGATTGATTAGGTCGGGTGGCTCAACGAGTGACACTTTAACTCTCTTTCCAGGGCGAACATACACCGTCGAAGCAAACGCAGAGGTCTACTATTCTGGTGGTTCACAGAAGCCATCGTCTGTTGTTGTGACTGTGACTTTCGACTCCGGCGTTCTTGTTTCTGATGCCAAGACAGAATACACGTCCGCGGGCTACTTCCTTCGCTCATTGCTGTTCGACGGTTCGAAGTGGATTACAACAGACTCTGTGGCAAGTCGGGACACCTACGGAAACGTATTGGAAATCGACAACGTAGACAAAGTTCGGACAACGACGCTCTACGGGTTCAATTCCGCTCTTCCCATTGCAGGTGCGACGAACGCAGCTCTTTCGCAAACGGTGGTGTCAGTGTTTGACGATGGCACTACGGCACCATGGACCGGGGGAAGTGGAACATGGAGCGTTCAAAACGGCGTATATAAACAGTCCAATGGCACTGCTACTTCTCCTTGGTGGGATTCGCCGATGACCAGCGGCAGTGTTTCGCTTGACGACGCCGTTCTCGAAGCCGACATTCGCTTTGACAACGTGGGTACATATAGATACGTATCGATCTTCAAATACCTTAACGCCGCTAATATGGTGCGATTTGAACTTCGAAAGTCAGAATCTATGGTGCGTATCTATGCGTTGAAAGCAAATAATGCAACATATGAGGATGTTCCATTTATCTTCAACGAGAATCAGTGGTATCATTTAAGGGGAGAAATACAGGGCTCAACAGCACGACTGTACGTGGATGGAACGCTTTACAAAACTCTGATCCACGATTACTGCGACCTTGGCTCGGCACCAATGGCACTTGGCACATTTGCAACGGCGGCTAGCTTTGATGATGTTCGCTATTATCCTGCTGGTGCAATCGTGACATCACAAAGTTATGATCCAAACACTCTATTGATAAACACCTCCACGGATGCCAATGGCATCTCAATGTGCTATGAGTATGACAGCTTTGGCAGACTTGTCAAGACAAAGAGCACAGATCGAAACATAGTCTCCGAGGAAAGTTATTATTTCTCGAGAGACGGCAATGGCGGGACATTTTCCAGTACCGATCCCAACTACACCCAGACGGTGAATTATCCGAGGTTCTCCAGTCAGGGCTTGGTTGCATGGTACAAGTTTGAAGGATCTGTGACAGATGAAAGTAGCACTGGGAATAATGGAAGTGCTCCCTCCGGTTCTGCGTACGGCAGGGGGATAAGAGGCAAGGCATTCAGTACGGTGGGCGGCAGGTATGTGTTTGTACCTGTCACGTCGAGCCTTCAACCGGCGAATGTTTCTGTTGAGGCATGGGCCAAGACAACTTCGTTCGGGAGTTATCAACAAGTCCTTGCACAGGCGAATGGAGGATGCGGTTGTGGATGGCCTTACGGATTTGACGTTCTCACCGACGGGAGGATAAGGACACTAATCTACGCGATTAACGGACAGTCTTATCAGGTGATCTCTCCAGGCCCGATACAGCTTAATACTTGGACGCACCTTGCTGCGACCTATGACGGAGTTACTTTGAAATTGTTCATCAATGGTCAAATGTGCGGCCAAAACACGACAAACGCAGGCAATATGGGATATGGAACTTGGGGTGGCAATATCGGAATAGGCAAGAAACTTGATGGATGTTATCCAAGCTATTTCCTGGGCCTGATCGACGAAGTAAAGATCTATAGCCGAGCTCTTTCGAGTGACGAAGTCCTGGCTGAGTATAACGCATCTGTTACAACTACTTACGCTGACGGAATCGGCAGGACCCTGCAAACGCAGGCCCTTGACGGCGCAAATGATCTGGTCTCCGCAGTTGAGTATGATGTTGCAGGGAGGCAGTATCGCTCATGGCAAACGTTTTCCTATAATACTGGCCACGCTTATGATCCATCTTACGCATCCCATGCGGTGTCAATTTTCGGGATTTCCAATCCCCATTCAGAAACCGTCTTCCAGTCAGATCCGCTGTCTCGCGTCATTACGACAAAGACCTCCTGTTGGACCACCACAGAGGAGTACGTCAACTACGCGAGTGGGTCCGCAACGATAGACGGTCAATCTCGCGCATACACAGAAGTGAAGTCAAAAACTACAAGCATGAATCCCTGGATGGTTTCGCGAACCTATTTCGACAAACTGGGTCGTTCAATCAAGACGGCGAAATATCAGGATGGTTGGGCAGAGGAAATTGTTTCCAGAACTTATTACACCCTTCTGGGTCAGCCTTATCAGATAGTTTCTCCGATGGGATATTCGACAACGAATCAATATGATTTTCTTGGCCACTTGGTTCAGAAGAACGATCCCGACGAAGGGGCGTCCCACTATATGTATGATCGTGCCGGGAGATTGCGGTTCATGGTAGATTCCTTGGGATTGATTCAAAACCCGGATGACGTACTTTACTGGAAATATGACGCTCTTGGTAGAGTGAGTGAAAAAGGATACACTTCCAGCGCTAACTGGGGAGCCGGTGCCCTGGAAGACAATATTGACATTCAATCCTATCCCTCAACACCGTCAACGTGGCGAAAGAAGTACGCTTATGATCTTGCAGGGAGGATATCATCAATTCTCACGAACAGCGACGAGGATAATCCGGATGAGGTGGAGGAATTCTTCACGTATGACAAGTTCGGAAACGTCGGGACAAAGGGGATCAAGGTGATTGACTTCAATGCTTCAACAACGTACAATACAAATTATGCCTACAACCAGATGGGGCAGGCAACGCAAGTGGATTATCCGACCAGTCCCAACGGTAACGTCAGCGTAACGTACTTGTATGACCAGGCAAACAGGGTTAAGCAGGTTGGTCAAGGAAGTGGGAATGCGTTTGCGAACTATTCTTATAATGACAAAGCACAGTTGTTGACAGAAGTGTTAAATCCCTCTGGCACTTCGCAGACCCGGACTTTCGGATACAATTCCAAAGGATTGCTCACAAGTATTTCAAATGGAGTATTTTCTGAGACAATGAGGGATCATGACGGGACAAATTATGGCGAGCAGATGTACCACGGCCTATATGCATCGATGGGAATCACGGGGCCTCCGCAAAATAACGAATTCCTTCTCCACTACGACAAACACGGGAGAATGGATCTGGCATGGAACTATACTGACGATAATTGGTCGATTGGATACGAATACAACACAACATACACCCTCAATGGCAATCTCAACAGCCTTCAACGAGGTTATGAGGGTCCATATGAGTACTCCTACAAACCTGGAACAAACACCCCGCAAGGGGTGGGGCCTTGGAGTTTCAGCTCAACTCCTACGGGATTGATCACTTACGCTGGATCGACGGACAAAACTTTCACTTACGATGCCTTCACGCAATTGCCGAGGCAGGTGACCGGAGACGGGGCGATTTACTTTCAATATGACAGCAGGAAAGAGCGAGTCTACGAAGAGGCAAATTCAGTAAAGACGGTCTACGTGCATGGAACAGCCGACTTTCCCATTATGCAGAAAACCAACACTTCGGAAAGAATGTACGTTTATGGCCCTGGAGGAATTGTTGCGACGCGGGTTGATGG
>JBARRO010000053.1:0-5549 GCA_049644265.1 Bacteroidota bacterium
AATAAAGATCTTGGGATAAATTCCCTGGGTGCTCTTCGCATCCGTGACGATCACCTCTTTGCGCAATTTTGCGGAATACTTCACGGGCGCAATCACGATGTCCCGCGCGGATCGTTTGGGACCCACGTGTGTCGTATCTGTCGAGAGCGTGTAACCAAGCTTTGTCCATGTCCCTAACGAGTCCGTAAAGATGGAAATCTTCTTCTGTCCCAACTTCTCCAGCATGAGATACCCGAGCGCGGACTCCTTCGTCAATCCTGTCCCCGAAACAACGACTGCTTCGTGTGCCGGATTGACTCCCGCCGAACCCAGAATTTCTGCCAGTCTCGACGGGTTTGACACATTGTCTCTGAATATTTCTCCCGGGATGTTCAGCGCAAAGGGAATGTGCCCTTCGTAAAATGCGCCCGCTGGCCTCACATCCACCACGCTGATTTGCGGGTCTGCGTAGGTCCGTATCATTTTGCTGCTCCAAAACTGCAGCCACTTTGTTTCGCGCATCAGGTAGGGGGCATCGTAGGTCCAGTATGGAAGGTCTCGCCGGTCCTCAAGCCATCCCATCTCCGATTCCTTGAACAGCTTGACCGCCGGGTAGTTCAGGATGAACTTCGCGGCGAAGAACGGTACGCTCGCGGCGACTCCGCCTCCACAATAGGTGTAAATCTGCTGCTCGGGCTTGACTCCCACATAGGCGAACATTTTTCTCAGTTCATCAGCGGATTTGAAGGTTTTATCGGGATTGTAAAAATCTTCGCTGGGCATCAGGATGCCGGTCGGGATATGTCCGCTCTTGGCGAAGGGGGCAATTTCTCCAAAATGCCATTTGGCGTCGAGTCCTTCGACGAGGGCTCTCTTTTCCGGGTCCCCGCTCGCAGTAACGACATCCGGCAGTCTCACTCTCACATCTTCATTCAGTTTCGTGATGCGGAAGGTGCCTTTCTTTGGGATGAAAGGTTCTTTTGAGACGGGCAATTCAGACGCCTGCCATTTTGCGAGCCCGCCGTCGAGGACGTAGAGGTTCTTCAAAGGATATCCGTGGTAGTAGAGGTCAAAAAAGAGCCTCGTGGCCATGATGGATGCGCCTTGATCGTAGATGACGAGCTTCTTTCCGGGACTGACTCCCCATGACTGGTAACTCTGTTGGACTTTTGCAACGGGAACATCCTGGACACCGTAGCTGTAGAGGTCGGTGCCCACGGCGCCGGGAATGTGTTGTGCCGCGTACATCGGTCCCTGCGATGCATCGAGTATCAGCACATTCGGGTTCTTCTGATTTTTCTGAAGCCACTTAACGCTGACGAGTCTGCCGTTGACTCCGTTTTGAGCAATCAAAGGAAGCGTCAGGGCGAGGGTAAACACAAGAACGGAGCAGTACCTCAGTGCTTTCATGAAGGGTTCTCCTCTTTGGGGAAGGAATGTTAAAGATAGGTCTACGTCAACGCGTACGGGATAGTTACAGAGGAGCAGTCTATGAGTCTGTGAGTCGATGAGCTAGTACCAGTAATTGGTCTGCTTCGTCCATTCTGATTTCGGGAATTGTCTGTGCAACATCAAAAAAGCCTCCTTTGATATTTGTGTTGATCTGTCGTCTCTGCAACCAACACGAGAAACCTGGACGACAAGGTGGAGGGCCTCAGGCACGCGATAGTCCTGAGCGTTTGTTCTGGCCCACGAGTTGACAATGCGTCCAAGATATGTGGCTGCCGCGGGGGCTGAAGTCAACAGTCTTGTTTCCTTTTCTGCGGTCTCTTTGTCAGACTTTGTCAGGAAGGAAGGAGGCCACACAGAGACTTTTGATTCGGAAGATTGGGGAGAACCTGCCCAAATATCTGCCGCCGTTGCTTCAATGGCCAAGTCGCCGGAATACCACCAATTGTCACGGTAGCTGTCTCGAACGTTAAGCGGAACTTCCCGATCAACGCCAATACGGATGGAAGGTCGGAGCCCGGGATGTTTCAATAATAAGTATGCTCCATTGAACCGACGCGCGTTGAAGTCACTTGACGAGACATACTGATCGAGGAAGGGCTTCAATTGAGGATCTATCCTTGCAAGAAATTTTCCTACCTCAATCGAGATTTTGTCTTCACCGAGCAAGAATGAACGCACCCAGGTTGCTCTGCATAAGGACTGTTGAAGAGAGGGAGGTAACAAAGAATTGGCACAGATGGAATCAAGTACCCGAAGTGAAACAAATCTGTTCAGGACGGACGCTTGAGAGACAAAGAGATCGGCAGATCCTTTCAGGCTCGATATTTCTTCCGAGTCCCATCTGATTCCAATTGCTTGTTGATGACAGTATCGAAGGAATTCTGAGAGGTCACCAGCAATTCGGACCCGTTCGTTGTTAAGAAGATTAGCATTTGACACTGAAGAGAGCGATCCAATTCTATCCACCAACACGTCGATGAGGCTTCTGGCTTCTTGGTACTTTTCGCCGGCAATCAGGAGACGGACGGCCCAATAATTGGCGGTGAAATACTCGGGGGCGTATGGAGGAATTGACGTGGTGGCCTGAATAAGTGAGGGTAGCTCGGGTGTTCGTGGGCCTGCATCCGATAGCGCTGCTATCAGCCAGGCCCCAGATTTTGTCCTCCTCCATTGGTTGTAGGCCTCGTTGAACGCATTTGGACCGGCTCTTCCCCGATAACACCTTTTCCAGTGAATGAAGTCGGATTCGTTGCTGAACGAGCTGTCCTGAAACTGTCTCAGCAGAGTTGCGTAATCCCTCCACTCTATCGGAAACAGACTATCGATTGCAGTTCTCGTGATCTTCTGGTCAAGCTCCGAGTAAAGTAGCCATGGGTTCGTTCGGAATAGGCAAAAGTTGTGAAGCCGCAAAGCTGAAGGATGAAACTCTGCCATGGAGGAATCCTTTAGGATCACACGCAACTTGCCTTCAGCTGTTTTCAGCAAGGAATCTTGATTCGATTCTGACAGTGTCGCCTGCCGTATTTCAGTTCGTGCGATGAGAAATCTCGACAATTTGTTCCACGGCGAATTTGGATCTCGACTGATTTTGCCAAAGAGCGATTTGGCGATCTGGAATTCGCGCATGTAGAAATACGCCGCTGCAATTTGATAGTCACGGTCCGCCTTGATCACGCCTGGAGCGGCCGAGTCAACAGGGAGAGGTACCTTTGCAGATTCTGCGCTAAAGAAAACGGCATCTTGAGCATGAACCCAATCGACAATGTAGGGACTGTGCACGCCGAATTGAACAATTCGTTGCGCCAGTGTTGATGCGGCAGTATGGAATGCATCATAGTTGATATTCTGATAGAACAAGTAACCACGCCTGTCCGAATTGTCCGTGTTGGTTTCAATCGGGTACTCGGTGGCGGGGCGATCTCCAAGGACAAGTTGGCGTTGTTCCATCCATTCTGAAAGACTTTCCCAGGGAGACATCCAGGAGTCGTGGAGATCAGTAGCATTGATCACTGATTGCTCGACTTCAGAGAGAGGGTTGCCGCTAAAATAGCGGTAAGCGACGAAGAGGTAGATACTGGAGAACGTTGGCCTTGCAATTCCGATCTTGCCCTCGAGGAACTGCTCCATGGAAAAATCCGGTGCAGAATCGTCCACGAAAACGGTTGAAGGGAAGTAAGGTCCGCAGCTATACAAATTGACGGGATTTGCGAACGTGACAAGAAGGAGAAAGCTTGCCAAGAAACAGCGAAAGAGAGTTCTCATAAGTTGAATTCCCTTACAGCCAACTTTACTGATTGAGAGGACCATGGCCTCGGATTGAAGATATAAACTCTTCGGTTCTTCGTATTCAGGTGTATCGGCTCATCCATGGAAATCCCCAGGCTCTGATTACACAGCGAAAAAGCGAAATCCTTGCCGCTCTGCAAGTGATGAAGGACCTGAACGTGATCGGGTCCCAAGCGAAACAACATCGGGATTGCTTCATCCACAGGTAGATCTCTTATCCAGGGATCTGAAAGACACCATGAAACAAGGGCGGTCATTGACAACTTGATGGAGTCAGGCAAACTGGCCCGCACATCGCGGATGAGCGCCCGGTAGAAGGGTCGTTCTGATCTTCCTGCATCGAAATCGATTTGGACAGCCCGGACACCCGGAATTCGGGCGGCTGCTATGATCGCCCTGACTGTTGAGTTTCGCTGTTGAGATCCAAGGAAAGGTCGCGAGCGAGTGTTTGTGGAGAGCCTCACGACAGCAATGAGATACGTCCTTTGCGGAACTCGTAGAGGCTGGCGACGAGAATATAAGATAACCCGATTCCCTGATAGTTTAACGGAAGTGGCAAGGAAGGCAACCCCAATCTTCTGAGGGTCGATGAATTCCAAATTCTCCGGACGCTCCCATGCCCATAGAACAATCTGTGGACTTTTGGCACGCCCTCGTTCTTCCTGTGGGTTAAGGTGGGCTGAGAGGGGCTTGGCGGTAAGCGGATCCTGAACAGGACGATTAATCGGCATCATCTG
The DNA here is from genome assembly GCA_049644265.1 of Bacteroidota bacterium. GTDB lineage: Bacteria > Bacteroidota > Ignavibacteria > UBA10030 > UBA10030 > JBARRO01. Next base: position 4,455 of record JBARRO010000053.1, read on the forward strand.
GCCCGGCGTAATGTTATATCCGCTCAAGAATGCAATTATTGCCAAAAGTACCGTGTTCATCGTTGAATCCTTGTCACAAAAAACCAGTCGCTACCCTCTGTGGAGGACCCCCGCGAGATACATCAATCCGCCATCGACACTTCGCTTGAAAAGAATAGGTCGCCCCGATGGGGCTTCTTGAACGGATGACTTCGGTTCTACAGATAGTCCGTCCCTACGGGTCTGAAGACCCATGAAAATTGCCAGCGCCGTAGGCGCGTCCTGTCTATAGAAATGTGCATGAGAAAACAAAAAGAAGCTCCGTAGGAGCGTCCTATGAAATTGGATGTCTGGTTTCCTTAGGCGCAAACTGCTCATTGCTCTCACCTCATCCTTCAACTCAACCTCCTCTGGTAAATCAGATCCCTGCTTAAAATCCGCAGGGATGACGCATCCGTTGTTTGTGTTCCATTCCTTCATTTCGACCCGAACGTCTCGATCGGTGAAAATCCGTTGTTGAATTGATTTATCGCCACTCATCGTGTGCTTTGACGAGCGCGGATCAACGTACGGAGCGGCGGAAAAGGAAGCAAGTGAGTAGCGGAAACATAGATATTCAAGGGCCATTTTTTGGGATTCCTATCTTGTTGAGCCCGCACATGGTTTTACCTCTCACATCTCATATCTCATATCTCTCTCCATCTCCAATTACCATTCATCGCTCCGATCGACTTTCCCAACACCACGTTCCTCACTTCAACATCATCCACCATTCTCATTTCTGAGATGCGACATAATTCTTATAATTGAAAATTGTCCGGCGGATTTTTCTCCTCAATTTTTCTCCGATCGTTGACATTCAGTTTGCGTGTCGCTATACTAACAAAAATTTTACTTGCTACTGGAGAGGCATCGATTCTCCGGATCTGAGCGCGCGAGTAAAGTCAGGTCCGCGACTTTCCATTGTTGCTCTTCAACTTCCCTTGCGCACCCACCTTTGCGCGGGGGTTCTCCAGCGTGGCCAGACATCAACATCGCCACGGTGCAAAAGCGAGTCATGTCAGCTTCCTCTTCCCACGGGATTCGTGTTCCCGTCATACACGGTCGTATTTATTC
>JBARRO010000054.1:0-3282 GCA_049644265.1 Bacteroidota bacterium
CTCTACGAGTCGGTAACAGGATCACGTAAGACTGTTGTCACCGTTTTGGAACCCGTTCCCGAAAAAAAGACAGTCGCTGAACAAGATAAACCTGCACTTTCACAAAAGGAAACAATCTCTCCAAACAAAGATCAAGTGAAGCAGGGTTCTGGAGGGCCGTCTCCATCATCCGTTTCATTCTCCACAGCCGAACGTAACAAGGAGCCAGGGCCTCCGCAAGTTCAAGGAAATGCCGTTATCGAGAAAACTTCCCCCACGAACAGAATCGCCATTCTTCCCCTGGACAACTACAGCGAAAACAAAGACGACGAGTACTTTGCGGACGGGATGACGGAAGAATTGATTTCAACCTTGTCGAAAGTCGGAGGCCTCCGAGTCATCGCCCGGACTTCTGTCGTACAATACAAGAGTCGCAAGAAAACTGCGGAAGAGATTGGGCAGGCCCTGAACGTTGCGGCTTTGTTGGAAGGCAGTGTCCGAAAATCGGGCAATCGTGTCAGAATTTCTGTTCAAATGATCAATACACGTTCGGAGGAACAACTATGGTCGGAGACGTACGACAGAGAGTTGAAAGACATTTTTGATATTCAGCGCGAAGTTGCGGAAAATGTGGCCCGGGAGCTGAAGGTTCAGCTTGCTTCCGGCGAACAGCAGCAGTTGGAAAAACGGAATACAGAAAACCTTGATGCATACACCTTATACCTTCAGGGACGCTTTCACTGGAATCAACGTTCTCCGTCCGATTTGCTCGAAAGTATCGCCTATTTTGAAAAAGCCATTGCAGTCGACCCGCGCTACAGCGTCGCCTATGCCGGACTGGCCGATACATACACGCTCCTCGGCAACTTCTACCTGATGCCGCAACAAGAAGCCTATCCGAAGGCAAAGCAAGCCGCTTCCAAGGCACTGAGTCTGGACCCGACACTGTCGCAGGCCCACGCTGCCCTTGGCTTCGCCCTTCTCCACTATGATTGGGACTGGCAAGGTAGCGAACAATCGCTGCAGAAGGCAGTCGCAGCAAATCCCAGTAACGCCGTCGCACAAAGCTGGTATGGGTACGCTCTTGCAGTCCAGGGGCGCTTCGATGAGGCGACCCCGTACGCAGACCGCGCGCAGGCTCTCGACCCGCTTTCTCCGGTACTCCGAATGGACGCTGCCATCACATTCTACTTTGCCCGTCAATACGGCCGTTCGATTGAGAAACTCAATGAATCGTTGAAACTCGAGCCGGGATTTTTCCTCGCCTACGTACCGCTCGGCGGATGCTATGCGCAGACTTCCCGATTCGACGAAGCCGCGCGTGTGTTGAGAAAAGCCAAAAACATGTCGGGAAACCATCCCGTGCCGTCGGCCGCGCTCGGTTATGTCATTGCCCGTTCCGGAAAGCGGGAGGACGCGTTGAAGATTGTGCGGGAATTACAGAACCTTTCCAAGAAGACTCTTGTGCCCTCCTATTGGATCGCCCTGATCTACGTTGCACTCGGGGAAACCGATCAGGCGCTCGATTGGCTCGATAAAGCCTTTGAACAACGCGACGTTTCCATGGTGTTCTTGAAGGTCGATCCGAGTCTCGATCCTTTGCGCGCTCATCCGCGGTTCAGCGCCCTGTTGAAGAAGATGCACTTCTAACCTTTGAGGATCATCATGGGTCTCGCTCTTCCGTGGTGGATGGTTGCCGGAGTGACGGCCGTCGCCGGCGTCATGATTGTTCTGATCCGTCGTCGGCAAGCAGAGGAAAACGCACGGACACGCGAAAGAATCGCAGGAGATCTTCACGATGATGTTGCTCCAATCCTCTCGAGCATTGCCCTGTTTGCCGCTTCTCTCAAACAAAAGCTTCAAGCAAAGGGGGTCGACTCCGACGAGCTGCTGGACAGAATCTCCCTCCTTTCCCTGGACGCCGTCGACTCGCTCAGCGACGTTGTGTGGACGGTTTCTCCCAACCGTGACACGCTGAATGACCTGTTCACCCGCATGAAGGATTTTGCCTCGGAGATCTGCACGGCGAGTGGAGTGGCGTATGATATCGATATTGGTCAGGTGCCCGAGCCTCCCCTTCTCAAACCCGAAGTACGCAAGAATCTCTTCCTCATTGTCAAGGAAGCAATGACCAATTCCGCGCGGCACTCCCACGCCTCGCACGTGCGAATCACGGCGGCCATGGATGAAGGGAATGTGCGGCTCGTCGTCCAGGACAATGGGAAAGGCTTCATCATTCGACGCACATCTTCTGGGATTTCCGTGCTCACGGGGTTTCGAAAGAGAACTGAACGGGGACATGGACTGAGAAGCATGGAGAAACGGGCAAAGGATATTGGAGCGCAATTGTCCATCGTTTCCTCGCCGGCGGACGGAACGACAATGACGGTAACCTGGAGACTCTCGTGAAGTGCATATGACATAACAATGGGAGCCGTGCACGTCAGCGGCGACCCCAACGCGAATAAATGACATCATCATGTCATAGGCGTTGGAGGGGGAGAAGTGTATAATGGAATGAGGATGTACACTAAAACACTTCATAAGGAGGTCGCCATGACGCGATCATTGTTCCACCCGATGCTTATCGTGGTGGTGTTGTTCGCAACGACACAAGCTCAGACCATCTGGACTCAACGCTCGGATGGTCCGCAAATCAGGCTTGAGGTTTTGAGGCCGAGCATAAAGTCGGGAGCCGGCGTCGATTTCAGCTCTACGATTATTACTCTGGATGGAAGAGTTCCTATCACAAAGGGAATCGCCGTTCAAGTCGAAGTGCCGTATACATCAGAGAAGATCAGCAGCCCTTTTTTTTCCGAATCCCAGAGTCAAGTTGGCAATCCGTATCTTGGGTTTGAAATCAGCAGCGAGGGGTTTCCTGTTTTTGCAGAACTTGGTTTCCGTCCGATGCTGGTGACGTCCCAGAAATCTTCTGTGTCGTTTGGTGCTGTGTTCGGAGACTTCGAGCGTGCGGAGGCGTATCTTGAAGATCTCACCACGTTTCAATTTGCGCTGAACGTTGCCTCTCCAGGAAGGCAAGGTTTTGTCTATCGAGTGAAAGCTGGACCGACGATATGGAGCCCAAAGGGTGGCGGTGACGCGACAACCTTGATAGATTACGGTGCCAAAGCGGGATATGATAACGGCGCCATCAGCGCGTACGCGGGCTTAACGGGTCGCTGGAACACCGAAGTAAAGAGCGGGAAAAGCACTTACCATTTTCTGGGGTTTGATTTGGGGTATCGCATTGACAGATTCCGACCCGCTCTCTTTGTGCACTTGCCGCTCGACAAGGAGTTAACC
>JBARRO010000055.1:0-2654 GCA_049644265.1 Bacteroidota bacterium
TCGGCAAAGGATTCCGCCCATTCTGGATCTACAAGTTCCGCACCATGGTGAAGGATGCTCCACGTAAGGGAGGAGCGCTCACCGCGAGCGGTGATCCTCGGGTCACGCGGATCGGCAAGATTCTGAGACAGACGAAAATTGATGAGCTTCCTCAATTGATCAATATCCTGCGTGGCGATATGAGTCTGGTAGGGCCACGCCCGGAAGTTTGCCAGTACGTGGAGTTATTTCGCAAAAACTACGAGACAATCCTGGCCGTTCGACCAGGAATCACGGATCCGGCCTCATTGAAGTATCGGAATGAGTCTGCGATTTTGGCAAGATCCAAGAACCCTGAACAGGAGTACATCCAGCGTGTCCTTCCGGACAAGATCAGGTTGGGAGAGGAATACGTTCGGCAATCCTCACTGGTGGTGGATCTTGTGCTCATCTTCAAAACAATTCTGGCCGTAATTCCCAGAAGGTATGCTGATAAGGGGCTCCATCCTGAAACATCATCAAAAAACTCGGAGGCCAGCTGAGGTGAAGGAAATGGCATTGAGTATCGCATCTGCATCGCCGGGCAAGGTTCTTTCTGCTCTGTCTACGTATGAAGATCAGTTTGCCGGTCTCTTCCCAAAAGACATTCAGGCCTTCGCCTTTTGGAAGGGCCGGGTTGCATTATACGCCATCTTGGAATCTCTGGGCATTGGCCCTGGTGATGAAGTAATCATGCCTGGCTTTACGTGTGTGGTCGTGCCCAACGCAGTGCTGTATCGCGGTGCAATCCCAATCTACGTCGATATTGAAGAAACTTCGTTTACCATGGATGTTCGTGATATCGAGCAGAAAATCACAAGCCGCACCAGGGCAATCATAGTCCAACACACGTACGGAATTCCTGCCGAGATGGATGCCATTATGGCTATGGCAGTCAAAGCAAGAATTGCAGTCATCGAGGATTGTGCGCACGCGCTCGGTTCCACTTACAAGGACAGAATGGTCGGGTCAATCGGTGACGCGGCTTTCTTCAGCTCACAGTGGTCGAAGCCTTACACAACCGGTATGGGTGGAATGGCGGTTACCGCGGATCGGAACATGAGTCGGAAACTGGCATCCGTTCGAGCTCAATATTCCACGCCTGGTCTAAAGGAAGTGAGTCTTCTCCGTCTTCAAATGGCTATTTATCATAAGTTCTTCACTCCTCGTCTTTTCTGGACTGCGACGAGAACCCTGAAGGTTCTCAGCAAGACAGGGTTGTTCATCGCGTCTTCTTCAAAAGAAGAGCTTGTCGGCGCGAAACCCGTTGGTTATGAGAAGCGCATGTCCGAATTTCAGGCTTTGTGTGGCTTGAGAGAACTTTCGCATCTTAAGGAGAATCTCGCGTCACGCGAGCAGTTTACAAGTTGGTATAGCCAACTGCTCCGCGACGCCGGATTCGAGCCGTTGACGATTCCGCCGGGGGGGAAGGCCGTGCTTGTGCGCTATCCCCTTCTTGTTAAAAATAAACCGGCGGTGCTTGCCGAAGCGCAACGACGCGGCATTGAGATAGGAAACTGGTTCGATTCCGTCATTCACCCTTCAGGGTCACCGCTAAGAGATATGGGCTATTCGCCTGGGCAATGTCCGGTTGCTGAGCGTGTCGTTCGTCACATTGTGAATCTGCCTCTGCACCGAAGAGTCTCTGAGAACGACGTTCAGCGCACCGTTGATTTTATTAAAGAGATGCAAGGGCGAGGATACGCCTAGCGGCGAAGTGCGGGACATTTTGGCAAATTTTGGTATACCGAATCGGCTCTGCTGTCCTCGGAAGATGAACGCCGCTAGTTTGAACTGCTCTTGTCGGGAAGGAGTCCTATTATAATGGGCATATCTCACGATATGACCGCAAGACATGTGATCCGCAAGCAGCGTATCAAGGATGCGGTGTATGGCTTTCTCGGCGGTGCATCATATTGTTCCGGTCTCACCTGGGTACGGAACTCTATCGACACCGCTCCCTCACTTCGCATCCTCATCTATTACAAGGTCAACGCAATTCCTGGTAATACATTATCAACGACGCCTCAGTTGTTTGCCTGGCAGATGCGGTTTCTAAAGGAACACTATACCGTGATTTCACCGGAGCAACTAACGAACGTGATGACAAACGGAAACACGCTACCCCGCAATGCGGTACTGGTGACCTTTGATGATGGATATGCGGACGTCTATGAGAATGCCTATCCTATTCTGAAGGACATGGGATTAAAGGCATTGATCTTCCCGGCCACCGATTACATCGGATCCACTAAACCCTTCCCTCATGACGAACGACTACCTATGCCAAATCCGGCGCTTGATTGGAGCCAACTCCGGACCATGCAAGACGTCTTCACGGTGGGCTCGCACACGCAAAGCCATCGGATACTGACCACACTTCCTCCCCATGTCGCCAAGGACGAAATTTTCGCATCCAAGGCACTCCTTGAAGACAAACTTAGACGTGCAGTTCAGTTTTTCTGTTACCCCAAAGGGGGGGCGGGAGAGTTCAGCCAGCTTTTAGAGGACATGGTTCAAGACGCCGGATATCTAGGTTCTTTCGTCACGCTCACCGGTCCCAATACGCTCAAGCACGTGCGCAGCGGCAAATGGCTTCGCCGTTACCATGTGGATCCGTTCGGTGACTTCATGTT
>JBARRO010000056.1:0-6402 GCA_049644265.1 Bacteroidota bacterium
GGGTTCGATATCTCACGGTGACTCTGCTGGCCGTTCTTCCCGTACTCGGCTTGGTTCGTTCGCTTTCCCGTTTTGAAGGTGCGGGACGACCATGGGACTTGATGACCATCGAGCAACATCTGGATGAAGTCGTTCCTCAAAGGCAAGCGCTCATCGTCGCAGCAGGAGACGATTCTCCGAGTATCTATCTCTATTACATGCATCGAAAAGGCTGGGCAGTAGCTGAAAAGCTGTCGGAGAATGAGCTCACGGAAATGAAGAGTCATGGGGCAAAATATTTTGTTTCATCGTCACGACTTCTTGAAAAACAAGAAGATCTGGCAAAGCATCTCGTTCAGATTTCCGAACACGGTAGTTTTCGAGTTTTTGCGCTTCAGGAATAAACTGTCCGAAGCGCCGCTTGACATCGTAACATGGTTGGAGTATATTATAGCAGTTCTTTCCTGACATACGCTCCATCGTTTCCGTTAGGGGTGTCCCGCCGATCCCGATGTTGAGGAATCAACCATCGGGACCGGGGCTGAGATTAAACCCTAGAACCTGACCTGGCTCATACCAGCGGAGGAAAACGGAAAACAGGTTTATCCAAGCTGTTTTCCCTTATCTCTCCGGGAAAATGGCTTTTTTGTTTATTGTGGGATTATTTGAGGAAACAAGTGATGAAGAGAAGTCTGGCAATACTGGTTCTTGCTGCCGCACTGGTTTCCCCGCGGGCTCTTTGTCAATTGCAGCCCGACCGGAGAGACACAATCTACTCTCAATCACCCGTCATCGTAACTGCGACGCGAGCATTGGAGAGAATAACTCCCGTAACGTTTACGGACCTCAAGCGCGAACAGCTCGCACAGCGCTATTCAGTTCAGGATGTTCCCGTCCTGCTGTCTGAGCTTCCTTCCATTACATTCTATTCGGAAAATGGAAATGGCATAGGTTACAACTACATCAACCTCCGCGGATTCGACCAGCGACGGCTTTCGGTTATGGTGAACGGAATTCCTCAGAACGACCCGGAAGACCACAACGTCTACTGGATTGATTTTCCGGATCTTATGGCTAGCACGGACAACATTCAGGTTCAGCGCGGTGCGGGAAGTGCATTTTACGGACCGCCAGCCATCGGTGGGTCGGTAAATCTCACGGCCAACCCGTTTCGGGCGATGCCCGCAGTCACTCTGGAATCGATGTTCGGATTTCAGGAATTAGGCGCCGATGGGACCACTCCTCTTTCCACAAGAAAATTCTCCGCCTCGGTCAATTCGGGTCTCGTGAATCAGCGCTATATGTTCTACGGAAGACTTGGCAAAATCACAACCTCGGGATATCGCGAGAAGTCGAATGTCGACCTCAATTCGTATTTCCTCGGGGCAGTCCGGTTCGACGAGAACATGACGACAAGATTCAATTTCTATGGGGGACCGTTTTCCGATGGGCTCGTCTTCAACGGATTACCGAAGTTTGTCAACAACGATAAGAACCTGCGTCGGATGAATTGGGGGGATTGGAATTCCGACAGCACGTGGGTCGGCTATTCTCCGTCTGTCACAAAAGTGATTTCGAAGAATCTCAACGACACCATTTTTGTGGTACCACGGAGGGCCGTCGAGGTTGAGAATTTTTCGCAACCCCATTTTGAGCTCCAGCATGAATGGAGGCTCTCACCTTCGACAAGATTCACGAACACATTCTTTCTGATTCTCGGCAACGGGTATTTCGACTACGACGCTTCCTGGGCGGACACTTCTCTTCTGCGAATCGGGGATGCGTACGGCGTTCCGGCGACTGCCAATCCCACAAACACGCTCATCCGCGGGTTTGTCGGAAACAAGCAATGGGGATGGCTGCCGAGGGTGGAGCTTGAGCATGCTTCTGGAACGCTCACGGTCGGCGCCGAATTGCGAATCCATCGCTCGACTCATTGGGGAAAGGTCCAGTATGCGGAAGGCCTGCCGATTCACTTCGACCCCGACGATCACTTCTACGAATACAACGGCGAAAAAGACATTGCCTCGCTCTATGGACATGAGCTCTATCGCCTTGACGAGAACATGACGCTGATGGCGGACCTCCAGTTTGTGTACAACAGGTATGGAATCGCACATGAACGTTTTCTTCACCATGAGTTCAGCCTGCCATACTATTTTCTGAACCCCCGTTTGGGTCTGAATATCAACCTCGATGAATCGTGGAGCACGTACTTTTCCCTCGCGCTCACTTCTCGCGAACCTACACTGCGGAACCTCTATGCAGCTGAGGATTCTTATTTTGGAGCCACTCCACAGTTCAAGTCCGACACGACCGGGGGAACAGTCCGGTATGACTTCACACAACCGCTGGCAAAGCCGGAAAGACTGTTCGACGTCGAATTTGGCTTGGCACAACGATCCGCCTCCGCCAGATTCACCGCGAACTTCTTCTGGATGGAATTTACGGACGAGCTGGTAAAAAGCGGACAGGTGGATATCTTTGGTCAACCGGTGACTGGAAACGCTGAACGATCTCGTCACCTGGGTGTCGAACTGGATGGAGAATGGTCGGTCAACAGCGATTGGTCTCTGAGTGGCAACGTTTCAGTTTCTGAGAATAGACTGGTTCGGTACGCCGTATATAACGACACTCTGGCTCTGATTTCTCTTGATGGAAACCCCATCGCCGGATTCCCCGATGCTCTCGGAAATCTCCGGGCTTCGTTCTCCATTGATTGGTTCTCAGCCTCCCTGGCTGGAAAATATGTGGGTGCATTTTACACGGATAATTTTAGGAATGAATCGAACAAAAACGATTCGTATGTTGTTGTGAACTGCGACGCAACCTGTCGCATTCCCTTTGGCGACGGGTCGGAGATGATTCTCCGTGGCGAGATCCGCAACCTCCTCAACCGGCTCTATCTCATGGGCGGCGAAGGAAATGCATTCTTCCCGGCAGCTGAGCGCAATTACTTGCTCGGCATAACCGTCCGCCTGTAACGCACACGATGCAATGACCAAAAACTACTGACTGATGGGCTCTGTCGCACTTATTCTCGCCAACGGGGAACCTCCTGTCAAGGGAGCCCTGGAATCCATGCGCCGCGACTCGGATTTCTTTGTCTGTGCGGACGGTGGGGCCAATACGGCCGCGAGACTCGACATACGACCCGACCTGATTATCGGCGATCTGGATTCGATTTCAACAACCGCCTTGAAGAAATTCGGCTCTGTGACAACGAGGAGAATTGCCGACCAGAACAGCACGGACCTTGAGAAAGCTGTTTCCTGGCTACTCCGTCAGGGGTATAAAACCATTAATGTGCTGGGTGCAACAGGCGGGCGCCCCGACCATTTCATTGGAAATCTGAGCGCCCTCGCGAAATTCTCACGCAAAGCCCGGATTAAGTTCCACGAACGCAAAGGGGAATGGATGTATGTGGGGACAGATTGTGTGCTGGACGCTCCGGTCGGAACTGTTGTCTCACTCGTCCCTCTTTCGCGATGTGAAGGTATTATAACGCACGGACTGAAATGGGAGCTTCACTACGAAACCCTGGAGCTTGGCGTTCGTGAGAGCACGAGCAATGTTGTGAAAACAACTCCGGTGTCAATAAGGGTGAGGAGTGGGAACTTGCTGCTGTATCGGTTGAAGGAGGGGAGATAAGGGAGGAGGTGGGAGGAGAGAGGTGGAAGGTGAGAGGTGGAAGATGAGAGGTGAGTGGTGAAGAGTGAAACAGTGAATGGTGAATCGTAAATAGTGAAAAGTGAAAGCTTGCCCGCCCTGCCTGCGTGCCATGCACTTCGGCAGGCAGGCATGCTTCAACTTGTGGCGAGGTGAGAAGTGAAGATTGAAGAGTAAAGAGTGAAGAGTAAGAAGTAAGAAGTAAGAAGTAGAGCGAGAGTAGGTCAACCCCAAATCTCAAATCTGAAATCTCACATCCCACATCTCACATCTCAAATCTCTCTTGATTCACCTCAGCCCCCTCGATTCCATCCTCGTCCTTGCCTACTTTGCGGCGGTCATCTTCATCGGATTTCGTGCTTCAAGAAAAGGAAGCGGGGACTCTGCTGATTTCCTTCTTGCAGGAAGGACGCTGACGCTTCCGATGTTTGTCGCCACGTTGGTTTCAACGTGGTACGGCGGAATTCTCGGCGTGGGAGAATTTTCCTACAAGTACGGTCTGGCCAATTGGCTGGTGTTCGGTGTTCCATATTATTTTTTTGCAGCGGTGTTTGCGGTCTTTCTTGCAGAAAAGGTCCGTGGAACTAATCTCACCACCATTCCCGACAAACTTGAGCAGGCGTACGACCGGAAAACCGCAATCGTCGGAGGTGTCCTCACCTTCTTCCTGGTGACGCCGGCTGCGTATGTCCTGATGCTCGGCGTGCTTGTTCAGCTGATGTTCGGATTAGACCTGTTGACGAGCATTCTGCTGACGACTTTATGCACAATCGTCTACCTGTACTCGGGAGGATTTCGCTCTGACGTTTGGGCTAACACGTTTGAATTTGTCATGATGTTTCTAGGATTCATTTTGATGGTTCTGTTCGCGTACGCGAAATTCGGGGGTTTCTCATTCATTCAATCAAATGTCCCGGCTCTTCATCTGACATGGAACGGAGGGAATACCTGGCAATTTGTTCTCGTCTGGTTCTTCATCGCGCTATGGACTCTCGTCGACCCTGCGTTTCACCAGCGATGCTATGCCGCAAAAGATGGAGCGACGGCAAGACGTGGAATTCTGCTCTCGATCCTCTTTTGGATGTGCTTTGATTTCCTTACGACAACAAGCGGACTGTACGCCCGGGCGGCCCTTCCAAACCTGGACAATCCGACATTCTCCTACCCGCTGCTTGCCGAGATGACACTTCCTGTAGTAGCGAAAGGCTTCTTTTACATCGGACTGTTAGCGACGATCATGTCGACCCTCAGCAGTCTGACGCTGATCTCGGGAATCACGGTGGGGAAGGACATTGTCGGACGATGGATGAGGCAGGCGGACGACTCTGCCTTGGTTCGTCGGTGGACGGGGATTGGACTGATCTTCACCGCGATCGTTTCGGTGGTTCTTGCCCTGCTTTTGCCTTCGGTCGTCAGAATCTGGTATACCGTCGGAACTTGCATCATCCCGGCGCTTCTCGTTCCAATTTTGGCAAGTTACTTCCCTCAACTTCTTATTCGGGCACGATATGCATTTCTTGCGATGATGGCGGGATGGGTGATTTCGACAGGGAGTCTGGCGACAGGAATGTGGACTGCGGTCGACGGAATCCCGCATTACTGGTGGGGTCTTGAACCGATGTATCCCGGGTTGTTTGCTGCGGGGATGTTTTGGGCGATTGGCAGACTGGAAATAGCAAGGCAGCATCAAACGCCCGTCTGACGCTGCCTATGGTCACAATGGAACGAGTGTTATGGACTGAGGATGACGGGAAGTCCAGTCTTCCCGCTGCCAATGATGACAACTTTAGAGTTCGGAGACATGGCGAGCTTTTCGGTTGCTTCAATTCCCTTCCATTCAAGCAACTGCTGTGAAATCCCCCGCGCGACAATGTTCTGGAAGTCCGAAATTCCCTGAGCTTCGATCCTTTTCCGCTCCGCTTCCTGTTTCTCCTTGGTGAGGATAAACTGCATCCGCTGACTCTCCTGCTCTGCACGGAGTTTTTCTTCGATTGCCGCGGTCAATCCGGGGGGCAGCCCGATGCGCCGGAGTGGGGTTGATTCTATGGTAATGCCCCTGGATGCGACAATTTTTTCGAGGTCGCTCATGATGATCCTTCCAAGCATTTCACGTTCCGAGGTGTAGAGGGCCTTCGCTTCGTAGGCCGCCGTGACACCCCGTGCGACGGAACGGAATTGAGGTTCCAGAAGAATCTCAATGTAATTCTCACCGACGGATTTATAAACCTCCGCGGCCTTCTCAGGGTTCAAATGGAACAACGCGCTGATTTCCAGTTGAACCGTAAGACCTTCTTTGGAGGGGACGTCCATCACTTCCTTGGCCTCCACGGTCTTGACTGTGAACTTGATGACACGGGCAAACGGATTGACGAAGTTGATTCCCGCCTTGAGGGTGTTCTCGGAAACAGTGCCAAAGAAATCCACAACGCCGACTTCTCCCGCCGGAACGACGGTGAAAACCTGTGTGAGTGTAATGAGGCCAAACAACGCTGAGACGAGGCCGGTGACTGTAGCGGTGGTGCGATACATGACGTTCTTCTCGTCCTGGACCTTTCGGCGGGCGTTCATCCAGAGGAAAAAGGAAGCGACAGCAATAAGCAAACAGAGGAGAAAAAGCATAGTGACCTCCTTCATTGGTGAGCGGAATAGAAAATCGGTGGGTTGACTCGCGTGAAAATTCCTATGATGAACTTACCCTTTTTTGCATCGGATAGCAACGACGGACATTCAATCCTAAACCGGGCGCATTAGAAG
>JBARRO010000057.1:0-19398 GCA_049644265.1 Bacteroidota bacterium
GTCTTATATCGACACGCTCGATGGCCCCAATAACCAATCCCCCCAGTATGTTGCTGAACGGCAAACCCCCGGGCGCAATATCAACACCTACATGAAGTCAGCCGACCTTGATCAATATGGAAGGATAAAACAACCGTATAACTACTATACGAGCAACACAAACTTGTCAAGCTCAAAAGTTTTCGGAAATGCAAATGATTTTTCAACGAGGTACGGCAAGAACAACGATTACTATGCAGGGCCGGGAATGCCGACGTATAACAGAAGAACCAGCGGTAAATACCTTGACCTCCCTCCTCTTTACAGCGGTCGCGCTATTCCCTTGGATGATGAGTATCCCTTCAATGCGAATTATCCTGTACGACTTGCCTCCTACGGACTCTACTACCTTAAGCCCGGGGACAAAATACGTTTCACCGTCGCAGAGATGGTCGGATTTGGGGCTGATACGAATAAACTCGTGATCGGCGGGTTTTATTCGGGTGTCTCGGGCGGAAGTCCGACTCCATACCATCCGGGATGTTACTGGAACAAACCGGTCCAAATCGGGGGTCAGACCGTCACAAATAATTATGTCGCTGATTTCGGTCTTCCGGATTATGTGAATTCCAAGGTGGTGTTTATTAACGATGTCGCGCACAAGGCCTACGAGGCATATGTAGGACATCAACTGATACGTCCCAGCGATCCTTCCTGGGATAAAAATAATCCGCCAACCTGGCCAGAAACAATGCCGGATCACGGCGCGTACACCGTACCAATTCCGATACCGGCACCAGTGATCCAAACCGTCAACACAGATACGGCAACAGTGTCCATTCAATGGAGCCGTGACGTCGAGAATTTTGAGAATGGACCTGCCGCAAATTATGTAACCGGCAGGCTTTCAAGGTTCATCGTCTACAGGTCTGAGGCACGAAGTGGTCCTTGGAAAGCAATTGACACGGTGTCACGCGGCCAACTGACGAACGGTCATTACCAATCCGACGATCTTGACAGAAGTTTCCTGGTGGGGGAATCCAAATACTATGTTGTCACTTCATTGGACAGCCTCGGCAACGAAAGCGGAAAGACCAATGTTGTCCTGCACGACAAAATAATTGGGCCGGTCCCAAAGCTTTCCAAAATCTATGTTGTTCCCAACCCGTACAATGCCACCACGGGAGCCGGATTCAGTCGTGAAGGCACGGACCAAACTCTTGGGATTTATGGATTACCTGCCCGATGTACCATCCATTTTTATTCTTTTGCAGGTCAAAGGCTCCTGACAATCGAGCACAACCAGCAATCCTATTCTCATAATTTTGAATTGATTACCCGTAATTTCCAGGAATATGCCTCGGGGATTTACTTCTTCGTTGTCCTGACGCCGGATGGCGATAAATATATGGGCAAGTTTGTAGTGGTCAAATAGGCCGAATTGCATCTTCTGAAAAGGCGAAATCATGAAGAGAACGTCACGACAATCGTTATTCACATTACTGCTCTTCGGTCTCTCAGTTCTTTCCGGGGGCGAAAAAGTGGGAACGACTTCCTTTCAGTTTCTGAAATTGTCCCTTGATGCGAGATCGGCCGCTCTGGGGGATGCTGCGGTATCCATCGGCAATACCTCAGAAGCACTGTATTGGAACCCGGCAGGAATACGAAGAACCACTGGTTTCGACGTCTCGACTTCCTACCTGAACTATTTCCTGGATGTGGGCATATTTTCCGGTGCTGCCGCATTGCCGGTGGGGGAAGCAAGTTCCATTGGCTTGTTTGCAGTAGTTGTAGATTACGGTACCATCGAAGTGACTGACGCCAGCCACTTGACCTTCAATCCAGACTGGACATACAATCCTGGGCTCACAGGAGAAATCATGCATCCAACAGCAACCGTATTCGGTATTTCTTATGCTCTTTCCGTGACAGAGAGGCTTTCTTTTGGGCTTACAGCGAAATACTTGAGGGAAGATCTTGCGATTGCGAAAACTTCAGCCGTTTCCTTTGATGGTGGTTTAATCTACAAGACGGGGTGGAATTCTCTCAACTTCGGGTTATCCATTAGAAACTTCGGACCGGAGGTCACTTTCATTAAGGAATCGTATCCGGTTCCTGAGACATTCGCTGTTGGCATTTCTGCCTATCTCTTTGCCCCTGGCGCCGCAGTATTCACGGAGACCAACTCACAGAGCCTTCTGTTTTCATATGATCTGAGTCATCCTCGGGACTACGATCAGCAGCACCACATTGGTCTGGAATACGGTTTGATGGATGTTCTCTTCATTCGCGGGGGATACAAAATCAATTTTGACGAAGAAGGTCTGACGTATGGTTTTGGTGCGCACTACGGCAATGTGAGATTCGACTACGCTTACGATAAATTTGGGAGCATATTGCCGGGAGTACATCGCTTTTCTCTTGGCTGTACGCTGAACTAATCCTCCCTGGAGACGCCGTTATGTCTGCAATGCCAGAAAAATACTTGTTCCCCAGACTGTTCCTAATCCTTGCGCTCGTCCTTCTCTCAAACAAGGGTGAGGCTCAACACAATGGAGACCCTCTCCTGTTTCAAGGATTGGAAAATCGGGCATCTACAGACGCAAAAGGCTCGGCGTACGGGAACGCCTTCGTTTCCCGATCAAACGACCTCAACTCCATCTTCTACAATCCTGCGGGACTTGCAGATATTTCATCGGTTCAGGTTTCTGTCTCCTCTCATTATCAGGATTACCTTATTAGGGATAACCAGTATTTCGTTCCCTCTGTGGCGAGCAGCGGTGGATATACCGCTCTTAACTTGTATCTGAGTCACGTAATCATTCCCGATCCGGCATGGAACAACATCTGGTCCGATTCGCTTAGGATCATTTGGTACGATTCACTGGGCAATCCCATCGGCGCGAACTGGTGGGATCCGAACAGACTCCGGGATCTCCCTCAGGACCAAAGTGACTACAGTGAAGATGCTGCCGTGAACCAAAAAAAGAAGAACATGTTTGCATTCGATCATATTGCAATGACAATTCCTTTTGACTTCATGGAGAAACGCTTTGTTGCGGCAGTTTCCTACAATCGCCAATTCAGCGGTTATAACTACGATTGGAACGGCGCTCATTTTAGCCCCCATTGGGGAATGGTCGCCGGTGACGTCGGGGCAATCAACGATACTGTCAAGGATGATATTGTAAGAAGCAACTGGTCTGTCTTTACCCGTGAGCGAACGGACGGTGTCCATGCTCTAACCGGAGCCCTTGCCTTCAAGGTGGACAATCACTTTCAAATCGGCGGGAAGGTTCAGTACCTCATGGGAGAAACGCACGATACGCAAGCCCTGCAACGGATAGGGTATTTTCGGTTCAAGAACGGTTTTGGGAATTCATCATGGTCCTTTTCCTATGACACGCATGACTCTCTGGTACGAGGGAATTCGAAGATTTATGGAATGATGTTCAATTTCGGTGTGATATACAATTCACCAAATTTCAACCTGGGGTTGAACATACAACTGCCCTATCGAATGGAACGTGCATGGTCATATTCGACACAGGTCAGTACACGAGATTCCGTTGGTAATCTCTCTCTTGTCTCATCTGCTATCGCTGGTCGCGATTATGTCACACTGCCTGTTGTGATTGCAGGAGGCATTACCGTAAAGAATATCAATGACCTTACCCTGTCGTTGGAATACGAATCCAACCCCCTCAGTTCCGCAACTTATGAACTTACCAGTATCCCGGATTCTCTCTTCACACAGTACCAGAAATGGGTGGATCAGACTTCTCTGCGATTCGGCGTTGAATATGCAATTGCTGACGGCGTTTCTGTCTTAGGAGGCTATCAAGTCCAGGGTGCGCCGTTTATCGGGTATGCCGTGGCCGATAAAGAGCAGGGAGCCCCCATCGACAAGTACTCTTGCGGGCTCAGCTTGAGCATTCTGGACGGACGTCTTGACATCGCCTATCTTTACAGCCAGCTGAAATATTACGATGTCTATATGAGCAACCGAAACTTCACTCTTGAACGATCTCAATCAATTCTGTTTGGTTACACATACAGCTTCTAAGTTGGATCTCGACAATATTTCCATAACTCACTATCTATTCAATATCCATTATTCAGGAGGGCCGCCATCATGAACAAACGTCTGGTACTTCTTTTCCTCGTCCTCGTATGCATTTCGATGGCCTCAGGTCAGCTTTTGTTCGTAGAGAACTTCAATAATCCGGTGTATGTTGTGGGAACAGCCATGGACACAACGTACTGGAAAATGCATAGCGGTACAGCCCCAGACACGATCGCCGCAGGATTGACTTATGTCGGATATCCGGGATCGGGAATTGGAAATTCAGTCAAACTTTCGGCGGGAGGATCATCTGACTACAATGCAACATTCACTTCACAAACCTCGGGAAATGTCTATTCATTCTTCATGGTGAATGTAAGTGCCGCTACCACGAGCGGAGATTACTTCTTCCATTATAGCTCTAATCCCTTCAACGGTGGTTCCACGGGTATCCGGGGCAGGCTGTACGCCAAAGGGAACGCCACCGCAGATAGTGTAAGTTTCGGTATTGCTTTCGGGAGCGGCGGATCCACATATACCGGAATGAACTACGTGCTCAACACAACCTACATTCTTGTTTTCAAAATCAATGTGAATGCAGGAGCCAACGATGACTCGGTGAGTTTATACGTTCTCAGCTCACCGAATCTCCCCACAACCGAACCAGCCACTCCGACACTCGGTCCCTGGGGTGAGGCCGGAACAAATGACAACACGGGCGGGCCGGGTTCTATCGCTCTTCGCCAGGGGGCAGGAAACCAACCGACTCTGCGCGTCGATGGAATTCGAGTAGTGACAAACTGGACCACTGCTACTGGTGTTTCACAGAGTTCGCCCGACCTTCGCCCCACTTCATTTGCATTGTCTCAGAACTTCCCGAACCCCTTCAATCCAAGCACAAACTTCATGTATCAGATCGGCACAGACGGATTTGTGTCGGTGAAGATTTATAGCTCTCTGGGTCAGGAAGTTGCGGCTTTGGTGAACGAATTCAAGGCTGCTGGCTCGTATTCTGCATCTTGGAATGCAGCGGGTTTTGGCAGTGGCATCTATTTCTGCAAGATGCAGTCTGGAACGTTTTCAGAAACAAAGAAAATTATTCTGTTGAAATAGCAAGACGAGAATCTCTTCGGCGATAGACCCCGGCGCACGCCGGGGTCTTATCGCCATGAAGGTTCCTCGCACGACGAACACCGATCAACGAAAGAATATCATCATGCGCTTCATCTTCTACGTCTTCCTGACAATTCTCACACTCTCGAGCCTCGCCTGGAGTCAATCGGAACTGGGAATCGACGTCTATGTTGGTGGCGGCATCTCATCTCTCGCAGGACCACAGACACTCAGAGATCAAAACAAGACAGGATTGAACGCCAGCGGAGGCGTGGGATTCCACCTCCTGCCATCGCTCTCCCTCGTCGTGAGCGTGGACTACACTTCATTTCCAAACAACGAAACACACGCCAGGCAAGAAGTGATTCAACAAATTCCCGACAACGAGAGAGTGGGAGCGGGAATCAGCATAAGTGACGGCGGCATACTATCCATCGTGGCCGCGACAGCGGACCTGAAATTTCTCTTGTCCGCTGCTCCCGAACAATGGACACCGTATGTTGTCCTTGGCACGGGGTTCCTCAGTACATCCATTTCGGATGTGAATGCTTCATACATCACCTCGGACCAGGGCACATCCAGTGTCATGGTATCGACCTACCATCCAGTTGTGTTGCCAAGAACGCAATACAGGGTTGTATCCGCATTTGCGGGCTCCGTAGGCATTGGATTTGATATGTCGCTCAACGAGGCAAGCAGAATGTTCCTTGAGAGCAGATATGCAGTTGGATTCACTGCGTTTGGTAACACGACGTATGTTCCGGTTAAGCTCGGGTTACGTTTTGCTATCTGACCAACCGCCGGGAACCAGAAGTAGTCAAGAGCGATACCGGCACATCCGTTACGCACTGACATCAATGTGGCGACCGACTCAATGTCAACAAATCCGAGAAAGACTCCTTTTATGCTACGTATCTCATTCTTCCTTTGCCTTTATCTCGTCTTCGCCGGCATGTGCGGATTCACATCCGCGCAAAACAAAAAGCTCAGCGGCGGGAAAGGCGATCTCGAGAGTGGCTTGCCGCCCGATATTCACCGGCTAAAGATTGGCGATGCCGCTCCGGACTTCGAGCTACTCGGGATCGACGGCAAGACCTATACTTTGGCAGAGTTCAAGACGACGCCCGTTCTCATGGTGGTGTTCTTATCGAATCACTGCCCGTATTCGCATGCCGCCGAGACCCGATTGCTTCCACTGGCCGCTGAATTCAAAAGGAAAGGCCTTGAAGTTGTTGCTATTAATCCCAACAGCCCTGAGGGAGTTTCTATCGACGAACTCGGTTACAGCAAATACAACGATGGTTACGAGGAGATGAAACTCTACGCCAAAGAAGCCGGCTTCACCTTCCCCTATCTTTATGACGGCGAGAAACAAGTCACTGCAAAGGCTTATGGGTGTCTTGCCACTCCGCACGTGTTCCTGTTTGACCAACAACGACGCTTGCGTTACGCAGGTCGATTTGATGATTCTCGTTTCGCGGACGCCTCGACAGTCACTTCCCCGGATACACGAAATGCAGTTCAAGCCCTGCTCACAGGCAGGCCTGTGCCGGTTGAGACAACAAAACCGATGGGTTGTTCCACTAAGTGGAATTCAAAAAAGGAAGAGATTGCTCTGGCGACAGAAAAATGGGAAAAGGCGCCCGTCACGCTGGAGACGATTGGGGTGGCCGGCGTGGCAGATCTTGCCGCCAACAAGTCTTCGAAATACCGCTTGTTCAATGTCTGGGCGACATGGTGTGCTCCTTGTGTCAAGGAGTTCCCCGGCCTGGTGTCAATCTCCCGCCGTCTCGGCAACCGCGATTTTGAGCTCATAACTATCAGTTTAGACGACCCGAAGGAACAGTCCAAGGTTCAAAGTTTTCTCGAACAACAGCATGTGGCTATTCCCAATCGGGTTGGACGCTCGCTGAAGGCCGAAGGACGCAAAACGAACAACTATCTTTTTACAGGCGCGAATACCGACTCCTTAATCCAGGCCCTCGATCCCTCCTGGCCCGGCCCGTTGCCACACTCGGTTCTTGTTGCACCAGGTGGAAGGATCATTTATAGTCACAACGGCCTTGTCGATTCCAACGACCTTCTGGCCAGGATATTGAAAGAACTCGGTCCCTACTACAAATGACTCTTAGCGGGCTCTAGCTGCCTCTATCAACTCCTTTGGCTGCCTTCGCGTGAGCGGCAGGAGTCGAATATTTTTCATTACCCGATTCTCGACAGACAGGCATGCCACTGAAAACTACGTCTTTTCTCCTTGTATCAGTTGTCTTAACCACAAGTATCGTCTCATCGCAGACGAATGTTACGCCAGGGGACGGGACTCTGGCTGCCGCTATCCTGGCCGCTCAACCGGGAGAAGTGCTGCAGCTCGTGGGCGGAGCTGAATACTCGCACTCCTCCACTTCCAGTATTGCTCTCTTACACAAGCCCATCACGATACAGGTTGAACCCGGAGCTACCAGGAAAGCCATTGTAACGGGTAACAGCAAATATCTTATCATGATCATGGATGGTGCAGCGCTCACCCTAAGGGGGCTTGATATTCACGGGATATCAAATGGCGATACAGCGATGAGCATGTTGAAGTTTGACGGAAGCCCCAATCCTCTCGTTTCAAAGATCGGAACATTTAGATTTGAGAATTGCGTCTTTCACGATTTCCTGGACAACATCGTTCACGGCATGACAGATGTAACGTGTCGTGGTCTTATTCAGGATTCCGTGTTCATCGACAATGTGATTGTCCACGACGCCCAGGCATTTCTGCAGTACAAACATGTCAAACTGCGGCACCTGGAAATGAAGAATTCCACGCTTTATAAAATACAGGGATTGGGCCTGAAGATCGGAAAGATTGGCTATCGATGTATCCTGGCAAACGGCGGCAACAAGCCTTACACCTCTCTCTATGCTGACAGCACCATAACACCCGCGGGATTTATCGACCATTGCACCATGAACGACATGGGCGATATTCATGGGCATATTCAAATCGATGACGCGTTTCAACAGCTTACCATCTCAAACTGCATTATCTCAAATCAAGATAGAGTGATTGGACATCCGCTCATTTCCAATCCCGGAGCATTGCAGCCGGCCGTTTACCTTCAAGATCCGCGCCCGGATACCGCGCTGTTCATACAGAACGTCGGTTTTTGGAAAACAGCCACGAAAGCGGATGCCGGAAACGGATCGTGGGTTGGCGGACCACCCTGGAATGGGTATGCATTTCAGGACACGCTTCACATGGATCCGAACTACAAAGACACTGCAAATGGGGACTTTACGTTACCAATGGATTCTCCCCTTAGGACATGTGGGACTGACGGCGGACCGATAGGTGATCCTCGATGGGCCAATTCAATCGACGACGTAACCCAAGTACTGAGTTCTTCTTCTCCTGCCAGCTTCAATATTTCTCAGAATTATCCAAATCCGTTCAATCCCGGTACACAGTTCCGATATCAGGTTGCGGAGGAAGCCTTTGTTTCTATCAGGATATTCAATCTGCTGGGCATGGAAGTCGCAAGCCTTGTGAATGCGATGAGACAACCCGGCAACTATGTTGAACTCTGGAATGGGTCAAGATTGTGTAGTGGGGTCTATTTCTATCGCATGCAGGCAGGGTCCTTTGAAGCGACGAAAAAGATGATTCTAAGTAAGTAGGAAGATCGGCAACAAAGTACTGACCGATTCAGGAGTGGCGTGAGGGCACAATGAAACGTACCCAATATGAACTTTGCAGGTTTTGTAGTGCCTCCGAGGAATCACGAGTCGAATCATAATGAATGAAGGGTCTTACAATCCAACGTTTGGAGCCCACTTGGCCAAACGAATAACCTCATGCTTCACTTTGACGTGCACCACAAGAAAGGAATCTCTGTATGAAAAAGGGAATACTGTTCATAGCGCTTGTCATCGGCTGCCTGCCCGTGGCAAACGGCCAGCTCCTCCTGACGGAAGATTTCAATTATACTGCAGGTGGTCCTGGGGACACTCTTGGACTCTACTGGGCCTGGCATAGCGGAACCGTGCCGATCTACATCGTCACGCCCGGACTGCAGTACACAGGCTACGTTGGAGCAGGCAATACGCCTGCAGCGGCGGTCGCAAATGGTGGCAGTTGTGACTATAACAAGACTTTCACCGCGCAAACATCAGGAAATGTTTATGCCTCCTTTTTGGTCAATGTCAGCGCCGTCAATACCACCGGTGATTATTTCATTCATTATCTGGAGAACCCTATCAATACGAGCAACATACGGGGTAGATTCTATGCGAAAACAGATGCTTCAAGCAACCTCATATTCAGGTTGTCGTATGGAAGCGCCGGTGCAGTGGCGACGGGGGCTGTCTATGCATTGAACACGACCTATCTCGTGGTATTAAAAATGCAAATTGGGGCAGGAACGAACGATGACTCAGTGAGCGTGTTCATTTTCTCAGATCCGACAATTCCCGCAACGGAGCCCACCACAGCAACGCTCGGCCCGATCGGAGATGTGGCGACTGCGGACATATCCAACATCGGTGCTATTGCACTGCGGCAGGGGGCAGGGAACACACCGACGGTGAAGGTCGATGGAATCCGAGTTGCGACAACGTGGGCTGAGGCTCCTCTTCCGGTCCAAATGACCTCGCTGACCGCATCCTCACGCGACCTCACTGCAGAACTCCAATGGGCCACAGCATCGGAAGTGCACAATCAGGGCTTTGACATTGAACGAAGATTGATTGATCCTTCCGCGCAGATGAGTTCTTGGATGAAAGTCGGATTCGTAGCTGGCTCCGGAACAAGCTCCTCGCCTCATTCATACTCCTTCGTGGACAAAGGACTCTCTGCCGGGCGATATGGTTATCGCATCAAGCAAATCGATGCCGACGGGAGCATTGCTTATTCACTGAGCGTGGAGGTTGAAGTCGGAACATATGCGAAGACACTCACGTTGCGCCCAAACTATCCGAATCCGTTCAACCCATCCACAAACATCGAATTCGCTGTCCCGACCGATGGTATCGTGACACTCAGGGTGTTCAATATGATCGGGCAGGAAGTTGCCACCCTCTACAATGGTGATGCGAAGGCCGGCTATCTGCTGAAGGCAACATTCGACGGTTCGAACCTCCCTTCCGGAATGTACTTCTCCCGTCTGGAGCATAAAGGCCAAACCCTCGTTCATCGCATCACGTTAATGAAGTGAATCTCTGGGGTGACTGCTACGAAGCCGTGGCAGTCACCTTCTGTTTTCTCCCGTCGAAAACTTCACGGCTCTGGGAGGCAGGCAAACAAACTGGGTTCACACTGAAGTTTCGGCAATCGATCCGACTTCGTCTGCTGAAAGCAGACTTCGTCGGATCCTCAAAATGACAAACGAGTTAGCAAACTACGCTAACTCGTGTCATTTTGGGAGTAGCCCTAATACGATCCTCGTCCACCCTGAAAATGCGTATATCATTGCAGAACTGGAGCTGATTTGACGACATAACCCTTTAGGATGACTTTGCACTTACTGCCCGATCAGGCAATTCCTAGGAATCTGTTTTACGGCAGGAAAGATATTCACATGAACTTGGTGACGCACTCCCGGTGCGGGGATTATCACCGTCTAAAGGTTCAAGTGCGACTTTTGAGACTGCAATTATTTTCAATTGAGGTTCTCCCCCAGCCGTCACTCGCATTTTCGAGTCGCAATTCTGCGAAACGCTTTTCGCTACGACGCATTACGACTATTTTCAATATACCATATTTATGGTATTGACATCTTGCCCGTTGTTCTACAAATTCGATCAGTTTCAATGGATCAGGTTTAGGCGGAACTGAACTCTAAAGAGGGGTCATGCCTTACCGCCGTTCGAAATATCTCTCCTTTTGTGACCTTCAACAAGCCGGGTTGAAAGACCGCGTCATTTTGCCTACTCTTGAGGTGAAAACTTCCAACACTGAGGAGTGCGCATGAGATCTCTACGAATGACGGTGATTCAGGCCCTGCTGATTGCCGAAATGCAAATTCTTAGTTCATGTCACACAGATGAGCCTTGTATTGACTGTCCCGTGAACGACGGTCTAATCACTTCCGAGCGAGAACTTGCAGACGGTCTCGAACCTGCCGTTTCGCCCGACGGGACAAAAATCGCCTATACGAACAGTGGTGACGTTTTCGTGATGGACACAAGCGGAGCAAACATTACGCAATTGACTTCTGGCCCGGAGATCGACGTTTTGCCAAGGTGGCATCCGAGCGGACAAAGTGTTGGGTTCATGCGACTCGTTCAGCAAACTGACGACACGGGCAAGTTATTCCGAGTGCCTCTTGCGGGTGGTGCTTCAATGGAAACGCCTACCACGCACCAACCGAGCAACGCTCTGAAGAGACAGAGTGAAATATACAGCGGAGTTACTGTTCCGCTTTGGGATTTTTCTCCCGATGGGAAATACATTGCATTTCTATGCAAGTATTCAACGAAAACGTACCTGTCTTCCGTCTCCGCGGCCGACGGGAAGGAATTGTTCTTTCGCGCAATAAGTGACGATGCGGGACAGAGCGTGGGGAATCTCAGTGGCTTTGTGTGGTCTTTGAACAGCGACGAGATATGCTTTATCTCGCAAGACAGCAGTGGGCATGGCTCCGTGTCGCTCCATAACATCCTCTCGCACATCGAAGTTATCGACTCCACGTTGAATGGCCCAACCCAGCTTACGAGATCCTCTCTGAACAACAAGTTTGCTTGCGTCGCCACAGACTCACAGTCCGGTCAAGGAGTCATCAACGTGATTAGTTTCGGCTTGTCTCACACGACCTATGGGATTCTCGGGGGTGGCGGGCTCAAATGGTCGCCAGATGAGAGATACTTTGTGTTCGACTGGCAGCAAACAGTCGGAGGCCCGTTTGGCTACAGGTATTCGCAGCTCTACGTCATCAGCGTTGAGAAAAACAAGGAATTCAGCCTGACCTCACGAGGAGATATCAACCGAATCAATCTGCATTTCGAATGGGGTAAATCGCCGAATACAGTGTTCTTTGAGCGATTTGGGAGAATCTGCGAGGTGTCGTTCCGGTCCCCACAATAACATTCCGGGAGGCTACAATGAAAACACGAACTGTCCTAATTCCGATACTGGTCATCCTGTTACAGGGTCGCGTTCAAGCTCAACATCCGAATCTCCTTTTCGCATCCAGCGACGTCAATGCAATTATTGGTAAATGGAACTCCCAGTCCGTTTCGTTTCCGTTTCTTGACTTCAAAACCATATTGAATCGTGAAAACTGGACCGGCACCCACGTCCCGAATCCCAATCACGACGCCCCAGATTACGATCGGGAAAAAGCCCAATGGGCAAAAGTGCTCGCATTCAGATATATGATGGAACAAAGTCTACTTGATGGAGATCCCGCCTATAACTGGCTTTATACGCAACAGACGGGATACACTCTCGACGCCAGCTATGATCGTTGGATGACGGATGGATTGGCGCTCATTGATTACTCAATCGCCTACGACCTGTTGGCCGGCTCTGGGTACTTCGAAACAAAGTTCGGAGGGGACGCCGCGGCAAGGAAAGCCGATATTGTGAGAGTTCTCTGGGACAGGGCTGCGGCATTGTACGCGAAGGCCTCAAATGACATCACGGCGCAATACTTCCTCGACAACTATATCACGGAGGCATGCAATTCGATAACATTCCTTGGCTGGGAGATTTTTCGATACTGTCTGCCGGTCGTGCATGAGGAGGTCCTTGAACTGGCAAAGTTTCATAGTGAAATCGGAAACATGAGAATCATCGTCGGCTCAGCCCTCGGGATTGCTTGGTCATCAATGTATCACGAAGGTTCTGGCCTTCCCCAAATTGTCGGGGATCCCAATGCGTTTGCAACGGCATATGCCTGGTTTCTCCAGGGCCAAAAGGATGTTGAGCATTTCTTGTTAAACAGAAAGCGCTATCAGGACATCCCGAGCGCGTTCGGCACGCTGAGCGTTCAATCCCAAAATGTCAGTGGCGCTTTTCCTGAGGGACTTGAGTACCTCAATTACTCTGCTGAAGGCTTTGTCCCGTTTGTCATTATGAGCAAAGTGAATGGGCTGGAGGATTACACGCAGGACGAGAATTTGAAGAACATCCTGGAATGGTCGTACAACGTTCAGCTTCCTACAGGTGCAGCTCCTCAGCTTAATTCCTCGGGAAATTCAGGAGTGTATCCGGTTGCTTCTCTTTTTGCCACCGCGATCTCTAATTCGTCTCACTATTTGTGGCAGCTGCAGAGGTACTCATCGATTTCGCTCGGCGGCGTGGCATTGCCCGTCGAAGGGTTCTGTCTGTTAAATGATCCCCCCACGAGTCCGGCACAGAGACAGTTCTCAAATCTCACACTCGAGTCAGTTCAAGGCCAGGCTGTCTATAGAAACTCCACGACAATTCCTACGAAATATATTCTTGTGTCTGCCGCCAATGGCCCCGCACGGTATGCAGCCGGAACCCACGGTTATCCGAATGCGGGGAGCTTCATTTTTGGCGATGGGAACAAACTGCTGGTCCGCAATCCCGGTTATTCCGGAGCCTCGAATTATGGAGACTTTCGGAAAGCGATTTCTCACAGCACAGTTTGCCCTGTTGTGAACTACGCAATTGCATATGATGAGACCTGGGGATTGTTCGACTTGCCACCATGCACCGATGCTGCTATTACGAGCACGACGACGACAAACGATTTCAGCCTCACAAACGAGTCGATGGAATTGAATGGATTAAATCAGGAATTGGATGGCACCCTTTATTCTGGGCTTGCTACGCTTTCGATCAACAAAGACATTCCGTTTGAATACATCAGCTCTGCATGGTATAGCAGTCAAGTCAATAAGATGACCTACGGCAACTGCACACGGAGCTTCTTGATGGTGAACAATTCATACTTGATAGTTCGAGATGAGATCACCAAGACATCGCCTTCTTTGCAGTACGCCGTCTCTCTTATTCAAGGAAACAATGGGAATAGGTCTGAAATCAACTGGCAGCTTGGGGCAGAATCCACGGGAGACGGGGACGAAGTGCGCTGGAATAGTAACGCAGATCCCTCCACGAACGGGTCCGGCCCGATACTGCGAGTGAACACTGCGGCAGTCGGCGGGAAGGTCGGTCAATTCAGTGCCTTCGAGAAAGCCATGCATCAGAACGAGACGACCCGTGATATCACCTATCATGCCGCATACAGGACGGCGTGTTCGTTTATCAATAATTACGGTCAGATTCTCAGTCTCATCGAGTCAGACCAGAGTGTGAGCTCAAAATCGAGCCAACTCACAAAGAGAAGCATCGACGGCAGCGGTTATACCTTGTACACTATCGATGGAAGAGGAAGGACATATGGTCGATACGACGTTCTCTTGTCCAAGCAGGCGAGCGGACTTCAAACCATCGCGATCGGGGACCTCCCATCACCAATATTGACGGATGCACGGTTTCTTGTTATGAGCTTTCCGAATGACTTCAATGACCCGAATGGAATAAAGATTTTTTGCAGCGGAGCAACCTTCATAAGTTACTCCAACTGGGTATTTGTTCCCAATCAGTCCGGAGAGTCTCAAACGTCTTTCACTCTTCGCACGAGACTCACGTCGTCGACGCAAGATCCGACGGCATTGAGCAATCAGCGCAAGGTCTCTACTTTAGGCAGCTCAACGCACGTTGTCTACAGTTCCGATGGCTCAATTTGGTATACAAGAAAAGATGGTTCAACCTTTTCGCCTGAGGTCCGAATTCGTGCCTCGTCTTCTGCGAGGAATCCCTCTATTACGACCACTTATCCCGGCGGTCAAGTGAATGTTCACCTTGCGTGGGAAGAAGATGGCGATTACGGCTATCACAATGTGTATTACCGTCGGTCCACGGACAACGGATCTTCGTGGGAATCTCCGATACTGCTTTCCTGGTTCCCGAGTGCTTTTCCGGTGTCTAACCAGGATGCAACACCAGTTGTTGCAGGATCAACTGCTCCAGTTGTCGTCGTTTTTCGATACGGAGACGGATCTTGGGGTGGGTTAGCCATGCGAGCTGAACCCGCCGTGAATACGAATACCTACTCGATTTCGGGAACCAACGGGACTTCTCGCCTTCCGTCTCTGGTATATGGCCGGCTTGCAAATAATACCGAAGGATTCAACCTGGCGTTCGAACAATCGAGCGCCATTCAGTTTAAGGAGTTTGTCGTCAGGCCCTCCGCTCCATTTGATATCACTTACGAGGCCTCCTTGGTCCAGGTTGCGTCAGGGAACGGATGCACAAACCCGTCAATCGCGACTAGTCCCGGGGCGAACAGTTCAGTGTTTGTGGCCTGGGATGCGAGTGCCTCGGGCGGCCGACATGTGTTCGTCAGGGAGCGGACAACCTCGTCTTCATGGCTCGGAACGATGGAGCTAACACTCGGATTCAACGTGGACTCGAATCCCGTCGTTGGAATTGACGACAATCAGTCCACTGTAAGCGTTGTCTGGACAAGCAACGGGACCATCGTTAGAGCTCAAAAGACACTTTCCTCGTCATTCTGGGGCACTCCCATGAACGCCGGCTCAGGGAACGCTCCTAGTCTTCTCGACCGAGCCTTGTCTGGTCAGAGCCCTTATGGCATCTGGACTTCCGGAACTTCCGCGCCATACACCATCAACCTGTCCCCCTTTGTTCAATCCATCGCAGGAACCATATCCAACAACACGACGTGGAGCGGAACGTATAATGTTACGGGTCCTGTGACAGTGAATTCAGGGGCATCACTCACTATCACCCCGGGTTCAACGATCATATTTGCGGGTGGCATATCTCTAACTTCTTATGGCGTTCTTTCTGCTGTCGGAACTTCTTCCAACAGAATAACCTTCACTTCTTCAAGCACTAGCCCTGGATCTTGGGGCTCAATCGTTCTCGACGGATACGGGACGTTGGGGTCAAGCCTGACCTACATGACCATGAGGTATGGCACGGAGATTAGGTGTAACAATGCGCCCGACTTTTCTATCTCCAACTCAACCATAGAAAATACAATCAACGGAATAAACGCTTGGGGATCTACGGGGACTGTCGCTAACAACTTGTTTAACCTTCAACGCGACCATGGCGTCATAGTGAGTAACTCAACAATCGGTACACAGTATAACACGATAACAAAAACAGACAATTCCGGAGCGGCTCTGTTGTATAACGAGAATTCGAACAGCTGGGGTAACTATGTCTTTCACAACGATATCTATGGCTACAACTGGGGAGTCGCAAGCTCTTACGGTGCATCAATACATTTCGGTGACCAGAATGCAGGATATCACCCAGTCAATAACAGAATCAGAAACTGCCTCTATGGCTTGATGGTCTATTCGTATGCACAGATCGACTTGTGCGATAATTACAATGGCTACTTGAACAGTATTCGTAACAACGTGTGCTATCATGCTTACGTCTACAATAATTCGACTGTTTTCGCGGCATTCAACTATTGGGGAAATCCAGTGAATTGGAACCAGTTCTACGTCGGATCGGCCTCGTATCTGGATAACGGGGATGAACTGTCCTATGATCCTTGGCCGGACGGATCTGGCGGAACCAGAATTGCAGACATAGGTTTGCAGGCTATCTCCGACCAGAATGGTGCCAAACAGTCTTCTCAGCAAGACACACAATCCTGGATCAAAGAAGGTAGGAAACTTCGACGGCAGGGGAACCTCTCTGGAGCCTTCGATTGCTTCAAGAATGCTCTTTCCAACAATGAAAGCCCGACTGAGGCCTTGCTGGGAATTGCCTCTCTATATGGGAGTAACCTTGACAGAGATGTCGAAGGAGTGCTTTCGTCATTGCCTAAGAACAGGTTCCCCCTCAGCGCCTACCTGCATGCAGGCATTCTTAGTAGACAAGGGAAAAACGATGACGCTATACTCGAGTTATCCAGAATTCAAGAAGATTCGGACCTGGGTCGGGCATCCAAGTATCTGCGCTTCCACATTGTCCTAAACAACAAGAAAGACAAAGAGCAGGCCGAGACAATTCTCAATTCACTAGGCACTCGTGGCGACAACGACATTGAATATGCATTGGCACAACATGATCTGTTGAGCTTTTTGGGAAGTGAAATGCCTGCGGCTGAATTTGAGAAGTACTCTTCTGACACCAGACCAGCAATCCCGACGAATTTCGAGTGCTTCCAGAATTACCCGAATCCTTTCAACCCTGTCACTACAATCCAGTATCAACTTCCTGTCAATGGAAATGTAAGTTTGAAGGTCTACGATATTCTCGGGCAGGAGGTTGCCGATCTTGTCAACGAACAGAAGGGACCTGGGATTTACGCTGTGCAGTGGGATGCATCAAAGTTGCCGAGCGGAATTTACCTTTCCCATTTTTCAGTGCTTAGCGAAAATGGAAAGCAGTTCGCAAAAGTTGTAAAGATGGCTCTGTTGAAGTAGTTCGCTGAAACTGGGTTAGCGAAGCCGTCACAATCCA
Organism: Bacteroidota bacterium; assembly: GCA_049644265.1. Classification (GTDB taxonomy): domain Bacteria; phylum Bacteroidota; class Ignavibacteria; order UBA10030; family UBA10030; genus JBARRO01. The sequence continues at coordinate 17,634 of JBARRO010000057.1, forward strand.
CCGTGGCGGCTTTTTTGTTTGGCCTCATTCACACACTGGAAGAAGCGATGAAGAAAAGTGAGTTGGTGGTTGCGATGTGTTTCCCGTCGGCCAGAAAACGCAAACGCCGACCACGGGGCCGGCTTATGACGAATGAGTCTATCCGACTTCGTGTGCTGAAAGCAGACTTCGTCGGATCCTCAAAATGACAGACTTTCGTTCTTGACACCTTTTCTATCCCGCCGAACAACGGCGGGATGCTGAAAACGACAAACGAGAATCTGCATTGAGGTCGTTCCCCGCCAAACAACGGCGGGGTCTTCAAAACGACAGAGTTTCTTCCTTGTCTCATTTTTCTATCCCGCCAAACAACGGTCAACGACTTGACTTGTCAAGCGGGATGCTGAAAACGACAAACGAGTTAGCTTCGCCTACCGGCTCGCTAACTCGTGTCGTTTTCGCAGTAGCCCTAACGGGAATCGAACCCGTATTTCAGCCTTGAGAGGGCTGCGTCCTAGACCGTTAGACGATAGGGCCCGCGCAATGGAAAATTGGGGAAATGGAAAAGTGGAAAAATGGAGTTGGAAGATTCCTTGTTAGAGATGGAAGCCTTGGAAAACCAAAAGGGGTTCTTAAAGTTTTTCCATTTCCCCACTTTCTCATTTTTCCACTTGTATCGCTGCCCGACCAGGACTCGAACCTGGACTCTTCTGATCCAGAGTCAGACGTGTTGCCAATTACACTATCGGGCAATAAATGATCGCTTGTTGCATGCTGCTTGAGAACCTACACTTGCCTGATGCGATGTTGAAATAAGTTACAAAAAAAAATGAATTTATCCAAAAGGAAGTTACCCATACGGGACATGACCTTGTGACCTTCACCCGGCTGGAATCCTCCGAACTGGCGGAGCCCACAAACATGCGGAAGCTCATCCCAGAGGACCTCGCCAAGAGCCATCCGCATCTGACAAAGACTCCAAAATCTGGTTCGAATGGATCCTGAATTCCTCGATGGATTTGAAGTTGCTCAGAACGACTTCTTTAAAGAGAAACCGATCCGTTCGCAGCCCCAGATAGTCCCGATAGCTTGAGAACTCCCAGTCTTCGAGCCTCCGAACGAGCCGGGCCCGCACTGGATTCTGATGGATGTAATCGACTAGTGCAGCGAGATGCGACTCGGAAGTCACTGGACGCGTCTTCGTATGAGATTGAAACAGGCTGCCATGTCGTCCGTACCGTTTATTTATGGCCTTCGTATGGGAACTGAGCAAAATTCCGAAGTCTCTCTTCATCATATCGATTTCTTCTTCCCAACCAGCCTCGTCTTCTTCACCCAGAGGATTCACGTAAGCAAGAAAGTGGAAGTGTGTTGGCATCAAACAGTAACAGATGGTTTGAAAACGTTTCCCAAAATAGTGATAGAACTTGCCGAGGAAGAACCTATAATTGTCCTTTGTCTTGAAAACAACCTCCTTGTTGTTTGAGCGATTAAAGATGTGATAATATGTGTCAGGATAGAGTTCCATTGAAACGGTTGGGGGGAAAAAAGCGGAGAAGCAGCAACGTGGCTTAAAAGCAGGAGGTGAGCAAATATCGGAGATTCAAGGAAGAAGCGCAAGCCCTGGCAGGTGGGCTCCGCCTTCCAAGGTTTTCCCGAGCTGGTGGAGTCCACCTGCTTGCGGAAACCTCAGACCCGGTGGACCCCACCAGCTCAGCGACCGCAACCACTCTAGGTACCCCTTCCTCCCCCCACTCAAACTCCCCCACTGGTTATTGCTCATTGC
>JBARRO010000058.1:0-9098 GCA_049644265.1 Bacteroidota bacterium
CCATCGACATTCTCAAAGAACAGATTCCGATCTCAAAGTCGTACATCAACTATTTTGTCTTGGCCGAATGGAACCTGAAACGAGAACAACTGACTATTTTGTTCGAAGACGACCAACAACCCAAACACCTGAAAACGCTTTCGTTTCCTCTGAACCCAACTGTCAAACAAAAATTAGTCTACTTTCATTAGGCACTCAACCGCTAATTGCTTACTGCTCAATGCTCATAATACCCCGGTCGCTTTTTCAATCTACAATCTACCATCTACAATCTTAAATGTTAAGAGCGGGCGACCGGACTCGAACCGGCGACGTCCAGCTTGGGAAGCTGGCATTCTACCACTGAATTACGCCCGCAGATACCATGTGAAACTGCGAAGATGAAAAAAGAAAGCTGAAGACGTCAAATCCCGAGACGCTGGCATTTTTACCCGCCAAGCTTTTTGGCGGGCTACCACTGAATTACGCCCGCAAATACAATGTGAAACTGCGAAGATGAAAAAAGGAAAACTCAAGACGTCAAATCCCGAGACGCTGGCATTTTTACCCGCCAAGCTTTTTGGCGGGCTGCCACTGAATTACGCCCGGAAATTAACTGTGAAACTGTGAAGATGAAAAATGGAAAATCCGGATGTCAAGTCAGAGAATTCTTCCCCGCCAAAATTTGGCTATATTGAATGCAAAGCAGGATCAATATAGAGAAATCATTCCAATGCTTCAAGAACGGCTGCGCACAGCAAGGAAGCGCATGAGATTTCAGACAAGTATGACGGTCGAAGCGGTTGGATTGGTGTTTCTCGCAAGCTCCTTGATGGCCCAGCTGAATTCGGGTTTCAGCATTACTCTTCGCGTGGATTACGCCTCCGCGGAAGCAACGCTGGACTTCTTTGACCGCAAGACATTCAATGCCACGCGGGTTGCCGAGCAACGGGGAAATCAACTTGCAGCTGCAACGAGCCTTTTTCTGGCCCGGGAGGAGCGCCCGTCGGATGATTTTGCTTCACAGCTCGAGCTTTTCCGCGATCACGCCGGCACAAAGGACCTCTACGGTCTGACACGCCTTCGCAACGCTCTTCCACGCGTCCAGGCTCTACTCAAAGAAACCAAACGGCGTCAACTGGAACGACGGGTGGTGGCAACCCTCGAATCGTATTTTCCTGCCAATGCTCAGATCAATCTTGAGATACCTGTGTTCGTGGTCGTTTTGGGCAACGAGCGTGCAGCCGCGTTCGTTCGTCATGTTGTGTGGAACAACAACGTGCCGATATTTGTCGGGCCGCAACAGGGAGAAGCCGTGATTGTTCTGAACCTTGCACGGACAGCCGAATCCGGCGGACACCTTGAGAACCAATTCATTGAAACGCTTGCAACCCTCGCACACGAAACATTTCATGCGGTGTTTGCAGCGTATCGTTTGCGCTCCACCCAACCCGCCAATGAGTCCGCCGCCCATGCACTCGCCGATGTGGTTCAAAACGAGGGAATCGCATACTACATCTCTCTTCAGCTGCACATCGGAGGAGAGTCGCCGGGCGACGAATGGTATCGGGCAACAAGACGGGCCGTCGAGAATCTCGAGAAATCTCTTGCAGAACTTCAGTCGCCTTCCACGACTCCCCGCCGCGCCCAGGAATTGTTGATGAACTCGAACCTTTCCGGCTCGTTCGAGGGAAACTACGGGGCGACAGCCGGTCTCCGCATGGCGTTTGAAATAGACCGAAGGCTTGGCCGCACCGCTCTCACGCAAACCGTCGGAGCCGGCTGGCGGAGCTTCTTCGAAATCTATCGTCAGTTGTCCAATCAAGCCGGCGATCTGCCGAGGTTTTCCGATCAAGTGTTGGAGGAATTGCTCAACTCAAAAAAATAGGGCGGAAAACTCGCTCTGTTGGTGTTCCCAACTTCGAGAGAGTTTTCCCCGTTGTTTGCAGAAATGAAAGCCTGCACTTCACCATAGACCTGCAAATGTGGTTTTTGCCCCTGGAATCTTGTGGTACAGCAATTGATTGACGTCTGAGGATTTCCTTATCCAGAATGCCATGAATTCCAATTCAAGAATAGCAAAGTTGCTTGACGCGGTCCTCGCTATGAAGGCGGGGTTATTTAACGTCTCAATTCCTGTCGACGGTGAGGACGAGGTCGCGAGGCTCGCCAGGGCAATCAACGACCTCGGCAAGACGCTTGAGGGGAAGTTTGAAGAAATCCGTAAGATTCATGCCATCACCGCGGACATCCACGCGGGCCTTGTCCTCGATGAAATCCTCGACCATGTCTTCGACACATTCCGGACGGTTATTCCATACAACCGGATCGGCTGTTCTCTCCTCGAGGAGAATGGAACTGTGGTGCGTGCCCGCTGGGCCCGCTCCGATGTTCCCGTCATGGGAATTGAGAAGGGTTATTCAGCCCCTTTGCGCGGCAGCAGTCTCCAGCAGATCATCGAATCCCGCAAGCCGCGTGTTTTGAACAACCTTCTCGATTATCTTCGGGAGCATCCAAAATCCGATTCCACGTGGAGGATCGTCAAAGAGGGAATGCGCTCAAGCCTTACGTGTCCGCTTCTCCATTCAGGCAAACCGATCGGGTTCCTGTTCTTTTCGAGCCTGAAGCCCAATACCTACAAGCAGGTTCACACGGAGACATTTCTTCAGATCTCCACACTCTTGTCGAGCATCGTCGAGAAGGGAACGGTGGGAGCAAACACCGGCAACACGATGCAGACTCCGTTTCTCTGACAGTCACCGCGTTTTTTCCTTTCCCATGTAGATCAGCTTTACCCCCGCCTGCTTCGCATAGCCGTTGATCCGCTCGTCGCGATAGAATTCCTTGTAGTAGACCGCCTTGATTCCGCAGTTTGCCACGAGCTTGAAGCATGTCAGGCACGGTGATGCGGTGACGTAGATTTCCGCTTCGTCGATCCGCACGCCGTTCTTTGCGGCCTGCGTAATGGCGTTCGCTTCGGCATGGACCGTGCGGACACAATGTCCGTTTTCCATATCGTGTCCCACATCGTCGCAGTGTGGCGCCCCGCGCAGACTGCCGTTGTATCCGGAGGAAAGAATCGTCTTGTCCCGCACAATCAAAGCGCCAATGTGCTTTCTGTCGCAGGTGCTCCGTGTCGCCACCTGCTCTGCGATGTTCATGAAGTACTCGTGCCAGGATGTTCGTGTTTCGGCCATAGGACTAATGAGTGGTGAGTAGTGAGTGGTTAATTGATGAGTAGTGAAAGGTGAAAGGTGAAAGGTGAAAGATGAAGGGTAAACAGTAAACCGTGAACCGTGAACAGTAAATAGTGAAAAGCAAAAAGTGAAAAGTGAGAAGAAAACCAAACTTATCTACCACCTATCACCCAACACCTTCAACTTTCAACTTCTCCAAATCTACAATCGACAATCTACAATAATCTACAATCGACAATTGCCCCTCAACTTCCCCACCCCCTCTCCCTCGTCCACTGCGTTCCGCAAATAACCTTGTACGGACACCGGGGACACTGCTCTTCTTTGTCGTCCGTGGGTTCGAACGAAACACCCCCATCCTCTATCTCCTCCACCAGATTGAGGATTACTTTCTCCAGGATTACATTTGACTCGGCAACGTCATCTCTTCCCAAACCACTTTCGAGCCTCGCGTCGAGGTAGTTTTTTCCCAGTGCCACGTAGGCCGGTTCAATTTCTGCCGAAGAGACCCCGCTCTGTTGCGCATACAACATGGCGTACATAGGGAGTTGCAAAGAACCGATCGATTCACTCCATGTGCCGCGATCTTCAATATTGAACTTTGACCATTGGACTTTGTACGGTGCATCGTCGTGACGAATTTTGTAGTCCAGAACAATGACCTTCGAGCCCCGACGCTCAATCCTGTCGATTCGTCCGGTGAAATGACGCCCATTCCGGTTCATCGATATTTCCTGCTCAACGTTCAGCAGGTGAACCTCCTGTTTCTCAAGCAGGGGAAGTTGATAATTCTTCAGGAACTCCAGCAGTTTGGCGCGAACCTGGCGCTCCACGAGATACACCGAGCCAGTGAGCTTCTGTCCATATTCCTCTTCAAACACGAACCGCACCGCCTTTTCCATTGCTCCCGGGTCAATGAGCTCCTTCGTAAGCTGTCTTCCGACAAGCGGTTCATAAAATCTCCGCAGTGCCTTGTGGACGAGGTTTCCGACATCCAGCTGCCTTGGCTCCCCCACCACTTCTTCTTTTTCACGCAGGTTGAGGACATACCGATAGTAGAACTGAAGCTGGCATTTGAGATAGGTATCGAGAGACGTCGCGCTGTATTCAAATTCCTTCAGAGCATTCATCAGCTCCGGAGATTTCGCAACGGCTGCCGGGTCTTTGTTCACCAGGTGGATGTTGTAGTGCACGCGGCGGACAGGATTTTTCGCTTCCGGGTTTCTCTTCTCCTGCTCCCACAACATGCGTTCGAGGAACCGGCTCTTTTCCTTCTCACCACTTTCTGTGAAGAAGAAATGAACTTCCTTCGCTCCCCCCATCAGCAGATGGAGGTAGTACTCGATGAGTTTATCCCGGTCGCGATACGTTTCGATGCCCAGCTGTTCTCTCAGGCCCTGCGGGATAAGCGCATCCACCCCTTTTGCGCCAGGAAGAATGTCGTCATTCGCATCCAGCACAAAGACCCGCTCGAACGAGAGATTTCTTGTCTCCAGGAGTCCCAGCACCTGCAGGCCACGAACCGGTGTTCCCGGAAACGGCACCGTTTCGCCGGCAATGGTGTTTCGGAGGAACGATTCGAAGCTCGCCGGATCACTCAGGGTCTTGGTCCCCGCGAGCGAGTTTTTGATTGTATCGCACAGCTCAAGGAGTTTTTCTGCGTAGGATCGAAACAGGGGATGAAAGCCCGCGGTGCTGTGGTCCTGAATGAACAGGATGAGTTCAATGATTTTTTCCGCGAATTCTTTCAGGCTGGAGTGGGTTCCGAATTTTCTCACTGTCTGGTCATGAATCCACCGGACGTGAGCCCGTAGCTCCGGTTCCGTCACGCCCGGAAGGGATGCCGCTGCGCGCTTGAAGAGTCCCTCGTCGTTTTCAACATCTTCAATCCTGAGCACGCCGCTGTGCTTCCTTCGGGCAAATGAATCTTCGAGACTGTGGAAGAGGACGCGGGTGACTTCCGACCGATTCTTGAACCTGATGTTTTTTGTGTAGGGATGAAGGACGAGATTCATGTACGCCGGCGCGGAAACAGCCCCGTCGTGCGCGGACGCAGCAACAGTCAGAAGGTTTGTGAGAAACCCGTACAACGGGGTTCTCGAGAGCGGATACCCGAGCGAAATGTTGTACTCCTCCTCCGGAAGAAGCGCGAGAACCTGATGGAGAACCGGGAAAAGCGCCTGCGGGGCAGGGAGAACAATCGCGGTATGCTCGTCGAATCGTCCCTTCTCTTTCAGAAGGTCATTGATTCTTCCCGCGAGGGCCGACACCTGACCCTGTGAATCGGCTGCCTGGTAGAAGAATATCCGGGGGGCGTCTTCTGAATCTATGGGGGGTTCGGCCGAAATGTCGAGCTGCTCAAGATGCTGGCGAAGTCCGGGACCCTGTTGGAACAGCAGCGTCGTTTGTTCGCGGCCGGCCAGGGATTTGAGGATTGTGCGCTCGACTTTGGTAAGCGCGTAAAAACCGGCGAACAGGATCTGTTTGTATTCGGAAAGATCAATCGAATCGATCTTCTCTGCGATGGCCTTCATCCGGGTCGCACGCGTGCTGAAGCCGCGCGATTCGACCATCCGATAAAACTCGCGGTAATACCGGACGAGCGTGTGAAGCCGTTGGAACGTGAGGCCTCCGACTTTTTCGCTGAGATCGCGATCCGTGATGCCTGCGAGGAGAAGTCCCTCCATTTCTTCAAACACCCGAAATCCAAGAGGAACGAACGCGTCGAACTCCTTGAAATGATCGCCTCCAAGTTTTTCCGGCAAGGCGAGATGGATTTCATGCAAGAGGGCAACTGCGTCGAGGGGAGCGAGCAGCGGTTTGTGCAGTCCCAGCTTCTCCGTAAAGAGTAGTTCCGCGAATCCTTCGTACGCGTGGATTTCCGGCGGGACGAAGGGGGACCCAATCCGGGCAGCGAGGGCCTTGCGGAGAAAATGAGCCGGACGTTTGCCGGGGAATACAACCAGAGCAGCAGAAAGGTCCGCTGAACCTGCCGAAAGCCGGGAAGCGATTTCCTCGATGATGTTTTCGGAGGAAGGGAGTATTTCGACCGGGCTCATGGTTTCTTGTTCACACTTTTCACATTGCTCATTTCTTCCGAGATTCCCCGCACGATCTTCCTGTCAACATACACCAGGAACCCTTCGACCGCTTTGCCCGGGTAGACGCCCTTGAGCACCGCCATGTATCCGAGAACCTGCATCCCGTGCTCTTCACTCTCTTCTCCCGTTTTGTAATCAAGCACCGTCACTTTGCTGTCCTGAACCATCACGCGATCCATGCGGTACAATTGTCCGTCCGACGTGACGAATTCCTGTTCATTCAGAACTTTGCCTGCTCTTGAAGGCAGAAAAAACTCCTTGATGCCAGGAGTTGTCAGCAGGGCCCGAAGGAGCGAAGAGGTTTGTTTCTCGTCGAAAACTGCCCCCGACTGTTTCTCGAGCTCGACGGCCTTGTTCACCGTTTCCGGAATATCCGTTTCGAGAACGTGAACACGTGCAAGAATCCTGTGAATCAATTCCCCGCGTTTTGTTTCCTCGAATGCGATGCGTTCCAGTTTTTCGTTTCGGCGAGTCTGTCGAATAGAATGATGGAACAGATTCACCGTTTCCTCCGTCGGAAGGGGCTGTATTGAAACAACCGGTTTCTGAGAAGGTTCGTATCCCGTTTCGGGGAAGAAAGAGGATGGTTCGGTGGCTTTTTCGTACTTCACGCTGACGACGTACATTTCATCTTCCGCCCGGGTGAGAGCGACATAGAGTTTGTTCAGCTGATCCACGCGCTCTTGCAGATCTTTTTCCTGAAAGAGAGCGGCAAGTTCGGGTGCTTCCTCGGTTTCATCTGCGACAAGACGGATGAGCTCGATCCCTTCTTTTGTTTCCTGCATGAACAATCTGTTACGACGCAGCTGAACGTCGTACAGGAGAACGATGACAACTCTGAACCCCAACCCCTTCGCCTTGTGCACGGTCATGATCCTTACGGCATCGACGTCGGGTGGAACTTCGATATTCCAGTCCGCTTCCCTGCCCCGTTCCGCAGATTCGGCGAATCCGACAAACTCCTTAAGACTGTTTTCTCCACGTTCCTCGAACTTCATCACCACTTCAAGCAGCTTGAGCAACGCCGCTTCCTCTTTGGGAGCAATCTCAAACGCACGGGTAATCTTGAGAACGTCAGACGCCAAATCATACAGAGGGACGTACCCGGCGAGGCCGAACAACTCATCAAAATATTTGTTCCACAGATCCGCAAATTCAGCCCTGAACTTCACATACAATGCGCCCGACGCAGCCTTGCTCGGGCGCGCATTGAACACGAAGCGTCGCAGATGTTCACGGGTTGTCTTCGAACGGTCAAGTTGCAGCAGCATGGAGAAGACATCTCCGAGGAGGAACGTTGCGAATGCAAGATCGTCGATCGGTGAATCAAGGAAACGGAGCAAGGCAAGGAGTTCCCCAACAACTTTTCTCGTCCGGATGTCGAGCGTGCTGTACGGAATAAACTCTATTCCTCCTTCGTTGAGCCAGCCGCTGACTTGGACGACATCCTGGTTTTCGGGCGTAAGGACTGCGATGTCGCGCAGAGAATGACCGCGCTGGCGGCATTCCTGAATGATTTCCAGGATTTTCGCCCGCTCGGGCCGGGTGTCGGTGTTTCCTTCCAGATACACTGTCTCGACATACCCTTTGTCTTTCGCTTCCTTCGGCACTTCCTGATGAAGGCTGGCCAGTCCTGTTTCCTGAGCCGCGCCGTTCGGCACACGCAAAGGAACGATGTTCCGGAATATGTCTTCATTGAACCGCACAAGATGTTCTTTGGTCCTGTAGTTCAGAGGAAGATCTTTTCGGGTATGCCGGACGGACGGGAAGACCTCTTCATCGGTTATTCGCTTCATGATGCGCCAGTCGGCTCCCCGGAACGAATAGATGGACTGTTTCATGTCCCCGACAACGAACAGACTTCCATGCCCGGAGAGGGACTCTGCGATGAGGGGTTCAAGATTCTTCCATTGGATGGGAGAGGTGTCCTGAAACTCGTCGATCAGGTAGTGGTGGATTTTTTCGCCGAGGTTGAAATAGATTTCCGGAACATTGGCGCGCTCGATGGACCGCGCGAGCTTGTTCGCAACGTCGCCGATGAACATCTTGCCTTGTTGCCTGCGTATCTGGTCCAGTGTCTGTTGCAGGAATTCGTGCGTGCGCACGTACGGCTGGAAGAAGCTTCTCGCACGCAGGGTGATGAGCTCTGCGCGCAAACTGACAATACTTGCCCTGAGATCTTCCGTTTGATCCAATGTTGCTTTATATGCTTTGGTGGCGCTCTTGGTGAAAGGAGGATCGGCAAACTTGAGCTCGATGAGCCGGTCGAATTTCCGCAGCCGGGCTTCGGCCACGTAGTTCACAAAGCGTTGTGCTTTGGTCAGTCCCGACGCGTCAATGGCTTTGTCCAGTTTCAAGAGCAGATCTCTGAGGGTTTCCCCGGCGCGCTGCATTTCCCCGGCGTAGTTCTTCTTGCTCAGGTTTCCCGAGGCCTGAATAAGCTTCTGATAAAGATCTTTGACGTTCCTAGCCAGGTCCGCATAGGGATTCCATGCGTATTTCTTCGTGCTGCCGCGCAGGTAGGGAAGCAGGTCAATGAGATTGGTAAGCAGTCCGGCCGATTCCGTCCCTTCACCGACTCCCCGTGCGAATGCCTCGAACGCTTCGCTGAGCAGGGGCCGGCTGTCGAGCAGGATTTCGAAATCGGGAGTGAAGCCAAGCTCCAGTGCCGACGCTTTGAACACGCGCGCGAGGAAGCTGTCGATCGTTTGAACCTGGAATGCCGAATAGTCGTCCAGCGCCTCCTCGACGATCATCCCGGCCCTGGTGCGTAAAGTCTCCTCATCCAGGGAAACCAGCGGGCGAATGGATTGGATATCCT
>JBARRO010000059.1:0-4944 GCA_049644265.1 Bacteroidota bacterium
GCATAACTGAAGCTATAGTAGTTAAATGCTGATTTATAGACATACGAGACCAGGATGTGCGTTGAATCGGATGGCTCGCCTGAATTGCTTACGAGCCAGACGATATTGAGATTGTTGAACGTCCAGATAACTCCGAGCGTTATGGCGGGAACCATGACCGGTCGGATCAGAGGAAGGGTGATGTTCCGGAGTTTATGATGCCATTTCGCGCCGTCAATGTCTGCGGCTTCGTAGAGGTCATGAGGAATGCTCTGCAGTGCACCAAGCGCAATCACCATCATGAACGGAAAACCGAGCCACACGTTCGTCAGGATGCACGCGAGGAATGCCTCCGTCGGGCTCTTGAGCCATTCAACCGCGGGAAGGTTGAGGTATTTTGTGAGAATAAGATTGATGGATCCGTATTCGTAGTTGAACATTCCCCGCCACGTCAGCGCGACGATATATTGGGGAATAGCCCACGGCAGGATCAGAATTGTCCGGAACACAGACCTCCCGCGAAGCTTTTGATTCAGAACCAACGCGAGAAAAACTCCCAAAACGACATGGAACGTCACGTTGACGACGGTCCAGATAATCGTCTTCCAAAACACCGAGTAAAATCCGGGCTGCGAGGGCTCAACGAAGATTTTGGAATACTGCTTGAGCCCGATGAACTTCCAGTCGTAAATCTTGTACAAATTCATGTTCCCAAGCGATAGCACAACATTGTAGATAAAAGGATAAAACACGACGGCCGCCAGGATGATGAACGAAGGGACGACGAGAAAGACTATGAATAGTCGCTTGCTCAAGACAGTTGAATGTTGAAAGTTGAAGGTTGAATGTTAACGGGAACCCTTTAAGTACTTGATGAACCCGTAGAGCATTTTCGAAATGTCGGAAGAAAGACCAAACAATTCTGCGAATTCTCTGTTCGAAACGTATTCCTGATCCAGAGCAAGGTAAAGTTGACTCTTGACCTCCGAGGCAGAACGCCTTGCATAATTCAGGAATTTCACAAACTCCGCATTTGACTGTGCCTCAAAGCCTTCCGCTATGTTCGAAGTGATAGAGATACATGCCCTACGAATCTGATCAGAAAGTGCAAAGTCTCTTCCAAATCCTTTTTGTTTTGAACACGAATAGATTCTTTTCGTAAGTTCTCTCCCCTTCCTCCAAACCTCCAAGTCTTCAAATCGAACGATCTTTGCCATATGATCCCCCTCAAGATTGTTTATCTGATTTGTGACTTCATCTACTCTTAATCTTCAACATTCAACTTTCAATCTTCAACTATGATTTACTCGTTCATCTCTCGTATTCGTCTTACCGCAAGTTTCTGCATATTCTTCGCCGCCTCCTCTGCCGTGCTGGCACCTCCCATGACTGCCTGATACCCGGGGCGCATGGCGTCCCATACCGCCCGCATTTCGGGCACTACAGGCATCGGTCTCCCGAGTCTGATCTGCAGAAGCGAATTCTGAATGATTTCATTTGACACGATGGCGGGATGACTGTAGAGAGACTTGCGCGTGGGAACGGTGTTCAGTTCCTTCGTGGTTTCCAGTTGATTTTCTTCCTCCAGCAGGAACGAAAGCAATTTGAGAACGAGAGCCTGTTTCTCGCCTTCCACATTCGTGTTCAGCGAAAATCCTTTCGGCGAAGTCATCGGGGCAGGCCAGAGTCCGGTTTCGACAATTTTGGGAATGGGCGCGACACCGATGTCGAGTCCTTTTTCCGCATATCCTGCCCAGGACCAATCCCCGTTGATGATCATCGCCGCCTTTCCGTCCTTGAAGAGCGCATCTGCGATTTCGTAGTCCGATTCATTCGGAATGATCTTCTTTTCGTCCCGGAGCGCCCGAACGTATTTCAGGGCTCGCACCATGGCGTCGGAATCGAGCGTCGGGGTCACGCCGTCGGGGCCAAATACCCAGCCGCCAAACCCGGTAAAGAACGGAATAAAGAAGAACGGCTCCGTGTAGTTCCACGTCAGGCCGTAGACTTTCGGTCGGCCGGCGATGGAACCGAATTCTTTTTGGATTTTCTGACTGACTGCGAAGAGCTCTTCGTCGGTCTGAGGAGGGCGGGGAAGAAGTTTCTTGTTATAGACGAGAGCAAGGTGATTGCCAATTTTATCGGCAATCTGGAAGAGGTGACCCTGATACCAAAGCAACCCTGAAGTGTCGAACTCAGCCAGCATCTGCCGGCTGAACAGCGCTTCCAGCGGCTGGATGGTTTTTGTAGCGGCGTAGATACCGACGGCATCCGAAGGTCCGTAGACAAGATCCGGCCCTCTCCGGGTTATCGCCGCACTGACAAAGGCGCTGCGAAGTTCCTCCGTTTCCTTGTAGAGCTCAACAACCTGGATGCCCGGGTTCGCCCGCGTAAACCGCTTCACCTGGCGCTGGAGGATCTCCCGTTCATCCGGCCGCATCTGATGCCAGATGACGATTCGTTTCCCGTCCTCCTTCCCTCCTGAACAGGAGAACATCGAAACGGCGACAGCAACGAGGAGCAACCGGAGCGCGGCAGTCCAGACGCTGGATCTCATTTCATTTGAGAAGGATGATCTTTTTCGACGCGACAAACGACGTTTGTGCGCCGCCCGCTTGTTGGACGTACATCCTCATAACATAGATACCGCTTGAAAAACCGGATCCGTTCCATTGGACTGAATAGTCTCCGGCAGGGCGTTCTCCGTTCACAAGTGTCGAAACTTCCCGTCCGAGCATGTCGTAGACTTTGAGGCTCACAAAGGCAGCAGCAGGAAGCTGAAAGCGAATGGTAGTCGCCGGGTTGAAGGGATTGGGGTAGTTCTGTGAAAGCGCAAAGGATTTTGGATGTGAGATATCGGATGTGGGCCCCTCGACCGAAGTGAGGGTCGGCAAATCAAGATGTTTGACTGAGTCTGCAAGAACAAACACGACCGAGGATAAAGGCGCAAGGGACAGATTCAGCGTGAACGATCCATTGACAAAGGTTACCGTGGAGCTGCTGTCGTTGTAGAGGTCAGAAAGTTTGTACGACTTGTTCAGTATGGGAGCTCCGAGGTCCGCGCTCTGAATCTGGAGCGATGTCTGGACTGAAACGGCATCGCTGAAGTTCACCGCAACGATTCCATCTTCACCCGCATACGGCCTGATATACGCATACAACGGGGATGTCGACGACAGAGTCTTCATCTGTTGAGTCGAGAACGCGGGGAACTGACTTCGGATCTGTGCAAGATGCTGATAGTGTCCCTGCAAGTAACTCTTTCCGTACACGTTCCCGTTCCAATCGATCACCGCTCTGCGTCGGTCCTGCCCCTGGGGAACGAGCAATCCGATGCCAAGTTCCTGACCTTGCCAGAGCATCGGCATGCCCGGCGCTGTGAAAATGACGGACCCCGGCGGTTTCGTCGTGTAATACTGCTGATACCGATAGACAATTCTCTCCTCATCGTGGTTTTCGAGAAAACGGAGGTAGGACGAATTGGGCCCTGGAAAGAATCCGCCGTTGTTGACGCCGTTGACAAAATTCGTGAACCCCCCGGCACTGTAGCTCGGGAACAATCCTGCAACTCCGCCACCATAAAGATTCCAGTCATATCCTCCATCCATCCCTCCTCCTTTGTCCGCGTAGTTGACGTCCGTCCCTCCACCGGTACCAGAGGTTTCACCGAGGATATAGATGTCCGGCTTGATGTGTTTGAGCGCTTGCCGGACGGGAATTCCCATTTCGGTTTCGCCGCCCAGGAAATTGTTCGAACGATTGTGGGGGCCCCAGTAAACGTCAAACCGATAGCCGTCGATGTCGAACTGCCGCACCCACCACGTATAGACGCCGATCATGTAGGCGCGTGCGTCAATATCCGCCCAGTTGTAGTTCAGAAGCTGATCGGAAAAGCCGCTGTAGTACTGGAATCCGTCTGCAGTCAGACTGACGCCCAGACCATTCGACGGATGGTTGGTGTTCGAATGGACGTAGAAGCTCCAATGCGGGGAGTTCTCACGGTACTGTCGCGCTTCCAGGACGAAAGGATGCTGGTAGCTCGTGTGGTTCGGTGTGACGTCCAGGATCACTTTGAGTCCGAGCTTGTGCGCTTCACTCACGAAATGCTTGAAGTCATCGTTGGTTCCGTACTCGGGAGCCACCTTGTAGAAATCTGAGATGTTATATCCCGGTCCGCCTCCGTTGTCGATGGGATAGGCGTTTTTCATAACCGGAAGTACCCAAATAATATTGAATCCCATTCGTTTAAAATACGAAAGGTACGGAACCGCGGCGTTGATCGTCCCTTCCTGCGTCAGCCCTTTGAAGAAAATGCTGTACACCCTTCCCTGTTTCACCCAGCGGGGAACCGACGCCAGTGTTGATGGCTGGAAACTTCCGTCGTTCAGAATTGTAAAAAAGCTCCTGACCGTATCTTTGTTGCCATTGTCGTCGGTCGCGATAAGGCGAACGAAGTACTCGCCGGGAGTTGTCGGCTTCAGGACATCGACCTGAACGCCCGTTGCGGGAAAGCCCGCAAGAGCCGCGGGATTCGTCGAGTCGGCAGCCCACTCAAACTGCAGGGTCGCCGTCTGTCCGAGATCGGGGTCGGTGCTCAATCCCGCACTGAATCTTACGGAAGATCCAATGTCCAGATAGCTGACCTGCGCGTTGGGCGCGTGATTGACGAAGTAGGTGAAGTTCACCGGACTGGAGAGTTGGGTCGTCCCGGTAGAGTCCTTGATAAGTCCCCGGAATGTGTTCAGCCCCTCCACAAGGTTGACGGAAAGAGAGTACGCACCGCCGCTTGCTGTCGCGGACAACGTGTCGGTGGAATTTCGTACCACCCGCACATTGTGAATGCTCGTATCTTCCACTGTTCCATAGAGCATTCGAACGGGATTTCGCGTCACGAAATTGCCAAGGTTGGTAATCTGGACTGCCCCTGCCTGGACGGTGATCGTAACACTGTCCGAATTTCCGCCG
>JBARRO010000060.1:0-7495 GCA_049644265.1 Bacteroidota bacterium
GCAATGAACAATGAGCAATCAGCAATGAGCAATCAGCAATGAGTAATGAGTTATGAGTAGCGGATTGTTGTTACTGAAAACTGATAACTGAAAACTGATAACTCATTTGTATAAATCCTCATATCTCTCTATATTGTGTCCCGATTTATCACTCTCTCTCATCTGAAATTCTTTGCCCAAGCGTACCGACATTAAGTCCATCCTGATCATCGGATCAGGTCCCATCGTTATCGGTCAGGCGTGCGAGTTTGATTATTCGGGCACGCAAGCTTGTCAGGTTCTGAAGCAGGAAGGTTATCGCACCATCCTGATCAACAGTAATCCCGCCACCATCATGACCGATCCCGGGCTCGCCGATGCAACCTACATTGAGCCCATCACTCCCGCGTTTGTCGAGAAAATCATTGAAAGGGAACGTCCCGACGTCATCCTCCCGACCATGGGAGGTCAGACTGCGCTGAACACAGCCGTGGCGTTGGCGGAGAGCGGCGTACTGAAAAAATACGGCGTGGAACTGATCGGAGCAAAGCTCGAAGCCATAAAAAAAGCCGAAGACCGCGAGCTGTTCAAACAGGCAATGGATCGTGCGGGACTTCAATCGGCGCGGGGAAGCTTTGTCAATTCGCTCCAGGGCGCGTTGAAAGTTGCGGAGCAAATCGGATTTCCACTGATTATCCGCCCCTCGTTCACGCTCGGTGGAACCGGCGGAGGCACGGCCTACAATTTCGAAGAGTTCAAAGTCAAGGCGGAACACGGTCTCACCAGCAGCCCGATTCACCAGATTCTCGTCGAAGAATCGGTCATCGGCTGGAAGGAATACGAGCTGGAGGTGATGCGCGACCTCAAGGACAACGTGGTGGTCATTTGCTCGATCGAGAACTTTGACCCGATGGGCGTTCACACCGGAGACTCCATTACGGTGGCCCCTGCGCAAACCCTGACCGACAAGGAATACCAGTTTATGCGTGATGCCGCCAAGAAGATCATCCGCGAGATCGGCGTGGAGACGGGCGGCTCGAATATCCAGTTTGCCGTGAACCCCGAAAATGGCCGCATGATTGTCATCGAGATGAACCCTCGCGTGTCGCGCTCCTCGGCTCTCGCGTCGAAGGCAACCGGATTTCCCATCGCAAAGATTGCCGCAAAACTTGCCGTCGGATACACACTCGATGAAATCCCCAACGACATCACGAAACTCACGCCCGCCTCGTTTGAGCCGACGATCGACTACTGTGTTGTCAAGATTCCGCGGTGGGATTTTGAGAAGTTTAAAGGCGTGGATGACACCCTGGGCGTTCAAATGAAATCTGTCGGCGAAGCAATGGCGATCGGCCGCACCTTCAAGGAGGCGCTGCAGAAAGCTCTCCGCTCTCTCGAACAAGGCCGCTTCGGTCTTGGCGCGGACGGCAAAGACGTCGTCATTGTTCGCAACCTCTCCGAGCGCGAAAAAATTGAATGGAAAAAAAAGGTCCTAGACAAGCTCAAAATGCCGAGGCCGGACAATGTGTTTTACCTGCGGTACGGATTTCAACTCGGGTTGACGATCGACGACCTTTTTGGCGTGACCAGGATCGATCCCTGGTTCTTGTATAACGTCAAACAGATTGTTGACATGGAAGAAGAACTCTACGAATTCAGAGCCTAGTCTCAACGGCAGAATGGAGAAGTGCATGGTGCGAATCCTTCGATGGAATATTCTGGGTGTTTTCTTTGCGGGCAGTTTCTGTCTTGCGCAGACTGTCATTCCCCCGGATCGTGCAGGACTTGAAAAAGGGGAAGGGATGGGGATGGCACTGTACGGAGAAATCAACGGATATCCCGGCCCGAAACACGTGCTCGAATTCAAGGATGAACTCGGGCTGACGAAAGAGCAGATGAAGAAGACTGAGAGTCTGATCAATGATGTGAACAGTTCCGCGACGGTGAAGGGTCAGGAAGTGATCGAAGCTGAAGAAGACCTGAATGAGTCCTTTGTGACGGGGAAAGTCACGGAACGAGCCCTGCGCGCAAAGCTTGAGAAAATCGGAAAACTGCGTGGGGAGCTGAGGTTTGTGCATTTGCAGGCCCACCTCAAAATGAAGCAGATCCTCTCCGCCAATCAAATCACGCGCTACAACGAGCTCCGGGGACATGAAGCTCACTAAGGACCTAAAAAGCAAAGTTCCAAGCCGGGTCACGAAGGACGTGCTCGTTCGTGCGAAGCAGTACGGCTTTTCGGACAAACAGCTGGGCCAGATCTGGGGAGTTTCGGAGAAAACCGTGCGACAATTGCGCCGACAGCTCGGCGTCATTCCGGTTTACAAAACAGTGGACACGTGCGCCGCGGAATTCGAGGCACACACGCCCTACCATTACTCGACCTACGACCAGGAAAACGAGTCAGTGCGCAGCGACCGGAAAAAAGTGATCATCCTGGGCGGTGGACCGAATCGGATCGGGCAGGGTATTGAATTCGACTACTGTTGCGTCCATGGAGTCTATGCGTTGAAGGAAGAGGGGATGGAGACGATGATGATTAACTGCAATCCCGAGACTGTCTCCACCGACTACGACACCACCGACAAACTCTATTTTGAACCACTGACGCTCGAGGATGTCCTGAATATTTGCGAGCATGAGAAACCGCTCGGAGTGATCGTCAGCTTCGGCGGTCAAACGCCGCTGAAGATTGCCAAGGCTCTGGAGGAAAACGGGGTCCGGATTTTCGGCACGTCGCCCGAGGGCATCGACCTCGCGGAGGATCGCGAACGGTTCGGTGCGTTGTTGCGCAAGCTGAAGATTCCGCATCCGAAATACGGCACCGCGTACTCTGTGAGCAACGCCGTACTTGTCGCGGAGCAAATCGGGTACCCGGTGCTTGTCCGGCCGTCGTACGTCCTGGGCGGACGGGCGATGGAAATCTGCTACACGAGCGATGCGGTGCGGGAATACATGAAGAAAGCCGTGGACGTTTCTCCCGACCATCCGGTTCTGATCGACCGCTTCCTCGAAGATGCGTTCGAATACGACGTCGACTCCGTGTCGGACGGAAAAGACGTCATGATTGGCGGAGTGATGGAACACATCGAAGAGGCGGGAATCCATTCGGGCGACAGCGCCTGCGTTCTGCCGCCGTACATGATCTCCCAAAAGAACCTGGATGAGATGATCGGCTATACCGTGCGTCTGGCAAAGGCTCTCAAGGTGGTCGGATTGATGAACGTGCAGTTTGCCATGAAAGAAGGAATCGTCTACGTTCTCGAAGTAAACCCGCGTGCGTCACGAACGGTGCCGTTTGTCAGCAAGGCTACGGGTATTCCTCTTGCGAAAGTAGCGGCGAAAGTCATGATTGGAAAGACTCTCGAGGAACTGGGTCTGAAAGACTACGATTTCCGGAAGGCAAAGCATATATCTGTCAAAGAGGCCGTGTTCCCGTTCTCCAAATTCCCCAAAGTGCCGCTGTTCCTCGGGCCGGAAATGCGTTCGACGGGCGAAGTGATGGGTATTTCGAACAATTTTGGGGCCGCCGTCGCAAAGTCCCAGATGGGTGCCGGCAACACTCTTCCGACGGAAGGAAGGATTTTCATCAGTGTGAACGACAGCGACAAGAACGAGATCACGCTGAATGTCGCTCGGGAGTTTATCAACCTCGGGTTCGTGATCGTTTCGACGGAAGGGACCGCAAAGTTCTTCAACTCGAGCGGCATCAAGAGTGAGAAGGTCTACAAGGTCAACGAAGGCCGGCCGAATGTCGTGGACCTGATCAAGAACGGCGAGATTCAACTTGTCATCAACACGCCGCTCGGTGAGGATTCGCGCTACGATGAGTATTCCATTGGATGGGCCGCGTTGGAGAACAAAGTTGCCTTCATTACGACCCTCTCCGCTGCTGCAACGGCTGTGAAAGCGATTGAGCAGCAGAAGCAGGGGACGCTCACGGTAAAAAGTCTGCAGGAGTATTTGCAGGAAATCCATTAACGCTGATTTTCGCGCCCGCCTGCCACCTTAGGTCTGGAATGGCGGGCAGGGATACTCACGGATTCTCGCGCCTGCCTGCCGCAGGCAGGGATGCGTTACTCGAGATGAAGGGGGATAAAATATCGCACAGATATCCCACATCCCAAATCCAAATTCCACATCCCCCGCATCTCAAATCTCACATCCCACATCACAAATCTCAAATCACAAATCTCAAACCCCACCTCTCACATCCCACCTCTCAAATCACAAATCTCAAATCCCACATCCCACATCCACCCCCTCCCCCCAGCTCCCGGAACTTCTCATCCCTTTCCGTCAGTTCTATTCCTGTAAGTTCCATGTGGCCATTTGTGTAACCATCTTGATGAATTCTCGTCAATAACCACTTATCCATCACTAACCACCATTAACTCTATGGCTACCGAAACACTTACACCACAGGAGGACACCAGGGACCTTGGGTTCGGGTCGAAAGTCACCCAGCAGCTTAACACCCGGTTTCTCAACCGGGACGGCAGTTTTAACGTCAAGCGGTCCGGATTGCCGTTTCTCAGGTCCTTGAACCTCTATCACTCCTTTCTCACCATGTCGTGGGCCCGGTTCTACACGATGGTTGCCCTCTTCTATTTCTCTGTCAACATCTTGTTTGCGCTCGGCTACCTGCTGACCGGTGACGGAGGGCTGTCGGACCCGTTTGCATCGACATTTCATGAAAAATTCTTTGACGCGTTCTTTTTCAGCGTGCAGACGCTCGGGACAATTGGTTATGGAAGGATCAGTCCAGTAAGTTTCAGCGCGAATCTGTTGGTGACAGCTGAATCCCTCGTCGGACTGCTGGGAATTGCCCTTGCCACAGGAATTCTCTTCGCCAGATTCTCGCGACCGCAAGCCAAGATCCTCTTCAGCGATACAGCGGTCATCGCGCCATACAGGGGAATCAACGCGTTGGAATTCAGGATCGCAAATGCCAGGACGAACCAGCTGATTGACGTTGAAGCGACGGTTCTGCTCAGCCGGATGGAAACGCACAACGGTGTGCGGACGAGGAAGTTTTACGAATTGCCGCTGGAGCGCAAGAAAGTCACCTTCATGCCTCTTCATTGGGTCATTGTGCATCCCATTGTGGAATCGAGTCCAATGTACACAGTCAGCCGGGAGGAGTTTGAAGCAGCTGACTCGGAAGTTCTCATCCTTTTGACGGCAACGGACGAGACGTTCTTCCAAACAGTCCATGCCCGATCGTCCTACAAACATCAGGAGATTACCTGGGGCGCGAAGTTCGCGAGCATGTTCACAGAACCTTCAGGAGCCCTTACGGTTGACTTGAGACAGCTTAGCCGACTGGAAACCGTGGAACAGAGTGGTCGTTTTTCTTGATTTCCACGTTGGATTCAATTAAATTCAATGTGTTAATGAAGTTTCCTCAATACCAACTTTAAGCAACGGTTGCCAGGGATCGGAATGGCTTTGAGATGTGGATGGGTTTTGTGGCGAAGGGAAGCCGGAATGCTGCTCAGCTCGGTGGTATGGACAGTTGTCATCCTGGCAAGCGTCCCAGCAATATTCCCCGCACGTTTAACCGCACAAACAACCTCGCCGTCCGTTTCCGAAGAGCAGGATTTCACATTTGCTTCGGGGCTCTACCGGGATGGTCTTTATCAGCTCGCTGCGGAGCAGTTTGAGAAATTCCTCGAGAAGTATCCGAGGAGTCTCCGCGGAGCAGACGCGCAGTTTCTGACCGCCGAGAGTTACTTCCACCTCGCACAGTACCTGCGTTCCGCAAACGAGTACTCCAGGTTTATCCGCGCGTTTCCTCAATCGCAAACGGTTGACGATGCCTGGTTCCGCATCGGGCAGGCAAACCTCCGGGCGAAAAAAACGGACGAGGCCGTGGCTGCCTTCAAAACGGTCCTCGATAAGTTCCCCGCGAGCGAGCTCGCCGGCGAATCCGCCTACTGGATTGGCGAAGCATATCTCAAGAACGACGACGACAACAACGCGATCAAGTACTACACGCTTGCTTACGAGAATTATCCCAACAGCGCACTCAGAAATTTCTCCCTGTACTCCATCGGCTGGGCGTACCAGCACAAGGGAGACTATTCGAGGGGATTAGACTGGTACAATCGTCTGGTCAAGGAGTTTCCAGGTGACACGCTGGCATCTGCGGCGCAGGTTCATAGAGGGGAATGCTACTTCTACGCAAAAGAGTACCACCAGGCCATCAGAGTGCTCAGGGAAGCGATAGGAACAATCGGGCCGGTCGAGGAACGGGGTGAGGCAGAGTATTTGATTGCGGAATCGATGTACCGGCTTGGAGACCTCCCGTCTGCGCAGAACAGGTACGAGAAATTCTTGTCGGAATACGCCGGCCACCGTCTGGAGCGGGAGGTCCGTTATGCACTGGGATGGTGCTATCTTCAGCAAAAGAACTATGCGCAGGCCATTCGCACCTTCGAGGCGGTGGAAGAGGGAAATGATGCGATCGCTCATGCAGGCCTTTACAGAAAAGGGACCGCAGAGAGTCTTCAGGGGAACAAACGGGAAGCTTTAAAAGTCTTTGAGCAGGTTGTTCTCCGGGATCCGCAGGGAGAGTTTTCCGACAACGCGCTGTTTGATGCGGGAATGATCAGTTATGGTGAAGAGAACACCGATACAGCCAAAGCATGCTTCCTGAGGGTTGTGAAAGAGTATCCCTCCAGTGACGTGCTGGCTGAAACGCATCGGATGATCGGGGAGTGTTTCGTCCGCGAATCGAATTACACGGAAGCCATTCCGTGGTTTGAGAAAGCCGCGGCAGATTCCGCGGTTTCCTTTGACGTGAAGGTCGCCGCAATGTACCAGACCGGCTGGAGTTTGTACAAGGCACGAAAATACAATGAAGCCTCTTCCCGGTTCACAGAATTCCTTGCGCTCTATCCCATCCATCCCAAAGCGTATGAAGCGCAATTCTGGCTGGCAGAGTGTGAATATCAGCAGGGGGATTTTGATTCCGCTTTGACCGGATACAAGAACGTCGCGGCCGTCCATGGCGGCTCAAAAAGGGAAGAAGGCCTTTACGGCGTTGCATGGTCCTATTTCAAGCTGGCGAACTATCCGGCAGCAATCGATGGTTTTGAAAAACTCCTGACGGCGTATCCCAAAGGCAATCGCGCATTTGACGCCCGAAATCGCCTGGGAGATGCGTATTTCTTTCAAAAAGACTACAAACGGGCAGCCGGAAGCTATCGGGTTGCCATCCGGTTTGCTGCGGACACCGAGTCGGTGGATTATGCCTCGTACCAGCTTGCACAATGTCTCTTCCGGTCCGGGGATTTGAGCGGCTCGTACGAGCAGTTCTCCGGATTGATCAAGGCGTTCCCAAAGTCCCCATTTTCCGACGACGCCCAGTATGCCCTTGGATGGATCAATTTCCAGCGGAAGGAGTACGGGGACGCGATACAGGAATTCCAGAAGCTACCGAAGGAGTATCCCCGGAGCGATCTTGTTCCCCGTGCACTCTACAGTCTCGGCGATTCCTACTACAATATGAAGC
>JBARRO010000061.1:0-10882 GCA_049644265.1 Bacteroidota bacterium
TGTCGGGTATACCATCACCGGTGAACTGGTCAGTCAAACCACTGTACACGACGCCGGCATAAGAGGAATACATACGCGTGGTTGATTGAATGTCGCCCGAGGCAGCGTTTGTTGTGATGCCATCAGGCGAAGAAATAAAGAGTGTTCCCGCGGAATCGAGCTTAAATGTCCCCGCGCCAAAAATTTTGTGACCGTTGCAATGCAGATGCCCTTGGACGGTGAGTGTCTTTCCGGAAAGATTGATGTCTCCGTTCGTCAGATCGAAGCGGCCTGCGCCGGCAGGGAATGTGTAGTCAGCATCCAGCAAGAATCCAGCGGCGTTGTCGAAAGACACGACTCCCATGATGTCTCCGAATGCAGGCCAGAAATTGCTCTCCGTGATTGTGAGAGTTCCCCTGCTGGCAACATCGACTATTGCAGCGAGGATTCCCCCGGCTGACAGCGTGAAGCGCGCATCAGCTCCTATAATGACTTTCGATCCCACTCCGCTTACAATCCACTGAGAGCTCAGTGTCACTGAAGTCGTATTCCGGACAATGTAGAGTTGGTTATCTTTTGAAAAATCCTCAGGATGGGTTCCTGAGCCGTCAAGATTGCTTCCCCAGTTGGCCGGATCATTGACGGGGCCTGTTCCATCGAAATAGAGAGGCGGAGGCGGCAACGCGTCAATCCATCTTGTCGCCATTCTTAGGCCTCCCAAACTGAACGTGGGGGCAGTCGCAGTCCCATTCTGAACCAACGCCATCCTGTTGATGACAGGAAAGTCTGCCGTTGATTCAGTGTAGTTGTGGATAATGGGATTTGCGTCTTCTGTTAATCCGCCGAGAGGTGGATTGACCCAGAGACTCAGGCGTGCGTCATTCGTTGCGGCCGTGCCGAAATCGTATTTGGAGACGACGAGGTAGGTTGTTCCGAACGTGAATTTATCCACCGCATAGAGCTTGTTGCTCACGCTCATCCCAAGTCCAAGATTGAACGCGTTTGTACTGCCGTTTGAAGTATCCTTCCGGATCCACATTCTCCATCGATTGTGTGTATCCATATCGCGACCAACCCAAACGTAGTCACCGGCTTCTGTTGCGGAATCCACCTTGATCAAGAATGCAAAGTAGACGAAGCCCGAAGACACATCTTTCACCGTTGTCTCTGCATCTTGTCCGCCGCCGGTCAGAAATGCGACGTTCCCGTTGCCAGACTCGATATAGCCGGGATAAACCAGGGCGGGGGATCTTACGGAGATATAGGGGAAACCCTGAGTTGAGCCAATGGAAAGAGGACCGGCCGGGATGTCTCTCCATCCCGACAGTGTGGCAATGTTGCTTGCAGTGTCCTTGAAAGTCTCCTGGAATAACAGTTGGGCTGATGCAGTAGTCAGGGAGATGGCGATGAGCAGGACGGTCTTAGTTACAGCGGTGGGTGGTTTCATGATTGATTCACGGTAGTAGGGGATCGATGAATATCACGGCAGTGTGCCGGGAGTCGAGCAAACCACGGTGTCATAGTCGTTCTGGAAAATTCAAAATCCGCATCCAATTGTAATGACACTGACAGAGTTGAATCGGCCTAAGTTCAGATATGCAAAATCTGCCTTCAGTGTGAGCCCATCCTCGATGGCACATTGCGTGCCGACGCCAAACGTGTAGCTCTCTTCGTCATAATTGAACCGATACCCCGCGCGGACAAACAGGATTGAATAAGCGAAGTACTCAAGGCCGAGGTTTGCTTTTTCAGGCCCATCATTGGGCTTTACGTATTCGCAGACGACCGTCATGCGGTGTTGGGTTTCCGTTGAAAAAGGGATAATGTCGTACGCTGTCCCAAGAATCAGCATCATCGGCATCTTCACTTTCACCGCAGCCTGGGCAATTCGTCCTCGATATGACAAGAACTCGCCGTCCGGTCCGAAGTTCTTTCCCAGCATCGAGATCCTCAGGCTTCCGATTCCCGTCCAGTACAATGTGCCGACATCGACTGCCCAACTTTTCATCTTGGCATCGTCAATTTGTTGCTGCATGTATCGAATGGTCCCACCGACCTGGAGAAAGTTGGTTATCTGACGTGCATAGAGAAACCCTGCAGAGAAATCTGAGGCTGTGAATGTTCCCAACCCTTCGGTAATCGGCACAATGCCGAGGTCACCGACATCCGCGACCTCCGTTCGAATCATTCTTCCATAATCCAGATAGAGACAGTGCACACCGATCGTCCCCATCGAGCCAAGGTTTTGGACGACTGAAAGTGTGTTGTATTGAATATCTGCCACCCAGTTCATCGAGGAGAATTGTATGTCCGTGCCTGCCACATCGACGGCGGACGCAGGGTTATTGAGCGCGGCATTGGCGTTGCCATAGCTGACTGCCGCCTTCACTCCTCCCATCGCCGCGCCGCGAGCGTCAGTCGGGAGCTTGAGGAATTGCCAGCCGGCGGCACCCACCCGGCTGAGCTCCAACGGTTCAACGCCCGAACCGACTTCGTTTGTAGGGACCTGTGCCCAACAATCGTCGAGGAGAGCCAGGGTGAGCAAGAGCACTACGGCAACACAACCGTTGACTGATTTCAATTCCGTTCTACTTAATTTGTTCTGATGCACTGTGTCGGTTACTTAATGATTGCAAACTTTCCAATGGATGTCTCCGCTTCGTGCCCGGGAACGTGAGATTCAATGTAATAGATGTAGATCCCAGGCTGCACATTTTGAGCAAAGTCGGTCAACATGTAGTCTTTTCCACGTTGAGAACCCCATGTCTCTATGCCGCCACCGCTTGTATGCTCGAGCGTTCTCACCAGGTCCAGAGCAATCGTATAGATGCGGATCGTGCACAGAGCCGGAATGTTCACGAACGCAAGACGTTTGTACTCCATCGTTTCAGCAAACCCGCTGACCTGCCGGAATGGGTTTGGCACAACAAGGACGTCGCTTTGGTTATTTGACGGCTTTGGCTCCGCTGACACCGAAAAGAATGTGTAGCCCGTCATCCCGCTTTCATTTCCCCTGGTATCAATACTTGTCACACAGTATCGATACGGCACGTTTGGCGTTGCCCGGACGAAATACGAGACGTGTGGATTGCCATCTGCACCCGGGACAATCAAAGAATCTGCCGCTGTAGCAGTCACAGAATCGATCAGTTTCCACGGGCCTTCGATGGAATAGGCCGATTGGTAAATCCTGTACGCCGCAAAATCGGCTTGTCGTGTTTGGGGGTCGACATATCCCTTGTGAACTGCTTGCCAGGTCAATTGAACGCCGGGTGTGCGTTCTCCATTGAGCGTTATTGCCGAAGCGACGGCTGTTAATTCATTGGCATTGCCAACCCGGGGAGCGTCTGAAGGTGTTGGGGGAGGGACCGTTCCAATCGGAAATGTCCAACGATTACGGATGAGAGTCCGTGCGGCGCTGAAATTTTCCTTGACATTTTCTATTCCCTCGAGCTTGAATCTTCGTGCTGCCTCATATCCCCCAAGCATCGACACATTCCGGTCCATCTGACCTGCAACGAAAATTTCAAACCAATGGATCGATTCGCCTTTCTTGATATCGAACGGGCCAATACCATAGAAATAACAAGGGTTCCTTTCCCACTTGCTTCCCCCTCCGGCCACACCGGCCTCAGCAGCAGCGCGCCAACCGTAGTGGGGTTGTTCGTCCGACGTCATGAAATTTACCAGAGTGTCATATTGTCCCAGCACGTCGTACACTGATGGGCGACGCTCGAGAACATCGGCTTTTGAGTTCGTCGAGACGATCTTTCTCCAAATCTTCTTTTGCCCGAACTTGTTCGGCGGAAGCTCATCCATGTAGAAATTGTAAGCGTAGGCGTAAGGAGCATAGAGCTTGAAATCCGTCGAGCCCTGGATACCAATATTCCCCGGGTCTCCAGCATTCCCCGTTGAATCACCGGGCGGAATGGAATAGTCGGGCGGATCAGCGGTGGGGGGGAGGGAGGTGTCATCGTAGAATATGAATCCCAAAGTATCCCCCATCTGTGTATCCCATTCGTATTCCTTATCCCAGCCAACAGACGTTGATGGGGGGGCGTAAGGTCCGCTGGGTGTCACCATCCTGACGTAGTAGAAATCATTGAATGTTGTATCGTCCGTATTTGTCAGAGTGCATTCCATGATGATGAAGTCATCGTACTTTGGTTGGCTCCACACCCGGACGGTTCCTTTGAGTTCGTACTTCATGTGGCGATTTCCGGTGCCATCATACTGGTACGAGCCGATGGTTCCCTCGAGATATTCCTCTGCTTTCCCCGCGTTGATGAGGTTGTAGTTCTGTGTTACTGCTGTTTGGCTGACTGCATAGACCTCCGAGCTATTGTAGAGCACGCTCCGGTAGTACCACGCCACGGGCTGACCAGCTACGAGGGCGCCGTTGTAAGTGAGAGTTGCGCCGAATCCCCCGGCTGATTCGGATCGTGCGTTATAATTGCCAGGATACAGAGATTCCCAATCGTGCTCCCCGATCGTGGTTTCGCGGTCCAAAGCGCCATTCGGGAGACACTTGACCCAGTATTTTCCTCTTGTGAGCCTCTCAGGGTTGACGGCTTGAGCGA
This sequence comes from Bacteroidota bacterium, assembly GCA_049644265.1. Classification (GTDB taxonomy): domain Bacteria; phylum Bacteroidota; class Ignavibacteria; order UBA10030; family UBA10030; genus JBARRO01. The sequence goes on from JBARRO010000061.1 coordinate 4,560, forward strand.
GAACGCCAGAAGTAACGAGGAGCAGGCATGCGACAACGAGCATCAGCTCCCGGATGTTGTGTCGTTGCTTCCTTGTGATTCGTAAGTTCATTTTTCTAAAACTCGACCGTTGTGCCGAAGTAGATTTGTCGGGGGTTGTTTGTGTACCAATTCCATTCAGTGGGCTCTTTTGTGTTCTTGTTGAACGGCAGTGTTCCGTAGGTCATATAGTTATCAAGGTCCGAACCTGTCAGAAGTCGAAGGTGTCTGTTGTCGAACAGATTGGTAACCTGGATGAAGAGCTTTAGCGTCACATTGTCATTGAGGTGAATGTTTCTCGTCAAGTTAAGGTTCGTGTTCCATCGGTCTTTCCAGCGCTGGTTGTTTGGATACTGCGTTCCAGTGTAGTCTGTCGCATACCATGTAAACTGGCTGCCCTGCGCCCAGCGCGTTGATACGCTTACCATCCAATCCCCCAGCCCGTGAACACCGCCTAGCGTGGGTCCGAACGTCGATGGGCTCTTGACTGTGAGTTTCAATAGTGCCGAGTTGGTGGGATTCCAGAGGTCGTCGTCCGTGCCGATTCCGCCTCCGTCTGTGTTATTGGGCCCGGAATACCGATTTTCTGCGAGGGGGACACCAGACACCGCGGAGGGCTTGAAAATCCCGTTTGCATAGTATCGGCCTGAGGTGAGATAGGAGAGTGTATAGCCCAGGTCCAAATTCAGCCAATCCATTTGTGATCGAAGCGTTGCTTCCAAGCCCCGGACTTCAGCCCACGCACCGTTGACGGTGGTCATGAAATTTCCAATGTACACTCCTGGAATCCTGGTGTTGGCGACAAGGGGATCTCCATACAACTGGACATCAACATTGCCTCCTGTGGTTTTAATCACGCTCGCATTGCCTTCTCCTCCCTGGTCAATGCCGAGCGAGGTGAGATCTTTGGCACTCTTGTAGTACATGACGACATCCAGTGAAAATACGTCCGCGATGTTTTGCACTATGCCTACTTCGTATTGCGTCATGCGTTCCCACGTAAGGCCTGGATTCCCAACTTTTGCTCCATAGTACCGGTAGGTTACCAGCAGCGTGTCTGGAAGGTTGTAGTCGGAAGTAATCAAACCCGCTCTCACCAAATCGCCCAGGTTGCCCGTTGCAGAAGTATCCGACCACACCACAGGGTTTGCCAGGATCTTGACCCACGCAGGGCGTTGATTGAAGACGCCAAACATGAAATGCAGCACGGTTGTCTCTGTTATGGGATGTGATATGCCAAGCCGTGGGGAGAATGCCCAACGAAGCTTCGTCCTCGCGTATCCGGGACCAGAGCCGTCCTGTCTGAAACCGACGAGTCCCGTCCTTCCTGAATTCCCGACTGTATATTCGGACAGCATTAACGGATCAAAGAAATCCGAGGAGACTGTTTCATTCGCGTTGAAGAAATCCAACCTGACGCCTGCATTGAGGACCATGCCGCCAACTTCCACCTTGTCCTGTGCATACACCGCACCTTCATACGGCCTATGGACGATCGGCACGATGTCGTTCACCTGCACAAAGGTGGTTGAAGTCATGTTCCCTTCGTGCGTGAGCGTATGGATCTCATTCAGCGAGAACATCAATCCTGTTTTAATAAGGTGATTTCGTGCAATCTGGCTCGTCAGGTCTGCCTTCAAACTCTGGGTTCGCGTCTGTGATTCACTTCTCCAAATGTCGCCGGCGGATCCCCACCGGGATGCATTGAATAACAGGGAGGATGGAGGTTTGGCAAACGACGGAAGCATGATTCCGTATGCTTCGACGGAATCCGTCGGCAGGGGGAGACCATAGCTCCTGAAGTTTGCGGTCTGAGCCACTTCACGAAAATCGAGGTGGTAGTCCATCTGTGTGTGCTGGAGCGCGACATTGAGGAAGGTGCGGTTGCTGAAGACCTGTGTCAACTTTGCCTGAACGTTGAGCATTTGGGCGTATTCGGGAGGGCGCATCGATGACCCGTCACCAGCGCTTCCTCCGTTTGGCGCAACTCCCCAGAGCCAGAACTTGAAATTATCGTAGGGATCGCTGATGTAAGAGAGACTCTGTGAAGCGATATCGGACGGATTGGTTTCAGAGGATTGGTATGTTGTTCTGGGATCTCCCGTGTTCACGAATTTTGTGAACATGCCACTGAGGCTGATCGTGGTAGAGCCCAATGGAATCCATTCTAATGATCCCTGGTATGTCATGTCAGGATTGTATTTGAGAGCGGATGGATAGATATTGACGCCTTCTTTAAACCTGCCGGAGAAGAGAAAATTCATGTTTTCAGACATCGGGCCGTAGAGAGTTAGTTCTCCTTCCCACTCCGCTCTCTTTGTGTAATCCATCTGCGGAAACCGGTTCTTGTCGTTCACAAATTGCTTCCACCAGTCGGCCTTCTGTTGTGGCGTCATTGAGGCGAACTTTCCGTCTCCCAAATTTCCCTTCTGTGCTTCGCCCGGTGTCATCCAAGGAGTCCGCCATGTCTTGGATGTGTCCCAGTACTCTGGGGTTGTCATGACCGTGTGAAACACATCGTTCTCGTCGAAGATATTTCTTCCCCAGTGGTACTTTCCTGCTGGGCGTTCCTTGTACGTCGCGGTGGCGTGAATCCGATCGGTGGCTCTCCGTGTCACGATGTTGACGATGGAACCATTTGCCTGGCCGTATTCCGCATTCCATCCCCCGGTGAGAACCTCCACCTCCTGGACCGTCGACATGTTCACACTCGAGAAGTTTGTGTTAGAAGCGACATCCCGTAAATCGATACCATCCATGCGAAAAGAAGCGTCGCCTCCGTAGCTTCCTCGAATGCCCCCGTTGATATTCGCGCCCAGTATATCCCTGGCGATATCCTTGATGTCTTTTGCCCACGTATTGACGATCTCATCCCGGGAAATCGTTTCCTTGCTCGCCGTCAGATCGAGCTCGACCTTAGGTTTCACTGCGGTGATAACAAGCCCCTCGGTCGTCAACATTTCCTCCGACAACTCGAAGTCCAGGGCCGTCGTCTGGTCGGTGCGGACCGCCACATCGGTTTGGGTCAATTTGCCATACCCAAGTACTGATGCAGTCACGGAATACACACCCGGAGGAACATTCAGAATGAAGTATTCACCGCTCTCGTCCGTCGTAGCTCCCAGCGACGTTCCTTTGATCATGACGTTGGCCGATGGAATGCCCTCATTGGTTTTCTTGTCCCGGACGGTACCGGCAATCTTTCCGGTTATGCCGGCGTGGAGAACGGAGGAGAAAAGAAGCATGCTGACGAGGGCTACTGACCACTTCTTCATGGCTCCGCCGTGGCGCCAGGCAGCTGCATTGCAGAGGTGAGTGTCTCTAGAGAAAGGAGGCCTCAGATAACCCAGAAGCAGGTGGGAGGTCGACCAATCAGTTGGTGATTCCATTTAGGTGTTCTCTCACAGTGAGAAATTGCTATTCCTCCGTCCCCACAATCTGTGACGAGCGCAATCCTCACGAAAGCAACCATACACTACGCCTGAATGCTTCTCCCGCGGGCCTGGAAGGTTGGCATCGGTGTCAACTCGCAAGAGGCGAATTCCCGTTCTTTACAGAATGAACGACGCGGAGTCGGAATCCAGAAACAGGGTTGCGTTTTGATGCCTTCGTAAAATAGAAGCTGGGCATTGTGTGGTGATTGCCCCACGCAATGTTCGCTTAACTGCCTCTGCCTTCAGCCGGCCAGGTACAACGCAGCAAATAAATCCTGCGCGGAAGAGGCTCGGGATAGTTAACGTAATCGCCATTTTTGGAACATCGTCCAACGAAGGGAAGCACTTGTCGTGGACCTGTTGGAGCCTGGAAGCCTCGTCAAGTTCGACGACCTTCACTGAGTGCAGATCGGAGAAATCTGCCACCGGCGGATCGTTGAATGCAATGTGCCCGTTTTCACCAATCCCCATGCAAACAATATCAATTGTGCGGGGATCAAGCAACGATGCGTAGCGGCTGCATTCTGACTCAGGATGATCAACAGGGGGCTCGAGATAATTCACGCGTCTGAAGCGAACTCGCTCAAAGAGTTTTTGCCTTAGGAAATTGCCGAAGCGTTGCTCTGCGGTCTTATCTAATCCGATATATTCATCCATGTGAAACGCCGTGATTTTCGAAAACTCGACGTCGTCCATGGCGATCAGGGCGTCCAGCAACTCGTTCTGTGAAGGTGCAGCTGCAAAAATCATATTAATATCTTCTTTGAGCGCTGAGAGCCGTTTGATTTCTGCTGCCACTTCCGAGGCCGCTGCTTTCCCTAAAGCATTGCGATCGGGATACACTTTCACTCTTAATGCATCGACAACTAATTGCTGTCCCAAGGCATCGGGTTGCATCTTCGCATCCTCAGTTGACAAGCGGTGGAAGAGCTTTTCCATGGCGATGTACCAGATGTCCATTCACGATAGTCCTGTTTACGGTGAGTCTTATGCGACTGCGTCGCTGATGTATGCTTGCCAGCACGAGATCCCCCCGTTTTCCAACGGCTATGTCTCCCGTGCCGTATGAGAGGTTGTGCCCATGGTTCTTGGATGAAGGGTCATAGATGCCGAGTGCCTTTGCCGGGGTGGCACTGCAGAGTTGTGATGCATCGAACAGCGCCTCTTCAAATGTGCATGAGTTATGCTGTCGATGCCAGACTCCGCACATGGATGTCATCATCCAGTTCATGACATTCTGGAATGCTCTGTCCATCGTGAGGACGCTTCCGAACAGGGCATCTCCTCGATCTTCAATTTGGAGATACAATCCATCTGCGCTTACCCTTCCCTTGATTCCTGATACCTGGAAATTCTTCACGCCTTCCATCCCACCGACGAACATACTGTCCGTTATCACCACGCTCTTGTCAATTCCTTTCCTCTCGATGATATCTCTGACATAGCGTTTGTCGACATGAATTCCGTCGGCGATGATTTCGGCATAGACGTGGTTCGATCGAAGGAGAGTCTCGAGGACCCCGCCGTCGTTGAATGACTTGGGCGAAGATGACGAAGGTCCGTTCATTACGTGAATGGCGAGTGAAGATCCCTTTTCAATTGCCGATTGATACTGGACGCCATTGGCGCCGCTATGTCCCGTCGCGACGATAATACCCTGCGAGGTCAGGTACTGGATCAGTTCTAACGCTGGCTTGCCCCATTCGGGCACAACGTTGACTATTCGAATATTCCCTTTCGCTGCACGCTGGAGTTCCTTGAAGAACCTGACCGAGGGAGTCCGAAAATAGCTTGGATTGTGCGCCCCTCGAAATTGCTTCTCCCTCATGAACGTTCCTTCGAGGTAGATACCGAATATCATATCGTTATGAAACGTTTCTGCGTTCTCACGGTAATTCGCAATCATTCGCAGAATGCGCTTGAGCCGCTCGTCCGGAGCTTCGAGGATGGTAAAGCCCACCAGGGTGGTTCCGTTTGAAGCGAACGAGTTGAGAGCTGATTCGAGCCCCCGTTCATATTGATGGGGCTGTCGACTGAACCTGCCAGTTGAGGAATGAAACGCGCCGTTTGTCAAATCGAAGCCGGCGGTTCCGTTGACATGGACATCGATGAAACCGGGCAATACGTATTGCCTTGAAGCTACGACACGTACTGCCTTGGGATCCTTCTTAAATCTTCCGATGGCCGTTATCCTGCCATCCACGACCTCGACTCCCGTCTTTCGGATGCCGTTTGGCAAAAGGACGTACCCATCAACGATTTGGATCTTCATAGGGGCTGCGCGCTACGATGTCGTATTGCTCAGTTGAATGAAGAGCTTGTCGACGTTCTCTTTTTCCTGGACAGTCTGCTTGCTCACGGCGCCCTCCAAATAGAAAACAGAAAACGAAACGAGCAATTCGATTCCCGTATACAATGCAAATGGTGTCGCCACTCCCACGAAAAGAGGAACTACAAATTTGACGATCACAAATGCTGCAAACCCAGAGGCCCATGAAGCGAGAGCTCCCCGCCAGGTAGCCTTCCTATAAACCATTCCAAAAAGCAGGGGAATGGAAACGGGCCCCAAGATTGCAGCGTACCACTCGACCATTGTGTTGAATGCACCGTGGAGATGAATGGTGATGATCGCTGATAGAATCGTGAGCACGCCGAAGACCACGGTGGATGTGATGCCGATGAGGAGGAGTGTTTTCTCGGGAGCATCCTTGTTCATGGTGCGATGGTAGATATCCTTTGTGAAAACAGAAGCTAGCGAGCTCAGGTCGGCGCTAATCATGGACATGGTTGAAGCGAACATAGCGCTGACGAAGAGGCCCATCATTCCAGGTCCTAACGCGCTGAAAAACTTGTGCGCAACGAGTATATATG
>JBARRO010000062.1:0-15102 GCA_049644265.1 Bacteroidota bacterium
GCTGCCATCGATTACAATAATCTGATCATGAATCAATGGCCGGGAACCGAAAGCGAAAAGCATGCCCTCGCAACATTATACGGGGTTTATCAGAGAGTTGGAGACGCGGCAAACGCCAGTGTAGCGCTCGCAGGTCTCCGCTCGAAATTCCCAGGCGACGCAGTAACAGCCTTAGTCTCGAACGTTGCCAGTGCATCGAAACTGTTCCAAGGTTCACTCAAAGCATCTACCGGCTTTTCCTCACTTGGAAAGGCGGTGGGTCCGCCTCTCCAAACAAGTCAAAAGAAAGAGGATGGGGCTTCCATCCCTCACGAAACTGAGTTGTTCCGGCCCTACCCGAATCCGTTCAATCCGTCCACCACAATCTCCTACGCGCTATCTGTACCTGGGCACGTGAGGCTCGCGATCTACGACGTTCTGGGACGAGAGATTGACGAACTCCTGAATGAATATGAGACAGAAGGGACGAAATCAACGAAGTTCGATGGTTCAAGGTTTCCATCGGGCATGTATTACGTTTCATTGGAGGTCAGCGGGAGGAGGTTCGTGCAGCGGCTGCTGATGTTGAAGTAATGTGACCCTCACATACCGTTGTCGCTCCTCGAAAAAGGAAGCACGGCTGGTGTTCGCACTGGCCGTGCTCCTCCTTTCTTCCATCGGCCAGGCCCAATCAAACGAGCATCAGGCCCTGCGGGTACTGCGCTCCAACTGCGAGAACATCAAGAACGCTGCGATATTGTTTAATGTCCATCCCCGTGATGTTGCCAGCGTCATTTTCGTGGAGCATCTCATGAATGTGACGTGGGTGGACAGGAAACTCGACGTTACCTTTGCTAAGTATGGCTTCAACACCTCGATTGGCCTTGGGCAGGTAAAGGTTGAAACGGCAAAGTGGATTGAGTCGACCCTGCGAGATTCGGCAAGTCGGTATTTTCTTGGGGATTCACTCGGCACAATCTTTCCTGCTACAGCTTCAAAACCAGATCTCATCAGTCGATTATCTGATTCAGCCTGGAATGCCTGTTATGTGGCGGCAAACATTGCTATGATCGATAAAAGGTGGGCCGATGCCGGAATTTCATTGTCAGGAAGGGTGGACGTTCTTGCCACGCTTTACTCGGTGGGTGTAGTGCAATCTGGTGTCGAAAAGAGGAAACCGCATTCAAATCCTCTGGCGAACCAGTTCGGGAGACTCGCGGAGCAGTTCTACAACTCTGATATTCTTATTGACCTCTATCCTCGCTGGGGATTAGTTCAATGATTCAGTTCTGCTCCGTTGTTCGGGAGTCCCGAACAGAGTCCTGTGGTACAACCGGCTTTACGCCGGCTCTGCGTGGATGGTAATGCGGCGTACCTGCTTGAACTGCTGATACAACTCCGTCTCTAGTTTTGATATAATCTGATGCACCTCTTCAAGAGTCCTCGTCTTTTTCATCCTACACGTAAGAGTCAGCCGGTATTTGTTTCCTTCCCTCAACAAAGTCAAATCCGAACACGATAACACTTCCCGCGTCTTTTCAACGACAGCCCGGATTTGCTCCGCAAGCCGCTGCTCCGCTTTGGTCACGTCGTCTAATTCCGTCTCAGTCGGTTGATACTCCTCCATATGAATCGTCACCTTCTCCACGGACTGCAGGTCCCTGTGGATTTGGTGCTCGATTTCCGAAGCCATGTCGTGTGCTTCGGTAAAGGTTTTTCCTTTCTGATATTCCACATCAAAATCGATAAAATACTTGCCGTTGCTCTGGTAGACTTCAAGATTATGTGGAGCACGAAGGCCTTTGCCAACCACAATCATGCGAATCTTGTCGGCCAACGTTTCGTCCTTTCCTTCCACCGGTTCAGCATGGACCACGATATCGGCGTTCGGGTGAACCGCCTGGATGGCCTCTTCAATTTCATCCATAATCAGATGAACCTGGGCGAAGGGGGTAGTGCGTCGAACTGCAACGGTCGCGTCAACGAATATCTTTGCGCCGGATGAACGCAGACGGGTGTTCCGAAGCTCCTCGACTCCGGCAATCGAACGGATGGTTTGTTGCACCGCTTCTGCAAGCCGGTGTGGCACGCGGTCCATCAGCGCATCTATTGTCCTTTTGCCGAGTCGGTAACTCACGAACAGCACAAGCAGGGCAACGCCAATCGCCGCAATCGAGTCGAACGCCGTGTATCCCAACGAGACACACACCAGGCCGGCAAGGACGGTCAGTGAGCTCCAAACGTCGCTTGAGAAATGCAGGGCGTCTGCTTCGAGAGCCTGACTGTCGTACTTTCGGGCAACCCTCCCGAGGGCCCGGGATCTGCCGATATCAATGAAGATTGCAATGGTCACGACGACGTAGCTCCATACGGTCGCCTCGACGTGGACGGAGCCGGTCGTGAGACGATGGATGGCTTCGCGGACGATCCAACCGCACGTGATGACGAGGAGAACAGTCTCCATAAGCGCCGAGATATTCTCAACTTTTCCGTGTCCGTACTGATGGTCCTCGTCTGCAGGTTTGTCAGAAATGCTCACAGCAAAATATGTCATCAGTGCGGCGAGAAGGTCGAGTCCGGAATGAGCTGCTTCTGAGAGAATCCCAAGACTATTTGTCTCAAGGCCCACAACGAGTTTCATCCCCGTGAGAAATATCGCCGCTCCGACGGAACTGAGAGCAATGGCTTTCTTTTCTTTTATATGTGTGTGGGACTGTTCCATTTCCGCAGTAGGAAAAGATAACCATATCAATCAATAAATGACACATCGTCCTTGTCATTCAAACGGTATTCTCCTCAGCTCTTCGTTTCTCATTTATAAGTGTTCGGAACCTTTCTTACCAGGGATCGTCTGCCCGTGAGTGATTCAGAATACACTCTCAGTATCAAATCTTGATTTTGGGGTGAAATCGTGTTACTTACGGACAACTTTGATCCCGATTCTAACACAATATGCTTAATTATATCTGGTTTGGTCTCATCGCCATTGCCCTCGTTGTCGGCGTTGGCAGCGATATCAATGACGAGGCAAAAAACACCTACCGCAACGGCGTACCGCTCGAAATTTTGTTCGACGTGCACAAAGCTGCAGCCATGAACGGGACAATGTGGGAAGGTGAATTCATCGTGCCGGCGGAATCCTTCAACAAGCACTATGGAATAACCTCTGCCGCTGCGGAAGTCCGTCAGCCCGCGACCCTGAACGTTTCCAAAGAGGGGAAGGGGACGTTTTTGTTTTCGGTTGGAGATGCCACTCCGGCTTTGTGGAAAACAATGTCCAAAGCGGCGGGAGCGAAAGACAGACTTTCCGGAAGAGTCGAATCCGTGAGTTTTTCGGAAGACAAAGGTTCGGCAACAGCGTCAATTGTATTTGAATCCATCCGATTCGTGAAAATCAAAGCGATTACGCAGGCTGCGTTGGATTTTGCGAATATCGCCGTGGAGCTCTCCATTGGATTGATTGGCATCATGGCATTGTGGCTCGGTCTTATCAAAATTGCAGAGGCGGCTGGGCTTGTTCTGCTCTTGACCAGGCTCCTGGCACCGATTACAAAACGGCTCTTTCCCGACGTTCCCCCCGACCATCCCGCGGTCGGCGCAATGATCATGAATATGGCGGCAAACATGCTCGGACTGAACAACGCTGCGACGCCGATGGGTCTAAAAGCCATGGAAGAGCTGAACAAAATCAATCCCAAGCCGGGCACGGCAACGAATGCCATGGTGACATTTCTGACAATCAATACGGGCGGCCTGGTGCTTATTCCGGCCACAGCCATAGCGGTTCGGGCAGCTTCGGGATCTGTGAATCCCGGGATTATTATCGGAACTTCGATTGTTGGCGCGGGCTGTGCAACGATCGCCGGAATCATCGCTTCGAAGCTCCTGCAGCGGTTACCGAGGTATAAGAAGGAACTCCTTATTGAGGAGGAAGAGGTAAAGGTCAAGGTAAAGGGAGGAATCAATGGCTGACCTCTTCCGCGGACTCATCAACCTGATCTCCATTCTCGCGATTCCGCTGATGATCGCGGCGTTTCTGGGATGGGGGATTGCGAAGAAGGTGAAAGTCTATGAAGTGTTTGTCGAGGGAGCAAAGGACGGGTTCAATACTGCCGTCCGGATTATTCCGTATCTGGTCGCGATGCTGTTCGCTATCGGTGTCTTTCGGGCCAGCGGCGCCATGGACGTTCTCACGTCGGTCCTTGCTCCCGTGACCAACCTCATCGGCATGCCGCCCGAGACATTACCGATGGCGCTTCTGAGGCCTCTTTCCGGCAGCGGCTCGCTGGGCCTCATGACCGAGCTGATGAAGACGCATGGCCCCGATTCATTCATTGGCGTTCTTGCTTCTACCATGTACGGAAGCTCAGAAACCACATTTTATGTTCTTGCGGTCTACTTCGGGTCGGCAAGCATCAAGAATACGCGACACGCTGTCCCTGCAGGCCTGATCGCAGATTTCTTTGGGATGCTTGCGGCCGTCATGATATGCAGGATTTTGTTCAACGTTTGACAAACGCGCATTAACTCAGGAGGAACGTAATGAAAACAAGAATTCATCTCATCACGCCGACGCTGATTCTGATGTTTCTCGTCAGCTCGATTGGATGGGGCCAGATGGGCCAGTTGGCTTCGATGGGGGTGCAGAAGGACAAGAAGAGTTTGCCGATCGGCTTCGGCGCAACCGTCATAGATGGTCAGCTCTGGTATCTCATCAACATTGCTCCCGAGCTTTCGATCGGTAAGCTCGGCATCGGTCTCGACCTCAACCTGCGATACGGTCCGGCGGATAGCGCAAACAAGAAGATCAGGACGGAGGATTTCGACGAAACCTACGATTACCTCCGTATCATCCGCTACATCCGCTGGGGTCTGAAAGGCGACGACTTCTATATCCGTCTCGGACAGCTCGATTATTCACGCCTGGGACATGGCTTCATCATGTATAATTACAGGAACAAGGCAAGCTACGACATGCGAAAACTCGGGTTGGAGCTGGATGTGGACTTCGAGAAGTTCGGATTCGAGAGCATGTACAGCGACTTTGCGGGACGGGGTGTCCTCGGTCTTCGCGGGCACATCAGGCCGTTGAAATTCACGTCGGCAGGAGATATTCCTGTTATCGGGGGCCTGGAAGCGGGCGCGACGTATGCCGTCGACCTTCATAAGAACGCGAACAAGATCTATGTGGGTGGCACAAATCCGATCGACGACAGGGGATCGCTTTCAATCTTCGGCCTCGACCTTGGTCTCCCGATTATCTCCCTGAAGATGCTCAACTCCATGCTGTATTTTGATTATGCCAAGATTGCAAGTTACGGCAACGGTGCGGCGGTGGGAATCAATTTCAACTTCTCCGGAATGGGTCTCCTTGGCATCAGCGCACGGTATGAACGACGATTCATTGGTGATAATTTCATCCCTTCGTATTTCGACGGACAATATGAGCGAGACAGGTTTGTTCCCCTCGACTCCGTACAATTTGTGAGCAAGGCAATGGCCCTTGAACACGCGACGAAAATGGAGGGGTACTACGGCGAGATCCTCATCAGTATCCTGAACACGTTCAATATTGTCGGCGGGTATCAAGCACCTGTGGGAATTCGCAACGCAGGAATCCTCCATATGGAACTGCAAACCGGCGACGCCATCCCCGTGGTGGAACTCAGCGCGGGGTATGACAAGAAAAACATCGGACCTGTGTTCGTCGTGGACAACAACTCCCTTCTCTATGCCCAGGTTGGGTACAAACCGTACCCGTTCCTGCTCGTATCGACACTCTACGAATGGACCTTTACCGAAAGAAAGAATGAAAACGGAGATGTTGTAGGCTATGACACTCAAAAGCGCATCGAACCGAAGGTGAGCCTCGTTTTCAACTTCTGATTTTCCCATTGCTGCAACTTTTCGCAAAAGACCCTCTGCCCGACGGAGGGTTTTTTGTTTTTTGGCATTGCGAGGAGAACAGTTTTTATTGCTTTTATTGGCATGTGTGCCTATATTGACCCCGCAAAAGCCACGGGGCTGGCGGCTCTTTTCTGACTCCTTTCCTACGAACCGATCGATGTCCCTCTTGAATAAGCTTGTCGTTACCGCCCTACCGATCATTCCCAGATCCATCATCGGCCAAATTTCCAAACGTTACATCGCCGGCATCACCATCCACGATGCCGTCCGGGTCATTCGGGGTCTGAATCAAAAAGAAATGATGGCCACGCTCGATTTGCTCGGCGAAGATATCCAGGAGCAACGGGAAGCTCTGGAGAACAGGTCGAACATCGTCGGCATGTTTCAGGAGATTCAGCGCTCCGGTCTCGATTCCAATGTGTCGGTGAAGCTGACGCAATTCGGACTCCGCATCAACAAGAACCTCTGCTACGAAAACGTCAAGACCATCGTCGAAAACGCACGCGACCTCAAGAACTTCGTGCGGATCGACATGGAGGACTCGACCACGACCACCGAAACGATCGAAATATTCAGAAGGCTCAGAGAGGCGGGTTATGACAACGTCGGGTTGGTCCTTCAGGCTTATATGCGAAGGAGCGAGGCCGATATCCGGAGTCTGGCGCCGTTGAAACCGAATATCCGGCTCTGCAAGGGAATCTATATTGAACATCGGGATATTGCCTTCAAGGAACGGGACGAGATCCGGAAAAATTTTCTTCACCTCCTCCAGTTGATCGTCGAGAACGGGAGCTACGTAGGTATCGCCACGCACGACGACTACCTGGTTGACAAGTCGTACGAACTCATCCAGGAACACTCGCTCAAGCGGCATCAATTTGAATTCCAGATGCTGCTGGGTGTGCGCGAGCAGCTCCGGGGCGAGATCGTCCGAAGGGGCCACAGACTCCGTGTGTATGTCCCGTACGGAGAAAAATGGTACGCCTACTCGACCCGCAGGCTGAAGGAGAATCCGCAAATGGCTTGGTATATCACGAGAGCAATGTTCGGTCGCTGAACCCCAACCACCATCAAAGGAGAATATCATGGCTGACGTCAAGAGCGAGGGATCGGGATTTACACCGTACGTCCCCGCAGGAACTGACATGAAGGAATTCACCGTCCGGGCACTTGTCATTGGATTGATCATGTGCGTTGTGCTTGGTGCGGCGAATGCCTATCTGGGATTGAAAGCTGGTATGACGATCGCTGCGACCTACCCGGCGGCCGTCATCGGCATGGCAGTCCTGCGTCTTTACAAGGGATCGATCCTGGAAGAGAATTTTGCCCGAACGGTCGGCTCGATCGGCGAGTCCGTCGCTGCAGGAGCGGTCTTCACCATCCCCGCCTTTGTCGTGCTTCAACTCTGGAAATTTGACACCGGCAACATGTTGAAGGAGTATCTCACCTCCACAGCCCTCATGATTCTCGGAGGTATCCTTGGGATTATGTTTGTGACAATCCTTCGCCGGGTGATGGTTGAGGACAAATCCCTGCCGTTTCCGGAATCGGTGGCCGCAGGAGCGATTCACAAGGTCGGTCAGCGCGGAGCAGAAGCTGCCATGGCTTTGTTCAAAGCGATGGGCGTTGGAGCTCTGATCAAGCTGCTTTCCAGAGCCGACATCTCAACAAAAGACGGTTTGGGGGCGTTCTTCTATCAGAATAGTTTTCAAATTCCGGTGGGGAAGGTGAAAGAAAGCCTGGTGCGTCTCGGGCTCACGAAAGATTCGAATATTGTCCCGGCGGGAGGAGTTACCACATTCTCCGCACCCGATATCACCCCGGCATACATTGGCGTCGGATACATCATCGGACCTGAACTTGGCGCCCTGAACTTTGCCGGCGGACTGCTTGCCTGGGGCCTTTTTGTGCCTCTTCTCGTTTTCTTCCTCGGACCGAATCTCATCGACAAATACACTGCCGCCGACGGAACTCAGAACTGGGCGGCGCTGACCGGACACCTGTATCGCTACATCGTGCGTCCTATTGCTGTCGGCGGAATGCTCGTGGGTGCATGCTATACTCTCTGGAAAATGAGAAAGAATCTCATCCTGGGCATCAAACGTGGAGTTGCGGATGTTCGCAAAGCGGCAAGTGCGGAAGCTGCGACCGCCCGAACAGACAAGGATCTCTCCTTTAGAGTGGTTCTTCTCGGTATCGCCATCGTGTTTGTCCTGATGATTGCTCTTTATATGTATTTCACCGGAGTTCTTGGCGGCGCCATTCTTGCCGCAATCGTCATGCTCGTGACGGGATTCTTCTTCGCCGCGGTTTCCGGCAACCTCGTCGGTATGATCGGCTCCTCGAACAATCCGATCTCCGGCCTTACACTGGCGACAACAGTCGTCGCAGCTCTCACCATGGTGATCGTCGGTGTTTCCGGATCGCAGGGAGTGATTGCGGTTCTTGGCGTAGCGGCAGTCGTCTGCGTTTCGTCGGCGGTTGCCGGCGAGATGCTTCAGGATCTGAAAGTCGGGCACATCCTCGGAGGAACTCCCTGGAAGATGCAGGTTGGCGATGTTATCGGCGTCATTCTCGCCGGACTCGTTATGTTTTTCCCGCTCTACGTGTTGCACAACTCCGACCTCGCGCAGAATCCATTGACCGGTGGCTTTGGAAGCAAGAACCTTCCGGCGCCTCAGGCAGGACTCATGGCAGCACTTTCGCAGGGAATTGTAGGCGGCGAAATGGCGTGGCCGCTCGTCATCGTGGGAATTGCCATGGGCTTCTCTCTTATCCTCATCAAGGTCCGGAGCCCGATGCTTTTCTCCGTCGGAATGTATCTCCCGCTGGGCACGACGTTTGCGATCTTTGTGGGTGGAGTCATCCGTGGAATCGTGGATCGGCTTAGCAAGAATCGCGGTCATAACGATGCTCAAAAAGCCCGCGTGGAAAACGCCGGAATTCTCGCTGCTTCGGGTCTGATCGCAGGAGAGGCGCTCATGGGATTGTTCATTGCCGCAGTTGTCTTTGTTAGTGACCAAATGGGCAAACCGCCGGAATTCTGGGTTCTTCCCGGGCTTTCGGATATCGCACCCTGGCTTGCCATCGTCTTCTTCGTCGTCCTGGCGTCCTACCTGATTCTTGTTCCGCTGAACAAGGCAGGAAAGCCGGATGAACCGGCGCCTCCAAGCGCGATCATGTAAGTCAGCACGCGGAAGGGCCGGGAATATGACCCGGCCTTCCGTTTCACGATAATCTGCACTGTTTTCCCAGCAAGGAGAATTGAAATGCCTAGCGCCATTGATGGGTTGAAGCCTGAACTCGTTTGGAAATACTTCGCGGAAATCTGCAAAATCCCGCGCGGGTCGAAAAACGAGAAAGCCATCTCAAAGTATGTGATGGACACTGCAAAAAAGCTCGGACTCGAAGCACAGCAGGACAAGTTTATGAATGTCGTGGTCCGAAAGCCTGCTTCGCCCGGACGGGAGAACAAGAGCATCATCTGCCTCCAGGGGCACCTTGACATGGTGTGTGAGAAGAACAAGGAGACTGTGCACGATTTCGAAAAAGATGGAATCGAGTTGGTCCGGAAAGGGAATATCATGATGGCCAACGGAACGACGCTCGGCGCCGACAACGGCGTGGCCGTGGCGACGAACCTTGCCATCATGGAAGACAAATCCCTCGAGCACGGACCGTTGGAGTTCCTGTTCACGGTCGATGAAGAGACCGGGCTCACCGGGGCAAACAATCTCAAGCCGGGATTCCTCAAGAGCAAGACACTCATGAACCTCGACTCCGAAGAGGAGGGGGCTCTGTATGTCGGTTGTTCGGGTGGAAAAAACACGATCGGCACCTGGAAGGGCGCCTGGGAGAAGATCCCCGCCAAATCCACCGCAGCAGTCGTGAACGTCAAGGGGCTAAAGGGGGGGCATTCCGGACTCGAGATTGACAAAGGCCGTGGAAATTCAATCAAGATTCTGAACCGCGTGCTTCTTGCTCTCGCTGATGTTGGTGCGCGGATTTCACACATCGAGGGTGGAAACAAGAGTAATGCGATCCCGCGCGAGGCGGAAGCGATTGTGTATCTGCCCTCCAGCAACATGGGCAAGGCGACGAAAATCGTTGCTACCTGGAATTCCACGATCAAAGCCGAATTGGCAACCGTGGAGCCCGATCTCGTGATTTCCGTCGCCGAGACGAAAGGTGTGAAGAAGGCAGCGGTCCTCAAGAAGGCTCAGCAGGAAATGCTGTACCGAACGATCTCCGCTCTGCCGCATGGCGTCATAAAGATGAGCGCGGATATTACTGGTTTGGTTGAAACCTCGACGAACGTTGCGATCATCAGGACCGAGAGGGGGAGCATCGTCCTTACAACAAGCCAGCGAAGCTCGGTTGCGTCGGAAATCGATGAAATACTCCACACAGTTGGCTCGACGTTCCTTCTCGGAGGAGCCAAGGCGGTTCATACGGAAGGATACCCCGGCTGGAAGCCGAACATGAGCTCGCCAATTCTGAAGCTCGCGAAATCCTCGTATAGATCTTTGTACGGAAAAGATCCGGCGGTGAAAGCAATCCATGCCGGACTCGAATGTGGAATCATCGGGGAGAAATATCCGGGGATGGACATGGTATCGTTCGGACCCACGCTTGAGGGAGTTCACTCGCCAGACGAGAAGATTTACATCGATACTGTGGAAAAATTCTGGAAGTACCTCCTGGCGATTCTGAAGAATGTGAATTAGTGTTTCTTCCTGTGTTCTTAACCGCAAAGCACCTGCCTGCCGGTCAACGACCTGTAGGGCAGGCAGGCGCAGAAGAGGCGCAAAGATCGCAAAAGTAAAGAAGGAGTTTCTAACAACTCGCATTCCCTTTGCGACCTCTGCGCCTTCCCGCCAAACAACCGGCGGGCTAGCTTTGCGAACTTTGCGGTTTTCTCTTTCGTCCAGAATCGGAATGCGACGTGCCGCCCGGAACGCCGCATTTTCCTTTTCTAGGAACGCGAAAAAACCTGCCAGCCGAACAATGTAAAGGGAATCCATTGTGACTGATCAACAGAGAGCTTCTTCATCGGTTCGTCCCGATCCTCCCCGCGCCTTTCGATGGCTCGTCCTGCTCTTCGTCAGTCTGACGATGTTCGGCAACTATTACATCTACGACGCCATCAATCCCCTCGTCGATATTTTTATCCAACAACTCGGGTTCACAAACGAGAATGTCGGCTGGCTCAATTCAAGCTACAGCGTTGCGGCCGTCCTGACCCTCCTGATCGGAGGAATCCTGGTGGACCGACTCGGCACAAAAAAGTCGATCGCCATCTTCTCTGTTCTGTGTTTGCTCGGTGCGCTCCTGACTGCTTTCAAAGGCAACTTTGCCGTCATGGTATCAGGCCGTGCAGTGCTGGGTCTCGGTGCGGAGTCTCTGATTGTCGCGGTCACCACAGCACTGGCAAAATGGTTCAAAGGAAAGGAACTCAGCTTCGCATTCGGCGTGAACCTCACGGTTGCCCGGTTGGCCTCCGTGGCGGCGGACAATTCGCCGTCATGGGCCGGTTCGGTATTTTATCCGAACGGGCCCTCGGCACCCCCGAGCTGGCAGGGTCCGATGATGATCGCCGTGGCGGCTGGTGCTCTTTGTGTCGTTGCTGCCGGCGTGTACTGGTGGCTCGAGAACCTGGCGGCGCGACGCTATGCTCTGGGCGAGGCGGGGGAACCGGACAAGCTGGAGTTCGGAAAATTCTTCAAGTTTAATTCTTCGTACTGGTTTATTGTTGGCCTCTGCTTTACATTTTACTCGGCGATCTTTCCGTTCCGCACGTTTGCGATCAAGTTCTTTATGGACACGCACTACGCGGCAGTCAACGCTGATGTGGCAAGGGAAACCGCCGGTTTCTTCAACAGCCTTCTTCCGCTTTCCGCAATGATTGCCACTCCGTTGTTCGGGTTGTTGGTTGACAAAGTAGGCAAAAGGGCCCTGTTCATGGTCTTTGGTACATTCCTCCTGATGCCGGTGTATCTGATCATGATGTACAGCGGCGTAACTTTGTGGGTTCCGGTAACCATGATGGGCATTGCATTCTCTCTGATCCCGGCCATTATGTGGCCGTCGGTTGCTTACATCGTCGAACAAAACCGGCTCGGTACCGGCTACGCGCTCATGACTCTGATTCAGCAGATTGGCTTCTTCGCATTGAACCTTTCGATCGGAATGGCCAACGATGCGGCCGGTGCAAGCGGAGCCAATCCTTCCGGGTACGCTCCCGGGATGTGGATTTTCTCGACACTTGGGTTTGTGGGACTCTTCTTTGCGATCATGCTCAGACGTAATGAAGCTGGTCCGCACGCACATGGACTTGAGACGATAAGGGCGAAGGGATAAGGGAGGGATGGAAGATAGAGGATGGGAAAAAGGCAAAAGGTAAAAGGTAAAAGGAGTTGTAGGTTGAAAGTTGTAAGTTAATTGTCAATTGTCGATTATAGATTATTATAGATTCTAGATTGCAGTTCACTGTTCTTTGACCACTGACTACTAACTACTGACTCCTGAATTCTCACTCCTGACTCCTCCTCATGAACATCTCCCCTGAATTGCTTTCTGCTTCCACAATCGCTGTGCGGGACTGCATGGGAGTCAAGCCGGGCGAAAAGGTCCTCGTTGTTACCGACGAGCCTGTCCGGACAATCGGATACGCTCTCTGGAAGGCGGCAAAAGACCTGGGGAGTGAGGTTCTTCTTGTCGAAATCCTTCCCCGGAAAACTAACGGCGAAGAGCCCCCGGCCGAAGTTGCCGAGCTTATGAAGATGTTCGACGTCGTCCTCTGTCCCACCTCGAAATCTCTCACCCATACCGATTCGCGCAGGAATGCCGCTGCCGCAGGCGCCCGAATTGCCACACTTCCAGGAATGACGGAAGAGATCATGGTCCGCTGCATGAATGCCGACTACAAGAAAATTGCGGAGAGGACATTCAAGATCTGCGCGATGATGGAGAAAACGGCGGTCATCCGGGTTGAAGCACCGGCAGGGACAAAAGTTGTTCTGCCGATCAAGGGAAGGACGGCGCATGCCAGTTCCGGCCTGTTTCGTGAAAAAGGTCTCTGGGGAAACTTGCCGACGGGTGAGTCTTATCTGGCGCCTTTGGAGGGACAATCGCAGGGAGTTGTTGTTGTCGATGGATCGATGGCGAGTGTGGGAATGGTCCGGCAACCCATCCGAATAACCGTCAAAGACGGATACGCGACGGATATCGAAGGCGGAACCGAAGCGAAGAAGCTCATCGAACTTCTTGAGCCTCATGGTAAAGACGGCAGAAATGTCGCGGAATTCGGCATGGGGACCAACGACAAGGCAATTCTCACAGGACTCATTATCGAAGACGAAAAAGTCATGGGGACCATCCACATCGCGTTCGGTGACAACAAATCAATGGGCGGCTCCGTCAGAGCTGCCAGCCATCTCGACGGGCTCATCAAGCAGCCGACTGTTTGGTTCGACGATACGCTTGTCATGAAACAGGGCAAGTTCACTATCCCTCTTTAAGGAAGAGAAGAAAGGAGCTCAACCATGGGAGAAGCAGCAAAAACTCTGTTGAACAACACGGTCAAGGAATGGGCCAAATTTACAGCGGAGCGGGACAAGATGAAAGCAGTGGCGACGGAGGTTGCGAACGTCACGAAGAAATGCGTGATGGAACACCTCATGTTCCTCAAGACTCAGAACATTGCCGTTGAGTGCGACAATCCTGATTCGCTCAAAGTTCTTGGAACCGCCTTTCAGATCGAGCCGTTGATCGACGCCACCTTTCCGCACGTTAAGGCGACTGTCTCTCTCAAATGCGGCGGAGCAGCGCGGTCCATCCTCCTCAATCCCAACCTCACGATTTCGGCCGGGGGTCCGCCGTTCCCCTTCGACCAGCTCAAAAAAGCGATTCCCGAGACGTTCGTAACGAACGCGGCGGAGTTTGTCTGCGACGCATTTCTTAATGTTGCTCGGAGCGGGGGAGCGAAGGAGTAGTGGGAGGGACTTGGAAGGATGATCTGTTCCCACAGAACACGTAAAACGCGCGAAAACATCAGAACAATTGCCTGGTTCTCGTAAGGACGTCTCTTTCGCGTTTATCCGCGTGTTCCGTGGGCAAATTATTTAGTACTGAACTTCCAGGATCTTCAGACCGCCAAGCCCCGTGGCGATGAAGATAACATCGTTGGAGCTCGTCACGAAGTTCGCAGATTCAGCCGCGCCAAATTGCATCGCGCCAAGGACCACGAGATGAGGAGAGACACTGGGGGTCGCCTCCATATCGATGTCTGCCTGCGCAACATAGACTCCCGCTTCTCCGTTCGCCAGAAGGAGGATATCCTTATTGACGGATACGGAGTTTGTCACCGTGAGCGACGACGGGATTCCTGTAACTGTTACGGGTCCGATTGAATCAATCACTGCCCCGGAATTGAGATCCACGACCTTTGCTCCAGCATCACCGGCACCGACAAACGCGCGGTCAAGGACGACCTGGATGGTCGATTTCGATTCGGGGATGGTTGCACCGCCGACGGCGTATGCCGTCATAAAAGCCGGGGCTGAGCTGTAGGTGCGAAACCGTGCTGGAGTTCCCTGGAGTACGATACCCGACGTTCCGTAGAAGGCGAGAGCTCTTGCATCAAGAAACGGATCGCTGAACTGAACCTGGAGTGTTGCGGTGTCCAGGACGGCAAGGCCGCCTGTCGCAGGACCGCCGGATCCGGATGTCACATAGAGTTTGGTTCCGCTGACTCTGGCGTCCGTCGCGACGTAACTTGTAACACCGACCCTGCGAGAGGTCAGGGAAAGGAGGTCGTTTGCCAGGGTCATCTCTTCAACGACTGCCGGATACGTGAAACCGGTATCAGCTGTAGCTTCCGCAAGGTAGAGCTTCCCGTTGCTGTACGAAACCGAGCTTACGTCTGAGTTGAGAAAAATAGCTTGCGATACAAGAACCGGATTGTTCTTTATTGAGATATTGAAGACATCAACACCACCCAGGTAGGTGGCACCACGCACGTTGTACGACACGTAGGCATAGTTGCCTGAAATGCTGATGTGGGTTGCCTGAAGCGTGGTACCTCCAGAAACGGGCGGTGTCACCTCAGCTCTGAGTTTCAGCTTGAACTTTGCTGCTCGCTTGCCGAAGGATGAGATCGAGCCAAGCGTGGTGTCGATAGGAATATCCTTGTCGGGATACAGCTTGATCCGATCG
>JBARRO010000063.1:0-40323 GCA_049644265.1 Bacteroidota bacterium
CCATTCGATGTTAGGATGCTGTTTGTTGGTGGAGAACCATTTCGTCGAGGAAGAGCTTTTGCCGTACCATCACTTCTTTTGCAAGCTCCATGTAGTTCCGGGTTCCGGAACACACGGCGTCGTACAGCAAAATCGGTTTCCCAA
This sequence comes from Bacteroidota bacterium, assembly GCA_049644265.1. GTDB lineage: Bacteria > Bacteroidota > Ignavibacteria > UBA10030 > UBA10030 > JBARRO01. The sequence continues at coordinate 145 of JBARRO010000063.1, forward strand.
AACTTGGAGCTTCGCTAAGACGAATATTCCTTGTGACAATCGTGGAAAAAACCTTGTCGCCAAAGTACCGCTTGACCTCGTCCAGAATCTGATTCGAGAGGCGCAGACGGGAATCGAACATGGTCAGCAAAACCCCCTCGATATCAAGGTTGGGGTTGAGTGTTTTTTTCACAAGGTTAATGGTGTTAAAGAGCTGGCCCAGGCCTTCAAGGGCGAAATACTCGCACTGAACGGGAATCAGAACCGAATCCGCTGCCGTGAGACCGTTGAGCGTGAGGAGACCTAATGAGGGGGGGCAGTCAATAACGATAAAATCAAACTTGGACCTGACCGGTTCCAACGCCGTGGCCAACAGGCGTTCACGGTTTTCAAATTCGACCAGTTCGATCTCGGCGCCGACAAGGTTGATATGGGAAGGAATGACGGAAAGAAACGGCATTTGCGTTTCCATGATTCCGGTCGTGGCATCGGCCCCTGAAATCAGTACCTCGTAGATCGTTTTGCCGTCGACCGCCGTTACCCCGACTCCGCTCGTGGCGTTGGCCTGAGGGTCGGTATCGACAAGCAATACGTACTTCTCGGCAGCGGCAAGAGAAGCCGCAAGATTGATGGCAGTGGTCGTCTTGCCGACACCTCCCTTCTGGTTGGCAATCGTGATGATCTTGGCGATTCTATGTTGGTGCACGATGCTCATAGGTTATGCAACAGACATTCCCGCAGCGCACAAGACGCCGACAATTCCAAAAAAGATCGTCCTCCGGGTGAGTTTCATAAACCCGAGGCGCCATCCTTCCAACGTTTCGTCATCGTTCTTTGTCGATTCCATGCCGAGAAACACTTTCGATGCCTGCCAGGAAAAGAAGCTCATAAAGAGAAACGCAACCTGCTTGACCGCAAGAAGTTTCGCCCAAAGCGTCGAGTAATCGAACCACCGAAACCTCGGACTCAGCACCATCAGCAGAATTCCGGTGAGAAGCAAGGGCCACAACGTCGACCAGGTAAATCCAAAGAACCTTTTCTGAACGGCAAGCACAAACTTCGATCGCGCCTGTTGTTCATACTCCGCAACTGGAATGAGCACCGCGTTGAAGTAGATCAGCCCTCCCAGCCAGACGATGACCGAGACCAAATGCATGACGCGACATGCCCAAAGAACAAATTCCATGGTTGGGAAGTCTAAAAGGCGCGAAAAATTTAAGAAATATACTCCTTTTTTCCAGACCAAGCAACCAACGAGGCGACCGGATCATCCCAACACGTCTTCCCTATTCACGTTGTACCCCCGCAGAAACTCTTCGACGTCAAGCCGCTTTTTCCCTTCCTGCTGTAATTCAAGAATCGCGAGCGAACCATGTCCCGTCCCAACGACCAGGGACTCTTTGTTGACGAGAACGACTTTCCCGGGCGACATTGATTCCTCCCCTTGTGTCCCAACTGCACTCCGGTAGATCTTCAGCGTCGTACCATGGTGCATGGTCCACGCACAGGGTGATGGGGACAACCCTCGGATGAGGTTGTGGACCTCTCCTGCGGACTTCGACCAATCAATTTTGCAGTCCTCCTTGAAGATCTTCGGAGCAGGGGATGCAAGAGAATCGTCCTGGGGCCGCGGCTGGACTTTTCCGAGCCCGATGAGACGGATGGTTTGGAGGACAATCTCCGCTCCGACCTCGGCGAGTTTGTCGTGGAGCTCGCCCGCAGTCTCTTCCGGCCCTATCTTGACCCGCGCCTGGAGGAGGATCGACCCCGTGTCGACCTTTTCCCTGAGAAAGAAGGTCGTAACACCGGTCTCCTTTTCTCCCCGAATGATTGCCCACTGGATGGGAGCGGCGCCTCGAAACCTGGGGAGAAGAGACGCGTGGAGATTGAACGTTCCATTTGGGGGGATGGTAAAGACTTCTTTGGGGAGGATACGAAAAGCAACGACAACGCACAGATCGGGTTCCAGATCCGTGAGGGATTTCAGGAAGCCGGAATCCCGGAGGTTTTCAGGTTGGAGGATGGTGAGCTTATGGTTTTGAGCAAATTCCTTGATTGGCGTTGAAGAGACTTTCTGTCCGCGTCCGCGGGGTTTGTCGGGAGCGGTGACGACTGCGGGCACCTCATACCCATTTTCCAGCAGAATTCGGAGGCTGGGGAGGGCGAACTCGGGTGTGCCCATGAAAACGATACGCATCGCGAAGGCTCAGACCTCCGCCGCAGTAACGACAGGATAGGAAGTTTCCACGTCGCCGTTCTTGATCGCCCGAAGTTTCCCCTTCAGTAACCCGCGCTTCGCCGTGCTGATGCGGTCGACAAACAGGATTCCGTCGAGGTGGTCGATTTCATGAAGGGCCACGCGGGCAAGCAGTCCGTCCATCGTTAATTCCATCTCCTGAAAATTGGCATCATGAAACCGTATGCGCGCTTTTTCCGCCCGACGTACTTCCGACCGCACATCCGGAATACTCAGACACCCTTCCTCCATGAGCACGGTGTCCACCTCTTCGACAATCTCTGGATTGATCATTACCAGCGTACGCGGAAGGTCCGGCGATGTCTGCCGCACTTCCCTCGGCGAATCTTCGTCCGGAGCTTCGTTCACGTCCGAGATGTCGATGACGATCACACGTCTGCGATCGCCGACCTGAGTTGCTGCGAGGCCGATTCCATTCGCTTTGTGCATGGTCTCGAACATGTCGTAGACAAGCTTGATCACCGATGGGTCGAGGTCTTTGACAGGCTTGGCCTTTACCCGCAGGACTTCGCTGCCGTAGAGATAAATGGGGAGGGTTGCCATTCGTAATTCAGTGTATCGATAACGCCAATGTACCGAGGCGAATTGTGGAAATCAATTGACGATGCGTCGCGAAGCCTCGTATCGGGACTTGTAATACGAGCTTTGGAGCGACGAGATGGTTACACCCAGCGAAACGCTCGCGTGCGCAAAGAGGTCGTCGCCGAGATAGATTCCGACATGAGAGGCCGGCTCTCCCGTCGTGTTGAAAAAAATGAGGTCGCCAAACTTCAGCTCATCGAACGACACAGCATGGCCTGTCTTTGCCTGGTCTGCGCTGGTACGGGGAAGAACTTTCCCGACCGAATTCTTATATACCACCATGGTATATCCCGAACAATCCATGCCTGATTGATCTGAGCCTCCACGTATGTACGAAACTCCCATGTACCGCGAAATTTCCCGCATCATTTTGCTCTGATCCAGGGCTTTGATCGCAGGATTCTTTTCCTTCTTGAAATCCCGCTCCCCCGACGTAATCCGTTCGACTTCATGTGGCTCGACTTTCTTGTCATTTTCCTTCTTTTCCTCTTCGACTTCGGATGAAAATCGCGGACCGTTCTTCCGTTCGGCTTCCGGAGGAGATTTCTTGTGTCCATCGCCAAACCGGGGCGACGAGTGACCGCATCCTTCGAGAACCAGAGCCATGAGAAGGGTCATGAAGAAGACCCATAGGACTCCTTTCCCCGTGTCCCCGGAGTGCCCTACAAAAAAGCCCCGGCGTTGCGGGGCTTGTTGATGTTGCGGTTCGCTCTTCAACTGTCGATTTGATCCATCGGCAAACGCTCTTATCCCAAATAGGCCCGCAACGCCTTGCTTCGTGAAGCATGGCGAAGCCTGCGGATCGCCTTTTCCTTGATCTGCCGCACGCGCTCCCGGGTGAGATTGAATTTCTCCCCGATTTCTTCGAGGGTCAACGAGTGTTCCTGGTCCAGCCCGAAATACAGTCTGATCACCTGCGCCTCACGCTCGCTCAACGTGGCAAGCGCCCGCTTGACCTCCACGCGCAGCGATTCTTCCATGAGGGTGGAATCGGGAGACGGCTGACGATGATCCTGGATGACGTCCAGAAGACGATTGTCTTCGCCCTGGGCAAACGGTGCATCCATCGATAGATGCCGGCCGGAAATCTTGAGTGTGTCCGACACTTCAAACAAGGACATGTCGAGCTCTTCGGCAAGTTCGCTGGCGCTCGGCTCGCGCTCGAATTCCTGCTCGAGAGTGCTGAATGCCTTCCCGATCTTGTTCAGCGCTCCGACACGGTTCAGCGGCAACCGGACGATACGCGATTGTTCCGCGAGCGCCTGCAAAATCGACTGACGAATCCACCAAACCGCGTACGAAATAAACTTGAACCCGCGGGTTTCATCAAATCGTTTTGCGGCTTTGATGAGGCCGAGATTGCCTTCGTTAATGAGATCGCCAAGAGACAGACCCTGGTTCTGGTATTGCTTCGCCACGCTGACCACAAAACGCAGGTTGGCTTTTGTCAGTTTTTCGAGTGCTTTCTGATCCCCTTTTTTGATGCGGCGGGCGAGTTCAATTTCCTCCTGGGGAACAAGAAGCTCAACTTTGCCAATCTCCTGGAGGTATTTGTCCAGGGACTGACTTTCTCGATTCGTATATTGTTTGGTAATCTTTACCATGAAAAACACCTTTTGCCGGATTTGTTGCCGGAATGTCCGGAGCGTACTGACGCTTCTAGAACAATGTCGCGTGGGAAAAAAGTTCTGTCAATGTGTATCGATTCGGTCGACGATTCCCACAATACTGGCGTCGACGGGCGCAATTTCCACCGGTAACGGAATCACTGCTTCACGTGCCGTAATGTAAAACACGGTTTCTCCGGGCCCCGCACCAACCGTATCAACGGCAATGATGGGCGTCCCGACCTTTTCCCGGCCGGAATTCAGCGGCTGGATCAACTGAAGCTTAAAGCTCTTCAGGTTCTCGTCCTTCCGCGTCGCCCAGATGGTCCCTATGACATTTGCGAAGTAGATAACCCACTCACCAATTCAACCAATTAACCAATACCCACTCACTATCGCCTAGTCTGCTACATCAAGCTTGTCGACGATAGCAACAATCACCGCATCGACCGGCTTGTTCTTTGTCTGAACCGTCTGACGGGCCGAACTTCCGGAGGTCACCAGAACGATGTCTCCGACTCCCGCCTGGACCGTATCGATGGCAACAACAAAACTTTCTTTCACCTTGTAGTCCAGGTCAATGTGCTTCACGATCTGAAATTTCATTCCCACAAGGTCTTCGTCTTTACGTGTAGCCCACACAGTTCCCACCACTTTGCCGAGGATCATACGTCACCCGTTTGTTGTCGTTGCTTGAGGAGTTGACGTGCCGGGAGAACCTGGAGCGGCCTGATTCCGCGATACCGCCCCGTGGAAATCGTCACGAGAGGCAACCTGCTCTCGTGACACAATCCCGCAATAAGTGTATCCAAGTCCCGCGTTCGTTTTGCGCGCGCCGGAGAAAACAACAGGCCTATCCTCCTGGCACTTTTTGCATTCAATCCGAGGATCTTCACCGCATGGAGGCTGTCTTCAACAGCCCGGGATTCCGCTTCCGTCCTGCACAGCGAAAAAAGTTCGATGGCGTTGAACACCGTCGTATAACAAAAATACCCGCGCATCAGTATGCGCAGCAGCGACGAACCTTCTCCGGGGCTTTTATGCAGCAGGTGCTCAAGAAAGATATCGGTGTCGACAACAATTTTTTTCACGCTCAACGGAGCAACCTGTGAGCCCGATCCCTAAATCCCCGATTCCCTGCAAGCATCCCTTCTGCCACGAGAAACTTGATGACGTTTTCCCTCGGCTCAAGCTGGAGCCGGCCGATCGATTCGATTTCTTCCTCGGTCACCGTTCTTTTTGCCAGACTCTTCGAAACGACATCGACCGTGAGGCGCACATGGACCGTTGAACCTGCACGGGCTTTGAGCCGTGCCAGTGTCTCGGCCGGAACCGTCAAGACTCCGTTCCGGTCGATCCGAAGGGCTATTTCGGCGCTCTGTTGGGACTTTTCGGAATCCATGAACCTACGTCATCATCGGCAGAAAACTTTCGCCGGCCAATTGTTTGTCGGTTACCCCGAAGAAATCCAACACGGTCTTTCCCGCATCTGCAAAAGATTTACGGGTTCCGAGATTTACGCTGTTCTTTCCTCCCTTGGTCCGGCAAAGAATCGGAACGTATTCGCGCGAATGGTCGGTGCTGTTGTCTGTCGGGTCGTTTCCATGATCACCGGTCAGCATGAGCATGTCCCCTTCCTGCAGGCATGCTTCCATGCGCGGAAGAGCAGCATCAAAACTTTCCAACGCGGTTGCGAATCCTCGCGGATCCTGACGGTGGCCGTAGAGCATGTCGAAATCCACAAGGTTGCCGATCAGCAATCCTGATTTCAACGCCGCTCCCAACGCAATAATCGTCTCAATGCCATCGGCGTTGGATTTCGTATGAATTTTCTTCTTCAAACCGCGCCCAGAAAACAAGTCGTCAATTTTGCCGACGGCTATTGTTTCAACGCCATTCTTCAAGAGAACATCCAGCACGGTTTCTCCCGGCGGCTCGACGGCAAAGTCTCTTCTGTTTGGCGTTCGCTCATAACTTCCGCTCTTTCCGATAAAAGGTCTCGCTATGACCCGTCCCACCGCATCAGCACCCGTGACAACTTGTTCCCTCGTTTTCTTACAGATTTCGTACAGCCGGTCGAGCGGAATGACTTCTTCATGGGCTGCGATTTGAAAGACGGAGTCGCCCGAAGTGTAGACGATCGGATGTCCGGTCCTGACGTGTTCGTCCCCCAACTCTTTGATGATCTCGGTGCCCGAAGCCGGCTTGTTTCCAAGGATTCCCTGACAACCAGTGACATCGAGAAACTTCTGGATCAGGCTTTGGGGAAAGCCCGCGGGGTATGTTGGAAACGCGCGCTCAGTGACCACGCCTGCGAGTTCCCAATGGCCCAGTGTGCTGTCCTTGCCCTTGGACCGTTCGGCCATCTTCCCGAAGTTTCCTTCGGCCCGGGTGACAGCCGGGACACCCTGCACCGGAACGATATTGCCGAGTCCGAGCCGTCCAAGATTCGGAAGTTTCAAACCGCCGACCGCTTTCGCAACATTGCAAAGGGTATTCGTCCCACTGTCCCCGTAGGCATGGGCATCCGGCAGTTCGCCGATCCCGACACCATCGAGAACAACGAATATTATCTTGTTCTGCTTCAACTACGAATGCGTGCAGAGATGCTCAGGAAAGTTGTACGGCTAGCCGTAGATCTCTTTCTCGTTGCACTTGCAGATTTGAACGTGCTGACGGTTGAAACGATACGAGCCGTGTGACGACCGCATCGAATTCACGTAGAGGGTGGGAACCTTGACCGTTCCGCACTTGGGACACTTCACGCCTTTTTCTTGGGCGGCTTTTTTTGCTTTTTCAGCGAAGTCAGTTTGTTTTGCCATTGCTCTCTCCGATTAAACTCTTAGTTTCCTATCCAAAGTTTGGCTACAAGGCTATGTTACTTCGTAACCCCTTCCGTGTTTTCCGCGTGTTCCCTGGTCTAAAAAACTCTCACAATATTTCCGCCGGCCTCAACTGCTTTCTGTAGTACGCGGTCCGCGTTCTCCAGCAACTCCACATCGCTCGTCTCTGTGGCCGCTCCCGAAACGCCGACACTGATCGTCACGGAAAAGCTCTTCGTCTCGACGTTGATGACATTGCTCGCCACGTTCTTCCTCAGCTTCTCCGCCCAGAGTGACGCCTCGTTGGGCGTCGTATTCACCAGCATGACGGAAAACCTGTTGAAATCAAACCTTCCCACAAGATCGTACGGACGAATGGAGGACTTGATCATTCTTCCGATGTTTTGAAGGACGAAATCGAACGCCTCTCTTCCGTAGCGGGAGAGGTGTTCGTTCATCGCATCGATCGAAATCATCACCACCGAGATTTCGGCGCCGAAATCATTCGCCCGCTGCACTTCTTCCTGCACACGCCCCAGGAAATGCTTGCGGGTCGCAACGCCCGTCGTCTCATCAAGCGAAACGTAGTTGTTCGCCACGTCCGTGAGGCCGAGGATTTCCAGCGCCCAGGATGAAGTCTCCGCTACTTTCTGCAGGAGCTTCACGTCGGCGTCGGAGTAGGTCTTCGGATCCTTGTTCTCCACCACCATCGCTCCATAGCAACGGCTGAGCGAATTCAACGGGATGACGATCATCGACCCTTTGCTTTCACATCGCTCCGCCTGATAAAACCGCGGTGCGTTCAATTGTTCAATATTATCGACCGTCCGGGGCAGGCTTGTCTGAATGACATCGCCCACGATACTCTGGTGTGGGTCTACTTCGCTCATGACGGAAATGTACGGGTCGTTCATCCGATTCATGATATGCTGGACAACCCACGCCTTCCGGCCTTCGTCAAACAGGACCACCGAGATGTAGTCCCAGGGAATCAACCGCGATGCCTCGTCCGCAAGAGAACGGACAATGTTGTGCGTCCCAAAATCGAGTTTGAGTTGATCCCGGAATCGCGTGATGGACCGGAGAACTTCCGAATCCAGGAGTAAATCATATTTGTCGGTATAACTCTGGATCAGAGCCGAGATCATCTTCGTAAATTGTCCCAGCAACGCGAGCGTCTCGGGGCCGTACGCATCTTCCCCGGGACAATCGATGGCAAGGACGGCAACCGGATCGTGAGGCTTCGCCTGCTTGCGGGAATAAAAGATTGGCACGCCAACAAACGTCTTGACGTGCTCCGGACCCTCATAGTACGGCAGCGTTTCCGCCTGGCTGAGGGCATTGACATTGTTGATCATCTGCGGCATCCCGGTCAGCGCAACCTGGCTTACCAGGTCGGTCCCCAATTCCCGCCGTCGATGCGTCGTGAATTTGGAGCTGTCAGATACGAAGCTTTCCAGGACGAGCTGGCCCTTTTCCTTATCCACCCAGAAGAGCGCTACCGTATGTGCAAAGTTGACCTCTTTGATGACCCCAAGAACTTTTTTGACAAGGAAACTGAACTCATTTCTTGGACCGGTCTCTTTGCCCGATTCCTCATCCTTCATATCAAAGAAATCTGAAATATTGAACTCAAGGTTCCTCGGTTCCGGGCCTCGAACTGGTTCTGGTTCAGCCATTCGCGTACTCTCCGATTGTGAGGAAGTAGGATGGTCTTCCAACGGTTCTTCAACAATCCCAACCCTGTACCGACTCTTTGCATCCTGAAAATCGTCGAAGACAAGTTTCTTCGGGTTGGCAGGTATTTCTTGCTCGCCTGAAGTCCCGCTCGAGGTCCTGTCGGTCTCCTGGTCAGTGCCCTTGCGGGATGAGACGATCACATAGGACATCAGGCCGCTACCAAGCAGGAATGCCAGGAGCTTAATAACCGTCCCGCCTGCAAAAATACCCACAGAAAACAGAATGACGCCCGCTAGCACACTCAATTCCTGTATCAGCGACAAGGCGCGGATCCACGAACGGAATGCGTTGAGCCCTCGGGCGTCAGTCATTGAAAGGAATGAGTCTATACAGTGCCCTCAAATTGCTCTAAATTTACCCTTTTAGTCAAGAAAAGTCAAGAATTGGATTCAGGAAAATCTCATAGAACGCTCAATTGACAATCCGTTAGTTCGGCTGATCCCGACAACGCGTTTTCGCTCTTCCTGGAATGACATTGCCTTGCTACAGTTCGTTTTTTTGTCTACTTTTTTGAAAAGTTGCCCTTCGATCACTCCCTCTCCGCAGTATGAAAGCAATCATCATGGCAGGTGGGTTTGGCACACGCCTGCGCCCCCTGACCTGTAATATCCCCAAACCGATGGTCCCCATGATGAACAAGCCGATGATGGAGCACATCGTCGAGCTTCTGAAGGCGCACGGGATCAGGGACATCGTAACGACCCTGTTCTACCAGCCCGACGTCATCAGTGGGTATTTTGGGGATGGGAGCAAGTTCGGCGTCCATATTCAGTACCGAAAGTCTGAAGCTGACTACGGGACAGCCGGAAGTGTGCGAAATGCAAAGGACTTCCTCGACGAACGCTTTATCGTGATCAGTGGCGACGTCCTGACGGACTTTGACCTCAAGGCGGCTGTCCGGTTTCACGAATCAAAAAAAGCGGCTGCAACAATCCTCCTGACACACGTCCCCAACCCCCTCCAGTTCGGTGTAGTACTCACACGCGAAGACGGAAAAATAACGCGATTTCTTGAAAAACCTTCGTGGGGAGAGGTTTTCAGTGACACGGTAAATACGGGTGTCTACATTCTCCAGCCCGAGGTTCTTAACCTCATCCCCGAGCGGGAGGACTTTGACTTCAGCAAGAACCTTTTTCCACTGCTCCTGGAAAGGGATATGGGTCTGTATGGATTTGTGTGTGATGGATATTGGCGCGATATCGGCAATCTGAATGAATACCAGGAAGCGCAGCTCGATGTTCTGAGGGGGCAGGTAAAGCTTGGCCTCGACGGAAAAAAGATTGGCGATGCGTTTGTCGGCGAGAACTCCAGGATCGAAACAGATCCCAAGAATATCAGCGCAAGTCTTATCGGTTCGAATACGAGGATCCACCCGAACGCAGTCATAAAGAATTCCGTCATCGGCAATCATTGTGAAATCATGCCGGGAGCGCTCATCCGCAATTCCATCATCTGGGACGGAACGCAGATCGGGTCAAAAGCGGAGCTCTCGTCGGATGTCATTGGTTCGAAGTGCATTATCGGGGACGAAGTCGCTGTCCTGGAGAACGTTTTTGTGGGGGAACTTTGCATCGTCGGAAAGAAGAGCAAGCTTCTCTCCAACATCAAGCTGTGGCCCGAGAAGGTTGTGGAAGAGGGATCGATCGTCACCAGGAGTCTGATCTGGGAGGATCGATGGCTGAAAGAGCTGTTCACCGATGCAAGAATTACGGGGATCTCCAACATCGAAATCAGCCCGGAATTTGGGGCAAAGCTCGGAGCCGCGTTCGGGGCTTTCGTGGGAGCGGGCTGCACCATCGTCACCAGCAGGGATTCCGACAATGTCTCGCGGATGGTCAACCGGGCAATCATGACGGGCCTGATGTCCGCCGGCGTGCATTGCAGCGACCTTCGCGCAACATCCATCCCCATCATCCGGCATGAGCTGAGAACGGGCAGGGAACGCGGGGGGGTCCACGTCCGCAAGTCGCCCTTTGATAAGAGTTGCACCGACATTATTCTGTTCGATGCGCAGGGGAAAGACCTGCCGAACAATAAGACAAAATCCGTCGAGCGACTCTTCTTTGGAGAAGATTTCATCAGGGCCAACTACGATGCGGTCGGATCCATCAACTTCCCCGAACGAACCACCGAGAGTTACATCGAACGCTTCCTCGCCACGGTGAATATGAGTTCCATCAGCTCTTCCGGGCTGAAGCTCGTGATCGATTATTCAAACGGAATTGCCTCCACCATCTTCCCCCACATCCTTGGCAATCTGAACGTTCATGTCGTCTCTCTCAACGCCTACCTCGACAACAAAAAACTGACGAGGACCAATGAGCAGTTCGAGGAATCCCTCAAGCAGCTTGCATTCGTCGTCACGTCCTTGAAATACGATTTCGGCGTGATGCTCGATGCCGGGGCCGAGAGGATATTCGTCGTCGACGAACACGGCGCGAGTATCGACAGCGACCGTTTGCTGACACTGATGACCAAGTACGTTGCGATCGCCCACAAAGAGGTAAAGAAAATTGCCGTTCCGATCTCGGCCTCGGGCGAGATCGACATGATTGCCAAGGAGTACAGCCTGAAGGTGATGCGGACCCGCGACAGTCATCTGGCGCTCATGGAAGCGGCCTCCGACAAGGACGCGAAGTTTGTTGGGGGAACAAAGGGGGGGTTTATTTTCAACGAATTCCTCTTTGCCGCCGACGGCATGTATTCCATTGGAAAACTCTACGAGGCCATGGCCATCACGAAGAAGCGACTCGGCGAGCTCGATCAGGAAACTCCCCGACTTCATTTCATCAAGAAAAACGTTCCCTGCCCATGGCACATGAAGGGTCGCGTCATGCGGGAGCTCATGAAGGATTCCGAAGCACTGCCACGCCAGCTGATCGAAGGGGTCAAAGTGTTTCCCAAGAATATGGGAACGCACACTTCCGTGCTGCTGAAACCGGACCGCGCCCGGCCCGTTTTCCACATTAATGCGGAGTCGGAAGATATTGCGGTGGGCCAACGGCTGGCAAATGAATACGAGATGAAGGTCAAGGAGTGGATGAGTACAGAGTGAAAGGAGAAATTTGTATTTGGAAGAATTTTCTGCCATCTTTCTCCTCTTGAAATTGCGAAATCCGGAGAAGATATGAAGATTACGGACATCCTTAATGAGCAGGTGGTTCGCACGCAGCTGCCGGGAACCTCGAAAGATGAAGTGATCAACGCGATGATCGACCTCGCAGCGACACAGGAGAAGGTTCTCGACAAGGAAAAAATGCGGGCGGCAATTCTCGAGCGGGAAAAAATCATGTCGACCGGCGTCGGGTCGGGGTTTGCAATTCCCCACGGGAAGACCGATGCCGTCAGCGATATCGTTGCCGCATTCGCCGTGACCGCCCAGCCCATCGACTATCAATCACTCGACGACCAGCCGGTGCGCATCGTGTTCCTCCTCGTCGGACGGGACAACATGGTTGGCCCTCATATCAAGTTGCTGAGCAGAATCTCCCGCCTGATGAACAAACAGGAATTTCGAAACAAGCTTCTCGAAGCCGCAACCCCCGCCGACATCCTTCGGCTCTTCAAGCAAGAGGAAGCAACCTACGCCGAGGGATAACACCATCACATTCTGCCGAACGCGTTCCGGACGCTCACAATCCGACGATCTTCGCAGCCTTTCTGAGGTTTCCGCTTGAAGTACCGTGCCATAAAAGGAACAAAGGATATTCTTCCCGGGGAAGTCTCCGGATGGCAGGCCGTCGAAGACGTCATCCGCCACGTGCTGAGCGACTTCAATTTCCGTGAAATCCGAACCCCCATTTTTGAACAAACCTCACTCTTTGCACGTAGCATCGGGGAACTGACGGATATCGTCAGCAAGGAGATGTACACCTTCATCGACCGCAGCGAGGAGAGCGTTACACTTCGCCCCGAGGGGACTGCGTCTGCCCTTCGCGCATATATTCAGAACAACCTCGGCGAGCAGTCCCCGCTCGTCAAAATCTACTACCTCGGCCCGATGTTCCGCCAGGAACGCCCGCAGGCAGGGCGGCTGCGTCAATTCCACCAGTTCGGTGCCGAAGCGCTCGGATCATCCTCGCCTCGATTGGATGTCGAGATGATGCTCATTCCCCTTCAGGTCTGCAAGAGACTCGGAATCGAACAGACTTCCCTGAAGATCAATTCTGTCGGTTGCGAAAAATGCAGGCCGCGATACAAGAAGATTTTGACGGATGAATTGTTAAAAATCCGTGAAAAGCTTTCAAAGGAAAGTCAGGCGCGGATTTCGGGGAACCCGCTCAGAGTGCTCGACTCAAAGGATGAGGAGGATAGGAAAGCCATCGCACATCTGCCCCTGATGAAGGACTATTTGTGTGAGGAATGCAGTTCCCATTTTGCGACTGTTCAGTCCCTCTTGAACGAAATGAACGTTCGCTATGATCTCGACGGCCGGCTTGTCCGGGGCCTCGATTACTACACAAAGACCGCTTTCGAGATTACGAGCACGTCCCTCGGCTCCCAGGATGCACTTGCCGGAGGAGGGCGGTACGATCTGCTTGTTGAAGAGCTCGGCGGCAAGCCGACTCCGGGAGTCGGATTTGCGGCGGGGATCGAGCGATATCTCATGGTGCTGGAGAAAATCGGCAAAGCCGGATTCAAGGAATCCGAACCCGTACTCTTCATTGTAACACTCGACGAGGCCTCGCGCACATGGGCTTTCGTTAAGGCAATGGAGTTGCGGTCCCGCGGGAGAACGATCGAAGTCGACTACCTTGACCGAAGCCTGAAAGCGCAGATGCGCGAAGCCAACCGTCAGGGAGCGCAGTTTGTCGTTGTGGTGGGAGAGAATGAGCTCAAAACCCGCTCGGCCAAACTCAGGAACATGAAAACGGGCGAGGAAACGCCGGTATCGCTCGATACCCTGGACTTTCCTCACTCCTAACCATGGGCAAGAAGCGTGAGCCGGAATACACACTGAACGTGTTCCGCCAGTATGACGAGCGGACCAAAACTACTCCGGTTGTTTTCCTCGTCCAGACCACCAAGATTTTTGTCAGTTTCCGGTATGAAATTCTTCTCGAGGATGAGGTCCACGAAACAGAAATCCACCTGAGGATCGTGGGACTGCACGCCCCAACACTTCTGATGCCGGGAATGGGCCCTGCCCAGGGGTACAGAAAGTACGAGAAGCTCCGTGGAATCTACTTGCTGCGCGTAACAAAGCAGGACAAATCAGTGAATGAATTTGAGATAGAAATCACTCCCAAGTCGATCTCTGTGAAAAAAGAACCCGCAGCTCCATTTGTGATGATCTCAACAGAGTCCGTACCGTTTGAGTGAGAAAGACAGTTCATTTGAAATTTGGATTTTGAAAATGTGATATTTCCCATGTGTTCGTTTGGATTTTGGATTTTGAAATTTGACATTTCCCACGAGCCTATTTAATAGCCCTTCACGCCATGTGTCCTAAACTTCTCCAGATTGGCCCTTTTCCAATTTACGGCTATGGTTTGATGCTGGCCATCGGATTCATCTCAGCAAGCTATCTGCTGACGCTGGAATTCAGACGACGGTCCATCGACCCAAATCTCGCGAACAATGTGACGCTTCTTGCCCTCATCGGCGGTGTCGCCGGATCCAAGATTCTTTATCTGATTGAGCACTGGTCTTCATTTGTTCTGGATCCGATCGGCATGGCGTTTTCACCCGGTGGCCTGACATTCTACGGCGGACTCATCCTTGCAGCATTCGCGATCTACGTCTACGGCAAGCGAAAGGGAATCAAGTTTTTTGTGATCGCGGATTCCACTTCCCCCGGATTGATTCTGGCGTACGGGATCGGCCGTCTCGGTTGCCACCTTGCAGGAGACGGCGATTACGGATTTCCTACGACTCTCCCATGGGGGACGGATTATTCGAGAGGAACCTATCCGCCATCGGCTGCTTTCAGGGGATTCCCTGAAATAACAAGTCAGTTCCCGCATGGCATTGTACCCGACACGACCCCCTGCCATCCAACTCCCGTCTATGAATTTCTCCTTTGTGCGCTGATTTTCTGGTTCCTCTGGCGCATTCGCAAAAACACGAAGCCCGACGGCAAGCTCTTCTCGATATATCTTGCTCTCGCGGGACTCGAACGGTTTGCAATTGAGTTCTACCGGATCAACCTCAGAATGGCCTTCGGGTTAAGCGAGGCACAATGGATCTCGCTCGGGTTGATAGCCGCCGGCGTGAGTGGATGGATGTACCTGACAAAGAACGCGTCCTCAGGAAAAACTGCGTGACCGTCGTAGAGCTCTTCTCAAAGGAAGACTGCAAACTTTGTGATGATGCGAGGAATCTGCTGAAGAGACTGGACAAGGAGTTTGTCTTCAAGCTCGAAGAAACCAAGCTTACCGAGGACGATCCGCGCTTTAAGGAATTCATGCTCGAGATTCCGGTGGTTGTCGTTAATGGAAAGAGCACCCTGAAAAGCGTCATACGGGAAGAGGAACTGCGGACCATTCTCAAAGGCGAGAACCCTTCGACAAAGCTCTTCCATTTTGCGAAATTTCTTGAAGCCCTTGGATTTCTGACAGTAGCCGTGGGATTGATGTATGGAGTCATGGGGAACATGTGGATTGACCTTTATTTCTTTCTGGCGGGAGTTCTTGTTTTCGTCGTGGGCCGACGGATCGAAAAAAGGGAGATGAAGCAGTCTGGATAAGATGGACCGCGGAAGAAACCGATCTCACGGATATTCACGGATTTGTTCGATCAGTGCTTATCCATACCATCGGTTTTTTCGGTGTTCCATTACCAGAGACTGATTACATTCAATGGCAGAATTCATTCTCGGAAGACGGCCCGTTCAGGAGGCGCTCAAAGCTCAACGGCGCATTGACAAAGTCATTTTCATGCACGGTGTGAAGGGCGAGATGCTTGCACAGATTCGTACTCTCGCACGTCAATTGGGAGTGCCTGTGGCGGAGGGGAGCAAAGAGCAATTCAGGGAATTCGAGATGCGTGGCCTCACGCAGGGAGTTGTCGCGCTGGTGAGCACGACCGAATACGTTGAAGTTGAGGACATCCTGAGAGTTGCCAGGGGCCGGAACGAACCTCCGTTCATCCTGATTCTCGACGAGATCGAAGATCCGCATAATCTCGGGGCGCTCCTCCGCACTGCGGAGTGCGCCGGTGCGCACGGCGTCGTCATCCCGAAGCATCACTCCGCGTCTGTAAACGAGACGGTTGAAAAGACCTCGTCAGGCGCCTCCTCACATCTCGCCGTCGCCCGTGTCACGAACATCGCCCGGACGCTCGACGAACTCAAGCAAAACGATGTGTGGATCGTGGGAACGGATGCAACAGCGGAGAAGGCATATTTCGAAATGGATTACTCAGGAGGAGTTGGTATTTTAGTAGGAAACGAAGGCCGGGGGATCCGACGACTTGTGAAAGAAAAGTGTGATTTTCTTGTCAGAATTCCGCTTCATGGAAAGATCGAGTCACTGAATGCGTCTGTTGCCGGAGGGTTGGTACTGTACGAAGTTGCGCGAGGGAGAGACCTTGCGAAGAACAAGCTGCGGTAACGCTGCGATTTACTTTCCTTGTCTGGGTGTCTGGTATCGGCTTCTTGAAAAACTCCTGCCTGCTTTTAACCTGCCTGACAGATTCCTTGCGTTGGCCGCCCGTTGTATCCTGCCAGCCGCAAGAAGGTACTTCTGCGCGGTCTCCCGGGGCTTGACGATGGTTTTTTGTCTGTTGTTGAGCTGTTTCAAGGAGTAATCAGCTATCAGCAGTCAGTAAGAACTGTCTCTGAACTTAGAACCTTGAACTTCGACCTTCGACCTAGAACCTCGAACTCGTAGCATTGAACCTTAAACTCGTAACTCTAAACTCGAAACACTATTCTCCCCCCGCTTCCTCCCCTTCCCTCATGAGCCCGTAGCGATTCATTTTTGTGTACAAGTGGCTTCTCTGAATATCCAACGCTTCCGCTGTTTTCGAAATGTTCCACTTATGCAATTCCAATTGTTTCTTGATAAAGGCTGCCTCGGCGCGCTCTTTGAATACCTGGAATGTTCCGCTCATGTTCAGGAAGTCCTCGGCCTCACCTTGCACAGTACCGAACGTATCAAGAAGTAAGAGATCCACCGTCGATCCCGGTGACAGAATCACAAGGCGCTCCACGGCGTTCCGGAGCTCACGGACATTGCCGGGCCAATCGCGCGTCGAGAGCTTGAGCAAACCTTCATCGCTGATGGTCTTGCGAGCCATACCGTTGCGGCCGCAAACATCGTCGATGAACGCTTTTGCAAGGAGCGCGATATCCTCGCGTCGTTCCCGAAGCGGCGGCACCTGGACGGGGATGACATTGAGCCGGTGATACAGGTCGTTTCTGAAATTGTTCTTGCGGATTTCTTCCTCAAGATTCTTGTTTGTTGCAGCAAGTACCCGGACTTCAACAGTGATCAGCTTGTTTCCCCCGACGCGTTCTACTTTCCCCTCCTCCAACGCACGCAGGACTTTTGCCTGAGCTTGAAGGCTCATATCGCCAACTTCGTCCAGGAACAACGTGCCCCCGTCCGCTTGCTCGAATTTTCCGATTCGCTGCGCTGTCGCTCCGGTAAACGATCCTTTCTCGTGTCCGAAGAGCTCGGATTCGATGAGCTCGGCTGGAATGGCCGCGCAGTTGACTTCGATAAACGGTTTTTCCGCTCTTTTGCTGTTGCGATGAATTGCCCGGGCGACCAGTTCCTTTCCCGTTCCGTTTTCACCTGTAATCAAAACACGCGCGTCTGTGGGAGCCACACGATCGATCACTGCAAGGATCTCCTTGATCTTCCGGCTCCCGCCAAGAATTTTCCGCTTGCCCTCAACACTCTCCTGAAGTTTTCGGTACTCCTCCGAAAGCTTGGCTTGCTGGAGGGCGTTGCGGAGCGTGACCAGGAGTTTGTCGCGATCGAGCGGTTTCGGCAGGAAATCGAATGCACCAAGTTTCGTGGCCTCAACGGCTGTTTCAATGGTGCCATGGCCTGAAATCATGATCACCGGAAGAGCGAGATTCTTCTCGCGGATCGTCTCGAGTACCTCCAATCCGTCCATCCCCGCCATTTTTACATCCAACAGTACCGCATCCACCGGAATTTTCTCAAGTCTCTCGAGTCCGTCCTCTCCGTTCTCTGCAAACTCAACTCCGTACTTTTCGTACTCGAGAATCATTTTCAGCGAATCCCGAATGCTCTTTTCGTCGTCGATAACAAGGATGGTTTTCATGGGAACAGTCAGTTATCAGCGTTCAGAGATCAGCACGCAAGAAAGAAGTCTACTGCTTCTCGGAATCTTCGTACGGCAGGGTCAGGTAATCCGAAGGGAGAAGCGTTTTCACAACGAGAAGATCGCGGCCGAATGACTGGCCGTGCCTGTTCGCTCTTTTGTCCCGTTCGTCATCGGCACCGCCTACGACGAATTTGGCTTCCCCCCATTCAACCAGGTTGCCCGTCGTCCGGGCAAGATCCGGCGATTCCGAAGCGTAAGCAAGATACGCCGATGCAAAGAAATGCTGAAGCTTGTCTTTGTCCCCCATGGAGCCCGAAGGCGAATCGTCGTAAATCCTGGCGGGAAGATTCCTCACTCGCGCTTTGAACAGACTATCTTCTTCAAACGTGAGGGGCACCTCCAGAGATTTTACGATTGGCACCTTAACGTCAATATTCTGATGCTCCAGCACTGCCATCATCGAAAGAACCAGTGCGCGCGCGATATTGTACTCGGCGATTTTGAGCGCTTTGAGATAGATTCCATCAACCGCACGCATGTCGCCGCATCGCAGAAGAAGCTGTCGGAAGCGCACATCCCGAACGTAGTTTCGAATATGGCGGGTATCGATAACGAGTTGGGGCGTGAACGTGTCCGAGAAGAACTTGCCCACCGAAAACGCTTCTTTTTCAGTCTCGTCAAAATCCCACGAAAGTCCGTCTTCACCAACGCCTCCGTCGCATTGAGCGAGTGAACGATGAGGGCCAACCGACAGGACCAGCAACAATGCGAACAACAATCGTTTCGGGAAACTGACCAATTTCCAACCTTCGCCTTGTTGCATTGGAAATTGTCGTTGGTCAATCATGAAGTCACGTTTGCAGTACGCCGGGATTGAACCTCGGCATGTCCGGGTTACAGCTTGCGAGCTCTATACCGCGGGAAATTTGGTTCCGTGTTTCCACAGGGTCGATGATTCCGTCAACCCAAAGTCGGGAGGCGGCAAAGAGCGGATCGAGCTCCGCTTCGTATCTTTGCTGGATCTCGCTCAACAGCTTTTTCTGCTGCTCGGGAGAGATATGTTCGCCCCCTTTTTCCATCGCCTGGACCTTGATCCCGAGCAGCGTTTCGCTTGCCTGTTTGCCACCCATAACCGAGATCTGAGCGGTCGGCCAGGCGAAAATCAATCGCGGATCGTACGCTTTGCCGCACATCGCGTAGTTGCCGGCACCGTAGCTGTTCCCGACGATGATAGTGAATTTCGGGACAACGCTGTTCGCCACCGCGCTCACCATCTTCGCGCCGTCTTTGATGATCCCTCCCTGTTCCGCGCGGCTGCCCACCATGAAACCGGTGACGTCTTGAAAGAATACGAGGGGCATCATCTTTTGGTTACAATTCATGATGAACCGGGCAGCTTTGTCAGCACTGTCGCTGTAAATTACCCCGCCGACCTGCATCTCACCCTTCTTGGTTTTAACGACAGATCGTTGATTCGCGACCATCCCTACAGCCCATCCGTCAATCCGCGCGTAGCCCGTAATGATTGTCTTGCCAAAATCGGCTTTGTACTCATCCAGTTCACTGTCATCAATGATCCGGCCGAGAACCTGATACATGTCGTACGGCTTGGCGCGATCGACCGGCACAAGGCCGTAAATCTCACCAGGGGAGTGCTTCGGCGCGTGTGGCTCCGCCCTGTCGAATTCGAATTTCGGTTTCTTTCCCAACTTTCCGATGACGCTCCGGATCTTTGCCAGGCACTCTTCATCGTTTTTCATCTTGTGGTCAGTGACTCCGCTGATCTCGCAATGAACCGTCGCGCCGCCAAGAGCCTCGTTGTCGATCTCTTCGCCGATCGCCGCCTTGACGAGGTGAGAACCCGCGAGGAAAACGCTTCCCGTCTTATCCACAATCATCGCTTCATCACTCATGATTGGCAGATAGGCTCCTCCGGCGACGCATGGTCCCATGATCGCAGCTATCTGAGTGATACCCATGGAAGACATGACCGCGTTATTGCGGAAGATCCTCCCGAAATGTTCTTTATCCGGAAAGATCTCCGACTGGAGCGGGAGGAAAACTCCGGCGGAATCCACAAGGTAGACGATCGGGAGCCGGTTCTCCATCGAAATTTCCTGAGCGCGGAGATTCTTTTTACACGTCATGGGAAACCATGCCCCCGCCTTGACGGTTGCGTCGTTCGCAACGATCACGACATCGCGATCCTGAATCTTGCCGACGCCAAAGACGGTACCAGACGAAGGGGCACCGCCGTATTCCTTATACATGCCGTAAGCTGTAAACAGGCCGATCTCGAGAAACTGCGAGCCCTTGTCGACGAGCAGATCGATCCGCTCACGTGCACCGAGTTTGCCACGCTTCTTTTGTTTGAGAAGCGCTTCCTTCCCCCCACCAAGCTTCACGACATTTGATTCGACTTCGAAGTGCTTCTTCAGCGCAAGAAAGCCCTCTGCGTTCTTCGTAAAGTTCAGGTCCTTTTTTATGGGGCTTCCGATGTGAGCCATGTGGCCTTGGGAAAGTAATTAGGGTTTTTTGGATGTGCTGTCTGCGCGGGCACCACCGACCCCGGACCATATATCGTACACCAGGGTTCTTGCTTCTTCATTCTCCGGATTGGCCCGAACAGCCTGCCAGGCATATCCCACGGCTTGCCCATTCTTCCCCAGATACCGGAGACATTTTGCAAGCTGGAGAAGGAGCACATCCTGACGAATCGAAGAAGTTGGCGCATAGTCGCCCCGGATCTGGAGAGCGCGGGCGTACTGGTCGACCGCCTTCGCATACTGCTGCGTTCCGAAGAAAATATCGGCCAGGCGCACCCGGAAACGGTCCACACTGTCTTTCGTGAGTTCGACGCACTTTCGCAGGAGTTTTTCCGACTCTTCCGTGTTCATCGGCATGAAGGCGTTAGCGGCATTTCGATCGTGCAAATATTTCATCCAGGCGAACTCCTCGAGGGCACGAGGATTGTCCGGTTCGAGTTCCGCCAGAGTTTTTCTGGCACGAAGAGCTTCCTCTGTTCTTCCCAACCGCTCGGACACCTCTGCAAATCGTCTGACCGCCGCGACATCCCGGGGATGCCGTTGAATATACTTAGAAAGCAACGTAGAGCCAAGAACCGGGTTTCCACGGTTCAGAGCCGTGTGAAAGAACCCGATGTTGTACCATTCGCGATCATTCAGGCGACTGCGAATATCGGGACGGGCAAGGAAAATATTCTGGCCGGCAAGCCTCATACGTTCATCAAATTTGCCGAGCTCCGCGACTCCCCGATTGACAAAGAACGCCTTCGGAGCGTTGTATTCAAGAAGAGGATGATCCTCCGTGTTGGTTTGTCCGCCGCCGGCGAATTGCGTTACGCTTTGATTGGAAAGAGTCTGCAGAGAAAGGAGAGTCGGAGCATCAGAGATCAGGATCCGGGATAGATCCCGCTTTACGGGCTCCTGTTCAAAAGAAGATCTCAACAAGTCGGCATCGATTTCCTGATGGCCGACTGAGCCGATGAGGATTACGTCCGAACTCATTGGCTGCCAGACGGTAACTTCTGAAAAACTCGACGCGAAGGTCCGGACGACAAGTTTAAATGTCTCGTCGTCAATTTCGTAGAGATGCAGCCACTGTACCATCAGACCGCCGGTCTGCATCCTCTTTTTGCATTCTTCAAAAAACTCCGTGGTATAAAGACTTCCGATTCCTGCAATCCAGGGGTTTGATGGTTCGCTCACGATGATATCATAACGTTCCTGTGTGAGCTTTAAATACGCAAGGGCATCCTGAATGTGCAGCCGAAGGCGTTGATCCTGCAACGGCTTGTTGTTGACGTTATCGAACAAGCTCGAAGCCTCCACGACCTCGGGCGAAATCTCGACGCAGTCAAGGAATTTCACGGGATGCGTCAGAATGCTGCCGGCCGTCACGCCGCTTCCCAGGCCGATTACCAGCGCGTGCTCAGGATTCGGATGGAGGAGTGCCGGCAACTGGCCGAGCAGGATCTGTGTGGGAAGATCCGCCCTTGAGGAGGCATCCGCTTTTCCGTTAATGATGAGGACCAGCTGACGTCCGTCGAAGGATTCGCTTTCGACAACGCCGACCGTCGCCGTGGTTCCCTCTTTGTAGTACAACACGTCGGTGTGCTCGCTCGATGTCGAGAATTCAGCATAACTCCTGGGGGGAGGCGTGTTTCTGTTAATCTGTCGAAAAACACCCGACAGCATCGTCCCATGACTCCAGTTCGGAACAAAAACAAGATAGAGAACCACGAGCAAGCCCATGATGCCCGTCGTCGAGTACCGTCGGACCCGAGAAATGCTGTCATCAGCAAACACAACAAGCAGTCCGGCACCGAGGTTCATGGCAACGGCCAGTTCAATGGTATGCTTGACCCCCACAGTCGGGATGAGGATCAGGCCCGCGATGAGGGATCCCCCAACAGTTCCGAGCGTGTTCACCGAAAATGTTCTTCCCACGGAGGACCCCAGTGCTTCCAGCGCGTGTACGGAGATCCTTGTGGCCACCGGAAGAGACATCCCGAGGAAAATGGTCGGGCCGATCATAATCAGGAGGCCGGCGACAAATTGGATGGAGAGGAATATCGGGTAGGTTGAATCAGAACGTGTGAGAATGTGCGCAACGGTCCAGAAGGAATACGGAATCCGTGCATAGAGCGGAATCGTTGCCACCATGGACAGAACAACACCAAGTTGGCAGAGTCCAAGAAAGCCAAACAGATTCCGAATGCGTGTGATGCTGGAGGAAACGATATAACTCCCCAGAGTGATCCCTGAAATGAATCCGACAACCATGAGAGAAAAAGAATATGTGGAAGACCCGAGCACCGGGATCAGGAGGCGTACCCACGCGATTTCATAGATCATTGCCGCGAATCCGGAAATTCCGGCCACGGTTATCGCCATCTGAGCCTGGCGCCGCGTAAAAATACGGGCTTCCGCGGTTTCCGCCAGCATCGGTACTTCACTCCCCGAATTCTGAATTCTCACCCTTCCAAGATACAATGCCACCAGGCCGATCAAGACGTTCAGGACCGCCGCGCCATCAATGGTTGCCCGGAGTCCGACCAGGCGAATGAGGAAGAATCCCGCGAGAAGTGAGCCGACGACTGCCCCAAAGCTGTTCAGAAAATAGAGTGTGGCGACATTCTTCCCCGATTCTTCAACATGCCGGGAGAGAAACCGGACAAGAATGGGAAGGGAACCGCCCATGAGGATCGTTGGAAACAATAATGTGAGCAAACTCACGAGGAGTTTTAGCCAGAGTACGGGGGATCCATCCGGCGAAAGGTCGAGTCCGATAACTGTCCGAATGAACAGCAGTTTCACTTGTTGGAGAAATGTGGGATAGAAGAAGCAGTAGAGCCCTACGGCAAGCTCAAGCCAGCCGTAAACTGAGAGGAGTTTGGTAGAGACGTCAGCTTTCCTGCCCCAGAATGCAGCGCCGATTGCAAGTCCCCCCATGAACGTTGCGACAACAATCGTTTGCGCGTAGGTCGTGTTGCCGAGGAAGAGCGAGAGATATTTAAACCAGACAATTTGATAGACGAGACCGGTTGCACCCGAAACGATGAACAACAGGGCAACGAGACCATGGAGGCGATTGTTGGTCATCCCGGGCATCTATTGGAGGAGGTTCTTTGCGATGACCATCTTCTGCACTTCCGATGTGCCTTCGCCGATGGTGAGGAGCTTGACATCGCGATAGAACTTTTCGACTGGATAGTCCTTGATGAATCCGTAGCCGCCATGGATCTGGACAGCCGCAGTTGCAGCTCGTTGTGCCACTTCCGAAGCGAAATACTTTGCTTCCGCAGCCACAAGATTGATGTTCTCTCCTTTCGCCTTGGCATTCGCGGCGCGGTAGGTCAGCAACCGGGCGGCCTGAATTTCCATTGCCATCGTCGCAAGCGAGAATTGGATTCCCTGGAATTCTGACAGGGTTTTACCGAACTGCTGTCGTTCCCTCGAGTATTTCAGGGCAGCGTCCAGGGCTCCCTGTGCGAGACCCACGGACAGCGCGGCGATTCCGATTCTGCCGCTGTCAAGAACAGCAAGCGCCTGTTTGAATCCCTCCCCTTCCTGTTGCAGCAAATTCTCTTTCGGTATCTGCACATTGTCAAACTGAAGCTGGACGGTGTCGCTTGCACGCATGCCGAGTTTGTTCTCTTTCTTTCCCACGCTAATTCCTCCGAACGCCTTGTCGACAATAAATGCAGAGATTCCGCTTTTCCCCCTGCTCGTATCAGTCTTTGCCATGACGACAAACGTGGACGCGTACGAGCCATTCGTGATAAACGTCTTGGAGCCGTTCAGGATGTAAGAATGCCCCTGCCGGACAGCCGTCGTTTTCATTCCGCCCGCATCGCTCCCGGAGCCGGATTCTGTCAGACACCAGGATCCGATCTTCTTGCCGGTGGCCAGATCGGGAATGTATTTGCTCGCCTGAGCGGGATTCGTAAACATCGAGATATGCTGGAGACAGAGTCCGCTGTGGGCGGCGAGCGTCAGCCCGACCGAAGGGTCGACCCGCGCAATCTCTTCCATGATGACGACAAACTCCAGAGCCGTCAAGCCTGCGCCTCCAAGTTCCGCGGGTATCGTTGCGCCGAGGAATCCAAGGTCCGCCATCTTACGCACAATCTCCGCGGGAAATTCCTGCGCCTCATCGAGCCTCAGAACATGCGGTTTGATTTCCGTTTCAGCAAATTCTCGGACCGTTCGCTTGAGCATCTGCATTTCGTCCGTAAGCTCAAAATCCGGACCCATCGTTGAAGCGTCAGACATCGTTCACCTTGTTGTTCTTGAAATCGTGGATGAGTGCTTCTACAACATCGTACGGCGTGAGCTTCCCCCCAATCACACCTTCGATCCTCTGTTCCAGATCCGCGGAACGACGATGATTCCAGAAATCCACCTGGAGCCGTTCGTCGATAATCTCCCGTATCCTCTCCCTAAGGCGTGCCTTCCGTCGACTGGCCATTCCCCCCGTCGCATTCAGATGTGACCGGTGTTTCTGAATGAGCGCTGCAACCTCCTCAATTCCTCTTCCCTCGTTTGCCTGCGTTTTCACCACGTCCGCCAACCAGCTGTTCTCATCGTGCGGACGAAATCCCAGGATCATCTTGATTGACATCACCGCCTGGTCTGCACCCGGCCGGTCCGATTTGTTCAAGACGAAGAAATCCGCAATCTCCATGAGGCCAGCCTTCATTGCCTGGATTCCGTCACCGGATTCCGGCACGAGGACGACAACAGTGGAATCGGCCGCGCCGGCAATATCGAGCTCTGATTGGCCCACGCCGACAGTCTCGAGAAGGATGAGGTCGAAGCCGGCCGCATCCAGCACGTCCGCGGCCTCCTTTGCCTTTCTGCTCAAGCCACCGAGACTGCCCCTCGAAGCCATACTGCGAATGAAGACCCCGGGGTCAAGTTCGACGTCCGTCATCCGGACCCGGTCTCCCAGCAATGCCCCGCCGGTAAACGGGCTTGTCGGATCGACAGCGATGATCCCGACTGTCTGATTTTTGTCGCGGTAGTACTTCGCGAGTTTATTCGTCAGCGTGCTCTTGCCGGCTCCCGGTGGTCCCGTGATGCCCACGCGGTAGGCCCTTCCGGTTCGGGGATATAACAACTTCAATGCAACAGCTGAATCCGGCTCTTCGTTTTCCACTCGTGAAATTACTCTGGCGACATCCCGACGGTCTCCCCTGAGCACGCCTTCGACAAGATTTTGGACTGACGAATTCACTTCCCCCCACCGAACTTGTGTTTGAAGAATTCCGCCGTCCTCTTCAAGCCTTCATCCACGGAAACGGTCGGAGACCAACCGAGCTCCTTTTGAATTTTCTTGTGACTGATGACGCTACGAAGCTGTTCACCGGCCTTGGCGGGACCATGGACTTCACGACATGCCGGAGCGAGCGACTTGCTGAGCTCATGAAAGAGCTTGTTGACATCGTTCTCCACTCCGGTGCCGACATTGAAGATGTTGGACCCGTTGAAGCGGAGTGCGAGAACGTTTGCCTTCACAACGTCTCCCACAAAAGTGTAGTCTCGCGTTTGTTTGCCGTCGCCGTTGATCGTCGGTGTTTCTCCCCGGACCATCTTGCTCGCGAAGATTGCCACGACACCCGCCTCACCATGGGGGTTCTGCCGGGGACCATAGACATTTGCGTAGCGGAGGATGACATGCTGAATTCCATGCACCTCACGATAGTAGAAGAGATACTTCTCCGTCGCGAGCTTGGTTATGCCATAGGGAGAAAGGGGGCGAAGAGGATGTTCCTCGTCCGCAGGGAAGTAATCCTGCTCACCATAGATCGCACCGCCCGTTGAGGCGAACAGTACTTTCTTTACGCCGTGTTCACGCGCGCGCTCGAAGACATTCAAGCCGCCAAGAACATTGACAGAGGCGTCGAACTGCGGGTCGGCAACCGATTTCCGGACATCCATTTGGGCAGCGTGGTGATTGACCACCTCGATCTTCTCCTTTTTGAAGATTTCGGAAAGTCGATCGCTTCGGATATCGAGCTGATAAAACGTCGCCTGGGGATTCACGTTGTCCTTCGACCCGCTCGACAAGTCATCTACAATGACGACCCGATGTCCTTCAGTAAGATATGCATCCACAATGTGTGACGCGATAAAACCTGCCCCACCAGTCACAAGAATGTTCAAACTGTTCTCCCGATGAATTTCATGATGCGTTTCTCAGGTATTTGAGAGCCTTCTTTGCGATGTCGCTGCGATAGTATGCACCGTCAAACGTGATTTTCTCAACAGCACGATACGCCGTTCGAATCGTCCCCTCAAGTTCATGCCGTCGTCCAATGGCCGTCACGCCCAGCACTCTACCTCCCGCCGTCACCAATTCATTCTTTTCCATTTTGGTCCCGGCGTGGAATACTACGACACCATCTTCCGATGCCACCGATTCAATTCCCGTGATCTTCCTTCCGGTTGGGTAGGAGTCAGGATATCCATGAGAAGCCATCACCACGCACACCGCACTGGCCGGATGAATCTTTACAACTGCCGGATCCAGGCTCCTATCGGCAACGGACAAAAGAATTGACGCAAGATCCCCGTCGATCAAGGGTACAACCACCTGTGTTTCGGGATCGCCAAAACGGCAGTTGTACTCCAGGACGTTGGGTCCCTGTTCTGTGATCATGAGTCCAACGTAAAGACATCCACGGTAGGGAGCGCCCTCGCGTGCCATCCCCGTAAGGGTTGGCTGAACGATCTCACGAATGATTTGTTGCCGGAGTTCTTCCGTCACGACCGGAGCGGGTGAATAAGCGCCCATCCCACCGGTATTCTTTCCAAGATCGCCATCCAGGATTCTCTTGTGATCCTGAGCCGAAGAGAGGAGGGCAAATTTTTTGCCATCGGCCAGAACGAATATCGACGCTTCTTCGCCATGCAGAAATTCCTCCAGGACAACCTGGTTTCCGGCAGCTCCAAAGGCTTTCTTATCGAAGCATTCAGCGAGAGCGTCGAGCGCCTGGGGGAGCGTTTCACAGATCATCACACCTTTTCCCGCTGCAAGTCCATCTGCTTTGACGACCAGTGGAAGCGAGAACTGCTTTACTGCGTCTTCGGCTTTCTTGCGATCATTTGAGGAAAAGGCAAGAAACTTCGCCGTCGGGATCTTGTACTTCGCCATGAAATTTTTTGCAAACACCTTGCTTCCCTCCAACCGTGCAGCCATCCTGGAAGGCCCGAAGATCTTCAACCCGCTCTCCTCAAAAAGGTCGACCATGCCTGCTACCAGAGGGCCTTCGGGGCCGACAACGGTAAGATCAATCGATTCCTTTTTCGCAAACTTCAACAATGCTCCGATTTCTGTCGGCTGCACAGGAACATTCGTCGCGAGATTCCCAATCCCGGGATTTCCAGGGGCGCAGAAGATTTCATGAATCCCCGGACTCTGCCGAAGTTTCCAGACGATCGCATGTTCCCGTCCTCCCGATCCGACCACAAGGATTTTCATTCCGGCTGTTCCCGAACAAGCACAAAAGCATTCTTGTCATAGTCCATGAGGGACTCAAATTGCTTTGCCAGTTCCCCGGTCAACGTTGCGCGATTGAACTTGGACGCAAATCCCTCAGAAGGGCGTTTCAATTTCTTTTCGTCAAACTGGTTGATAAGATCGAGCAGAGCCTGTTCATGAGCCGCCGTGTCTTCAAGCGGGACACAGAGAGCGGCTTCGCTTTCAAGAATCAGCTGCCGCGTGTAGCCTTCAACCACCGATGCAAATATCGGCTTGCGTGCCCCAAAATACTCATAGAGTTTGCCGGGGGATTGATAATCGTTGTCCACGACATACCAGAGGACGTCGGCTGAAAGAAGCTGCCTGACACATTCCCGATGTTCAAGGTACCCTTGAAACGTCACATCGTTTTGCAGGCCAAGCTTGGACACAAGAGCCTGGTCCTCCTTTCGGATCGTCCCAACAAAATTAAGTTCAATCCTTCCCCGGAGGTCTTGCCGGGCTTTGAGGAGATTCGCAAGCGCATGAAAAAGAACCGTCGGCGTTCGTTTCCCGTAGAAGGTTCCCGCATGCGCGATTCTCATTTTATTCAATCGAGACTTCTTTTCCGCACTTCCTCCCGCAAAGTCCTCCGGGTCGTACCCGTGGGAAATGATCGTCACATCATGGTAGCTTAGTGTCGGATAGCGTTTCAGGAGTCCCTCCTTGACCCGACGATGGGTCACAATGACCTTGTCTCCCGCTTTCAGCACTTTTTTCTCGAGTCGTTTATGCAGGAACCAGTGGATCGGTGTCGGAAAGTATTTGAAGGGATAGTCAAGCCATGCATCCCGGTAATCCAGGACCAGAGGGGTCGTGAATTTCTTTTTCAGCGCAGCTCCGATCAGGAACGCGGTTTGAGGAGGAGCCGTGGCAAACAGGAGGTCAAAGTGTTCTTTTGCCATAACTTCTCTCGCCGCTTTGACAGCATACGACTTCCAGCCGATCTTTGTGTCGGGAATGAAGAAAAAATCTCCGAAGAACTGAAGAAGTTTTCTGAGCCATTCCGACGGCATTTTCACCACGCTCTTTCTTTTGAAGAGATGGTTTGCATCGAGCGACCGGGTTCGAATGACCGGAACACCTGCCTCCTCGACTTCCTTCAACTGGGACTCATCAAACGCATAGTAACCGGTTGGCTCGACGGTTAACACCGTAGGTTTCCAGCCGTACCTGGAAAGATACTTTGCGAACTTGACCGTCCGCTGAACACCGCTCAGCCCCATGGGCGGGAAATAGTACGCGATGATCAGCACCTTCCTGAACTTGTCCGTCATAGAACGAGAAGCGCTTTGGATGATGTCGTCAAAATGTCACACCCTTTTTCCCGAATCACCACATCGTCTTCGATGCGCACACCGCCGACGCCCGGTACATAGATGCCCGGCTCGATTGTCACGACGTTCCCCGTCTGCAATACATCTTTGGTTAGTGCGGAGATCCTCGGGGTTTCATGCACTTCACGCCCCAAGCCGTGACCTAATGAATGGTTGAAGTACTTTCCGTATCCTTTTTTCTTGATCCATGCACGAGCAACTCTGTCAAGGGCTCGGGCCGGCATTCCTGACGTCGCTGATTGCACGGCCTTCCGCTGCGCCGTCTGAACAATATCGTAGATGTTTTTCATTTCGCGCGAGGGCGATCCCACAGCGACAGTCCTCGTGAGGTCGCTGTTGTAGCCCTTGTACCGGCAGCCAAAATCGAGGGTGACCATTTCTCCCTTGCAGATTTTCTTTTCTGACGCCCGCGCGTGGGGAAACGCGCCGCGCATGCCACTCGCGACGATTGGCTCGAACGCATCCGCATCGGCGCCCATGAGCCGGTGCAAGTAAGCAATTTCGGCCGCAACGTCGAGTTCACGCAGCCCCGGTTTGATGATCCCGAGGAGTTTCTCAAAGACTCTTTCCGTTACTGACACTGCCTGCCGTATTAACCGGATTTCCGACTCCTCTTTCACGGAGACGGCCGCCTCGACCACTGAACTGAAAGGACGAAAGCGGACAGCAGGAAGGGTTTGCTCGAAGTGATGGAGTTGTGCAACCGAGAGGTGTGCCCCCTCAAATCCCACCGCCGATTTCTTCGGAAGAAGGCCCTTGTGCGCGACAGTTTCTGCAAACCCTTTGCTTGAGATAATGATTCGGAAATCCTTCACTTCCTGTGGAGCCTGGTCTTTGTACCGCCCGTCCGAAAGGAAATACTGACGGTCTTCCATGATCAAGCAAGCGCCGTTCGACCCGGAGAATCCTGTGAGATAATGGACGTGAGCAAGGTGGGTCACCAGGAAGGCGTGAAGCCGGGCTTCGGAGAGTTTCTGTCGGACTGCATCCAGCCGTCTTGAAATCATTCCGTCGGAAGGGCTAGAGATGGTAGTTCGGGGCTTCTTTGGTAATCGCGATGTCGTGCGGATGGCTTTCGCGCAGTCCGGCTTCTGTCATGCGCACAAACCTGGCGTGTTTCTTCATGTCGGCGATGGTGGCGCAGCCGCAGTATCCCATCGCTGCCCGAAGACCGCCGACCATCTGATACACCGTTTCCTTGAGATTTCCCTTGAACGGAACCCGTCCCTCGATTCCTTCGGGAACAAGCTTCGGGATATCGTCTTCCGCATCCTGAAAATAACGATCTCTGCTCCCGTGTTTCATTGCCTCCAATGAACCCATCCCGCGATACATCTTGTAGCTGCGGCCCTCGTACAAAACCTTCTCGCCCGGACTTTCCTCCACGCCTGCAAATAAGCTGCCAATCATGACGGAGTCCGCTCCCGCAGCAATCGCTTTTGCGATGTCGCCCGTCTGCTTGATGCCACCGTCCGCGATAACCGGAACATGGGATCGCTCGGCCGCCTTCGCGCATTCCATAATGGCAGTCACCTGCGGAACGCCGACGCCGGCGATGATGCGTGTGGTGCAGATGGACCCGGGACCGATTCCCACCTTTACCGCATCCACACCCGCTTTGATCAATTCCCTTGTTCCCTCTCCGGTCCCCACATTTCCGGCAATCAGTTCCACATCAAATTTTTTGCGAACACGTTTGACCATGTCGATCACTCCCTGGGAATGTCCGTGGGCTGTATCCACCACCACGACGTCGACTCCGGCGGCCACAAGCGCGGCAACCCGTTCCATCGTGTCCGAGGTGACGCCCACCGCCGCTCCCACACGCAATCGACCATGTCGGTCCTTGCATGCATTCGGGTGCCGTTTCTTCTTCTGGATGTCCTTGAACGTGATCAATCCCTTCAGCCTGCCATTTTTGTCGACCACGGGAAGTTTTTCAATTCGATTTTTCTGAAGGATTGCCTCGGCTTCCTCCAGCGTGGTTCCCACCGGGGCTGTGATGAGATTGCCGTTCGTCATGACTTTTGAAACCTGAAGCTCGAGGTTCGGTTCGAACCGGAGGTCCCTGTTGGTGAGAATTCCCACAAGGTTCTCTTCGTCAACAATGGGGATACCGGAGATACTGTATTTCTTCATGACCTCCAGTGCCTCACCGACCGATTGGTGAGAGGAAAGCGTAATCGGTTTTTGAATCATTCCGCTTTCAGACCGCTTCACGCGGTCGACCTCGAGCGCCTGCTTCTCGATCGACATGTTCTTGTGAAGAATTCCAATGCCGCCCTCCCGCGCGATCGCAACCGCCATTTCAGATTCCGTGACAGTATCCATCGCCGCGCTCAAAATTGGAATATTCAACTCGATGTGTCGACTGAGCCGGGTGCGAACGTTTGCATCCCTCGGGAGAACCGCAGATCTCGCGGGAAGGAGCAGAACATCATCGTACGTTACGGCTTCACCGATTATCTTTCTGAGCGCCATGGGTTCGTCGATTCTTTGTTATTACGCAAAAGCTGAAATTCCGGTTATGTCCTCGCCAACGATTAACGTGTGCATCTCGTGCGTGCCTTCGTACGTCTTGACCGACTCCAGATTCGCTGCATGCCGCATGACCGGATATTCATCGAGGATCCCGTTTGCACCGAGTATTTCTCTCGCCATCCGCGCAATTTCAAGGGCGTGATACACATTGTTTCTTTTCGCAAGCGAGATCTGTGTAAATTTTCCCTTTCCCTTGTCTTTCAATCGACCTAATTGGAGACACATGAGCTGGGCTTTCGTGATCTCGTTCAGCATATGGACGAGCTTCTCCTGGATCAGCTGAAACGATGCAATCGGCTTGTCAAACTGGATACGTGATTTTGCATAGTCGAGAGCGCTGTGGTAACACGCCATAGCCGAACCGATGGCTCCCCACGCAATGCCGTACCGAGCCTGGCTCAGGCACATCAATGGCGATTTCAGACCGCCTGATTTCGGAAGAATATTTGTTTGCGGAATGGAGCAGTCCTGAAAGACGAGTTCCGAGGTTACCGAGGCTCGCAGCGAATGCTTCCCTTTCATTTCGGGCGCTGTGTATCCTTTCGTGCCCCGCTCAACCAGGAATCCCTTGATCTCTCCGTCCAGCTTTGCCCAGACGACGGCAATGTCTGCGAGCGTTCCATTCGTAATCCACATTTTGGCGCCGTTGAGCAGATAGCCGTCACCTTTCTTTTCGGCCCGCGTCACCATTCCGCCGGGATTCGATCCAAAGTCGGGCTCCGTCAATCCAAAACACCCAATGGCTTTTCCAGACGCCAGCTTCGGGAGCCAATAATCTTTCTGCTCCTCGCTGCCAAAGGTGAAAATGGGATACATCACGAGGCCGCTTTGGACCGAAGCAAAGCTCCGAATCCCGCTATCGCCTCTCTCAAGTTCCTGCATCACCAGACCGTAGGCAACGTTGTTCATTTCCGCACAGCCGTACTTTGCCGGCAGAGTGGAACCGAAAAGGCCAAGTTCGGCCATTTTAGGTACCAAATCCATGGGAAAAGTTCCGGCTCTGTAGTGCTTTTCGATGATAGGAATAACGTTTTCTTCAACGAATTCCCTTACAGTGTTGCGGGCAAGGATTTCTTCTTGAGTTAAAAGCTCATCGAGGTTGTAGTAATCAACCCCTTGAAATTGAGACATGGAAGTCCTCAGGCGGGAAGTGTCTATTCTTTACAACAGAAATGGAGGAAAAACTGATTTTGCTTGAAAAAATTACCGAATAATCGAAGGAAAGTCAAGGAAGGCGGAAGGGCAGAAAATAAGAAGAGCCAGGTTTTCGGTCGACCCCACCACGAGCAACCGATTGCTGGCTCCACAAGAAGGAGATTAGGGATGATTGGGTTTCAATCCCTAATCATATATACAGGGCAATCAAAGAAAAGTTGCACTCCAAAAGAAAAAGTTTCAAGAATACTTTCATCCCCGGAATCTCAGGATCGATTATTCCCCTGCATCTACCTTGATCTTGTAACGCTTAATCTTGAGATAGAGCGTTTTGGGAGTTATGCCCAGAATCTGCGCAGATTTGACGCGATTCCAGCGATTAAGCTTCAGAATCTTTTCAATATGGATTTTCTCCAGATCTTCCAGGGTCATCAGATCACCCTGACCATTGGCCGGCACAGTGGATGAGACGGAACTCTGAGCAGGTTTGCTCAAGGCAACATTCATCCAAAGATCTTTGGGTTCGATGATATCTCCGTGGCAAAGAGCGACCGCTCCTTCGATCACGTGCTCCAGCTCGCGGATGTTTCCGGGCCAGTCATACGCCATCAGGACTTCCATGGCGCCAGAACTTACCCTCTTCGTTTTTGATTTCCGGGAGAGAAAATGCTCAACGAGTTTCGGGATGTCCTCCTTGCGCTCGCGAAGGTTCGGCAGCCGAATGCTGACGACATTCAGGCGGTACAGCAGATCCTCGCGAAACCTCCCCGCTTTCACTTCCTCCTGCAGGTCTTTATTTGTCGCGGAAATAACCCGGACGTCGACGGTTCGTGCAGTAGTTCCTCCTACACGCCGGAACTCTCCCGTTTCAAGAAACCGGAGCAGCTTCGGCTGGGTCATCTGACTAATATCCCCCACCTCATCAAGAAAGAGCGTACCCCCGTTTGCGACTTCGACGAGGCCTTCTTTGGTTTTGATGGCGCTCGTGAATGCGCCCTTTTCGTGGCCAAATAATTCGCTTTCCAGAAGCTGGTCCGGCATGGCCGCACAATTGACCGCAATAAACGGTTGATCTTTTCGGGAGCTGTGCGCGTGAATCAACTGAGCGAAAAGTTCTTTCCCCGTGCCGCTCGAACCCTGGATAAGTACAAACGCCTCGCTGGCCGCAAGTTTGATCGCGTTCTCCATCACATCGCGCATCAACTGGCTGTCGCCGACCAGTTCAGTCTCTCGTCCGAGCTTGTGGACTTCCTTCTCGATGACGAGGTTTCTGTGTTCGATCGCCCGTCGAATCGTCGCCAGCAACTCCGTCGAGTCGTAGGGCTTGCTCACATAATCGTAGGCGCCCAGTTTGGTTGTTTCGATCGCAATCTTGACGTCAACGATGTTGGTCAGCATGATGACCTGTGTCGTGGGAGAATGCTCCTTGATGTGTTTGAGCACCTCAAGGCCGCTGACCCGGGGCATTTTTACATCCAAAAGGGCAACGTCGTAGACCCTGGATTGAACGAGGTTGATTGCATCGGCGCCGTTCGAAGCGACGTCAGCCTCAAATTCAGGTTGGTCTTCGAGTTCTGTTTTGAGAAGATAGGTGATGGATTCTTCGTCGTCGACAATCAGAATGTGATGCTTTTTTGCCATTCCGGCATTTCCTGATTGTGTGAGTTAGACGCTGGTGAGAACTCTCTCGACGGTGGTAAGGAGGTCAACGAGGTCGTAGGGCTTACTGACAAAATCTTCGGCACCGAGTTTCTTGGACTCGATGGCATTCTTGAGGTCGGCAAATCCTGTCAGCATGATGACTTTTGTTTTCGGCTGGCGTTCTTTGACAAACTTCAGCACTTCGAATCCGTCCACATTGGGCATCTTGATGTCCAGAAGGATGAGATCGAATTCCCGGGTGGTGAGAATGTTGATTGCTTCCTGACCGTCACCTGCACTGACTACCTGATAGCCTTCTCCTTCCAGCTCGGCACTCAGGACGGCACGTAATGCCTCCTCATCATCCACGACCATGATTCTGTTCTTTGCAGGCATTGTTCTATCTCCTTCAGGTACATCTACTTACTGGGGTGGGAACCAGTTCGGTCAATTTTACTCAACCTGACGAGCAGATTATAGGAAGATTCCGCGCTAAATGCAACCTCGACACTACTGCAGACATCCGGGGGCCTCAAGAATGTGGCTGTCCGCGCGCTGGAGTTCTGTCATTCCAATACTGAGAATTGAAAATCATCCAACAAACTCTTACACTATAACCCATGGAACGGGAGCTGGGAAATAAGCCCATCTGCGTGCTGATCGTGGATGATGAAAGCACGTTTGTGAGGATTGTCGAACATCACTTTCAGAAGTTTCAGGAAAGGGAGTTTCAACTGATCTGGAAAGAGTCCGTCGAGGAAGCACTTCGCGAAGTCCGCACGAACGCTGACATCGACATCATCGTCACCGACTACAACCTTCCCACCACAAACGGTCTCGAGTTTGTTCTTCAGCTGAATCAGATGGACTGTCAGGTTCCCATTGTCTTCGTCACGGGGACCAGGGACTACAAATTGGCCGTCGATGCAATGAAGCTGGGGGTTGAGGATTTCCTCGTAAAGGAAGACCTGCAGGAAACCCATCTCCCGCGCACCATCATCAACGTGCTTGAGCGCGTGCAGATGCGGAAACAACTCCGGGCAGTGGAAAAACGCATGCAGATAGCGGAAAACCGTGCCCAGGCAATTCGCGAACTGGTTGTTACGGTTTGCCATGAGTTCAACAACCCACTGGCAGCCATCAAAATCAGTGCTGATCTGCTCCAGCGGATGCTGACATCGAATGAGTCCTCCGTCCTGCTTAAATCCTTCGAAAAGAACTTCCAGAAGATCGAGTTGGAAATCAAACGCCTGAGAGACATCAACTTCGAAAAAATCAATTTCCACGAGGACCAGACGGCTCATTCGTAAGTCCGGCTCTTGCTTCTCAACTGACTTTTTGCTATGTTATCAAACGTTTGGAACAGAATGTGTGCATCTGAGCCGTTGATTTGGAACCGATGTTGATCAATAAAGGACCACATAGCCGAGATTCCGTTTTTTCTGCATCTGCGAAAATCCGAAAAGTGTCCCGCCCCCAAAGCGGGACATTTTCTTTTACGGGCCTATGCTCATTGCCGACATTGAGCAGATCCTAGAATCCTGGGCTCCGCGATGGATTGCCTGGGAACGGGATAATGTCGGACTCCAGGTCGGCGATCGCAGCAAAACGGTTCGGAAGGTTCTTGTAGCTCTTGACATTACTGAGAAGATTATTTCAGAAGCTGCGGTGCGGGGAGCGAATCTG
Organism: Bacteroidota bacterium; assembly: GCA_049644265.1. Classification (GTDB taxonomy): domain Bacteria; phylum Bacteroidota; class Ignavibacteria; order UBA10030; family UBA10030; genus JBARRO01. The sequence continues at coordinate 36,782 of JBARRO010000063.1, forward strand.
ATTGTTTCGCACCATCCGCTGCTGTTCCGGCCTCCTTCGGCAATCAGCGCCGCCGATCCGGTCGGCAAGCTCGTTCTTTCTCTTGCAGAAAAGAAAATAGCCCTCTACTCTGCTCACACGAATCTGGATTTCACGAAGGAAGGCGTAAGCTTCTCTCTTGCGAGAAAGCTCGGACTGGCGGATGTGAAGTTCCTTGCACCGCTGAAGGACCTGCTTGCGAAAATCGTCGTTTTCGTTCCCGAGGAACATCGCGAACGGGTCACGAACGCCATGGTAAAGGCCGGTGCGGGAGTAATCGGCGATTATTCTCTTTGCTCGTTTCGCATATCCGGGACCGGGACGTTCCGGGGATCTGCAAATTCGAGCCCGGTGATCGGGCAGCCTGAGAAGCTTGAAGAAGCAACCGAAGTGCGACTCGAGATGATCGTGCCACGGGCGCAAGTTCGGGAAACCGTCGAAGCGATGAAACGCGTTCATCCCTACGAGGAAGTTGCTTACGACGTCTACCGCGTGGAGAACCCGAGTGCCAATTACGGCGCCGGAGCGATCGGCAGCCTTTCCCAACCTGTGACCCTGGAAGCGTTTCTGAAGAGAGCAAAGCGGATTCTTGACGCGGAGAGTCTCCGCTACGCGGGAAACGCCCGAACAAAAGTCCGGCGGGTCGCGGTCTGTGGAGGAAGTGGGAGCGAATTGATACACGATGCAGCCAGAGCCGGGGCAGACGTGTTTCTCACCGCCGACATTCGCTACCATGCCTACCATGGCATTGATCCGCGAATGGCCGTTGTCGATGCAGGTCATTGGGAAACAGAGCACGTCGTGCTCGATGTGGTTGCCCGACGGCTTCGGGAGGAAGCAAAACGTTTGCGACAACGATTGACGGTGGAAGTGACGAAGTTTTCCACGAACCCTGTTCATAGTATGTAAGCTAAAGGAGCACTATTTGGAAAATCGATTACGTTTGTTGTTTGCGCTTCAGCAGGTCGATTCAGCTCTTGACGAGCTTCACGAAATGAAAGGCGACCTTCCCCACATCGTGGCAGAACTGCAACAAAAGATCAAGGGAAAGCAAACCCTGAAGAAGGAACTCGAAGAAACAGTCAAACGCTCCTTCGTGAGCCGTGACGAGGCGGATTCCGAGATCATCGGGCTCAAGGAGAAAATCGAGAAGTATAAATCCCAGCAATTCCAGGTAAAGACGAACAAACAATACGACACGCTTGCACGGGAGATTGACCAGTCACAGGAACGGATTACGAAACTCGGAAAAGAGCTTGAATCCCTGGAAGGCAAGGCAACCAACGCAAAACAGGATGCCGAGCTGCTCGCTCCCGACATCGAAACCCTGACCGCAGAACTTGCGGAACGGCAGAAAGAGCTTGACGCGGTCAACAAAGAGCATGAAGAAGAGGAATTGAAACTCAACCATGAGCGCGAGAAGCTCGTTGCCAGAGTTTCCAAAAGCGATCTTCAGTGGTATGACAGGATTCGGAAAGCAAAGGATGGAAAGGCCGTTGTAGCCGTCAAACGCAACGCCTGCGGAGGCTGCTTCAATCGCGTTCCACCCCAGCGGGTACTTGAACTGCGGAAGAATTCGACGATTTTTACCTGCGAGCGGTGCGGCAGAATCCTCGTCTCCGACGAAATTGTTGAAGGCGCCGCAAACGCACTATGATGGTCCGGGCGTTTACCGATGGTGCCTCTCGTGGAAACCCGGGTGAGAGCGGAGTCGGTATCATCCTGAAGGACGAACACGGGAACGAGATTTCTTCGACCTACGGCTACATTGGCAAGGCCACGAACAACGTGTCCGAGTACAGGGCCCTCCTTGCCTGCCTGACACTCGTGGAGAAGGTCGCTTGTGACCACCTCGTCGTTCACTCCGACAGTGAGCTGATGGTGCGACAGCTGACCGGGAAATACAAGGTCAAGGATCCGACCCTGAAGCAATACGTGGCGCGGGTCCGCGAACGATTGAAGAACACATCATTCAAGTTCGAGATCATCCATGTTCTCCGCGAGGAGAACAGCGAAGCGGACGAGCTGGCCAACCGGGGCATCGATTCCAGGGCCCCGTTGAAGTTGTGAGTTCTGTAACGATTGTAGTACATCGAGCAGCAAGGATCCAGAAGCAGAAGAAGGTTCGTCAGGCAGCCGCTCCATCCCGTTAAGGAATGGGGAGGAAAGTCCGAACACCAGAGGGCACGGTGCCCCGTGTGAAACGGGGATCTCGCAGGCCACATCCTGCGGGAATGGAAAGTGTCACAGAAAACACACATCCAGTCGGTTCTCACGAGCCGGCCGGAAACGGTGAAACGGTGGTGTAAGAGACCACCGCTTCGACAGTAATGTCGAAGGTCCCGCAAGGGATTCCGACAATTTGTCGGAACAGGACAAACCCCACCCGGTGCAAGACCGTGTAAGTCGCGAGTTGAGTTTCGGCTCGACTGCAGGTGGCCCGCCTGATTCCCGCCCCCGGGCGGGATGCGCGACGGGTAGGTCGCATAAGAGAAATGGCTGCCTCTTCCTGCTGTACGGGAAAAGACAGAATTCGGCTTATCGACGAACCTTTTTCTCCTTCTGCCCCCGCTGTCTCCCCCAATGGTGAAAATCCCGAGGCGTTAATTCCGACGATCATGTTAAGCCCTGTACGCCAATACCGCTGGACCATGCGAAGCCATTCGGATGAGAATGGGCTTGCGGTCCTGGAAGCGACAAAGAAGCTCGCCGATGAGCTAACCATCTCTCCCGTCCTTTCAGAGATCCTGGTGCACCGCGGAATTGATTCGTACGAGAAAGCCAAGTCGTTTTTTCGCCCCAGCCTTGATGACCTCCACGACCCGTTTACGATGGACGGCATGGAAGCAGCCGTGGATCGCATTGCGCGAGCGATAAAGGCTTCCGAAAAGATTGTTGTCTATGGCGATTACGATGTCGACGGAACAAACGGAACGTCTCTGCTGTGGATGTTCCTGAAAAAAGCTGGGGCCAACGTCCAGTACTTCATTCCGGACAGAATCAAACAGGGCTATGGCCTTTCCAACTCGGGAATCGATCAGGTCAAAGCCACCGGCGCAACTCTGTTGGTCTCCGTGGATTGTGGAATTACGGCAGTTCATCAGGTTGAATACGCCCGTTCGCACGGCATCGATGTGGTCATCTGCGATCATCACGAGCCGGGCCAGCCTCTGCCGCGGGCCGTGGCAATCCTCGACGCATTGAAACCCTCCTGCCACTATCCGTACAAATACCTCTGCGGATGCGGAGTCGGGTTCAAGCTCATCCAGGCTCTTTCAACGAGAGAGCCGATCCGATCGAGATTTGAACATGAGGAGGAGAATCACCTGCTCCCCTTCCTCCAATATGTTACGCTCGCAACGATTGCGGACATCGTTCCGCTGCAGGGCGAGAACCGAACCCTGGTCAAACTCGGTCTGGACCTCATCAACTCAAACCCTGTCCCGGGAATCCGGGCTCTGATTGAAACTTCCGGGTTGAAGATCGGAAAAATCACGGCCGGCCAGGTCGTTTTTGTGCTTGCT
>JBARRO010000064.1:0-10460 GCA_049644265.1 Bacteroidota bacterium
CCATGACACAATCTCAGAATCATTGGACAAGCGACGAGGAGCTGCTCGAGCGGTACGCCCTCGGACGAGTTGTCGGGGAGGAGTTGGCCGTCCTTCAGAAGCACCTGCAGGAATGCGAGGAATGCCAGCTTGCTGTCCAGCGTGAACGGCGACTGATTGCGGGAGTAAAGAGGTTCGGGCGGGACGAATTGAAGCAGCGGCTTCGTGATCGCATCCTTGAGAGCTCGCCGGCCTCGGTGTCCGGCCACGTTGTGGCAGATGCATCCCGGCAGATCGGTGGAAAAAAAGCGGGGGGGTCTCAGCTCTCCTGGCAAACCATGGTGAGCATCGCAGCGGTCATTCTGATCTTGACGGGGATCGGCATCTACAACAACTGGTTCTTTACAAGACCCTCCCTGGAGGGTTCTCTTCATCAGAGGGCTGAAGAAACTGAATTGAAACCTAAGGCGGCGGAAATCGAGAAACCGTCCAAACAAAAGAAAGGAAAGGCCGATGTGTCGTCGCAACAGGACCTGCACGGTGTCGGGGAGAAGTCGGACGACGCTCAACTGAAAGATGTTGGAGCCGGGAGGGAAGAGGAGGCATCTGTAAAGAAGAGGGCAAAACGTAATGTCAGGCCCGTCGAACCTTCCGGAACGCTGCAGGGTCCTGCCGGTGCTGGAGCACCGGGAATGGAAAAGAGATCTCCCGCCGACGAAAAGTCCGGGACGGTGGAATGGACAGAGGGGACATTGATTACGGCAGCTTTGGACTATGAACGGGGCGATGCAAAAGGAGCAGCTCCATCAGTCCAACAACCCTCCCTCTCAAAGAACCAACAGAAGGACCGTGCACAGCCCGCTCCCCGATCCGGATCGGGAGCCAAGGCCCAGCGCTATGTTCAGATAGTTCGGCTTGACAGTGTCACGCGGACATTTGAGCTCTCTCAAAAGCCGTGGTCAGCGCTTCCCCAAGAGCGCCAAACGGCTCGGTCAAAACAGCGGATACCGACAGCTGTCAAGGTAGGTTCATCGGTCACGCATCTGACGCTCTACGTCGACCCGTTGTTTGATGATTCAGCCCTGGCGAACGCAACGGTGCTGCCGCTGGGGATGGATTCCATTGTGATCCGCATTGGCAATCAGGAGATCGGTTACAAGCTCCGGGGAGGTTGGGCGGGAAAGAGGTAACATCCGGTGTGTAAAAAGGAAACACAACTCCTGTGTCTACTCGTCTTGTTGCAGAGGACACATTGCAACAGGATTTTTTTTTGCTATTTTAGTGCGGGGCGACCGGACTTCCGCTAAAATCATTAAGGAGGAAAACACATGAAGAGAATTGTTGCCGTTCTGGTGGGCGTTGCACTGATGGCTTCTTGTTTGTGGAGCCAGGAGAAAAAAGAGGAAAAAAGTTCAAACCTCAGGCAATTCTACAGCGGCAAATTCGGTTTCTTTCAACCGAGTGACGGGCTCAATAATGGCCTCCTGCTCGGCATTGACGGCATCACCGAGTTTGTCCATTATGACTTTTTCCTGAGCGGTGTTATCGACCTCTATCAAAAACAGACCATCTCCATATTTAGGTCGCCCCAACCCGATGTCTCGCGGCAAGCGATGTTTCTTCTCCCCCTTCACATTAACGTTGGGATTAAGTTGTTCGAAGCCCAGGATGCCGACACACGTGCATATGCAGGTGTTGGAGGCGGATATTATCTGTATTTCTACAGCGTGGAATATACCTCATCAAGCAGTGGTGGTGGGGGGTTACTGGGGCCTGTTTCCGGGTTAAATACTCAGACAGACTCCAAGAACGGCGGGAACATCTTTGGGTCCGCCTTTGTGAGGTTTCTGATAGGTCAGGTTTTCGTCGAGCCACGCGCGTACTTTGCCACGAAAAGAGAGGGGACGGTATCGGGCAATTACACCTATGTTGTCAATCCGACAGGATTTGCCGTCACACTCGGATTTCAGTACCACTGATAGAAAGCGTTAGCTTTGGCCGGCTTCAGGGTCTCCAGGAAGGGATTGTGCGGCGGAGATCTTGTCGAGAAGTTTCCCCCAATCAAAATACGCCGTTGTCAACATTGATTGGACACTCATGTAGTGTTCCGAAACACGTCTCGCTTTCTCACCATCCTTGTAAAGGTCAGGATCCGCCATGAGTGTCTCGAGCTCCACTTTCTGTAGTTCCAGACGCTCAATTTCCTTTTCAAGCGCTTCCTGATTCTTCTTGAGCGGCTGAAGTTTCTTGATTGCCTGTTTTTTCCTCTCTGCTTCGGATCCCCGTCTCTTTGTCTTGCCGGACTCAATTTCCAATCCTGCGCTGGCAGCCTTCGCGGGAACGACGCCTTTTTCTTCCTCTTTCTTCTTTGTGAGATACTCCGTCACAGTCCCCAAATATGTCTTGATCCCTTTATGGCTCACTTCGAGGACTTTGTTTCCAAGGGGATCGACAAAAGCTTTATCGTGAGAAACAATGACAAAACTTCCCTCATAGTTCTTGAGAGCTTCCTGCAATACACTCTTCGATCGCATGTCTAAATGGTTGGTCGGTTCGTCCATGACCAGGAAGTTGGAGGGCTGAAGCAGCATTTTCGCCAACGCGAGCCTGCTCTTTTCGCCACCGGAAAGGACCGCAACCTTCTTGAAGACATCGTCGCCGTGGAACAGAAATGACCCCAGGATGGTCCGGAGTTTCTTCCGGATTTCGCCCTCCGCAACCTCATCAACCGTTTCCAGGGCCGTCTTTGACAAATCGAGCTCTTCCGCCTGATGCTGTGCGAAGTAAGAAAGGAGCACGTTCTGTCCCTCAATACGCTCACCGGAATCCACGGGTTCGACTCCGGCGATAATTCTCGATAGTGTGGACTTTCCCGCCCCGTTCACGCCGACGACGACAATCTTGTCCCCACGTTCCACCGAATAGTCGAGACTTGAAAAAATCGCCTGCTGGCCGTACTGCTTTGAGATATTCCTCAGCGAAAGCACCATGCGTCCGCTTTGGACGGGCTGAGGAAATCGAAAATGGATTTCCTCCTCTTCCTCCTCGGGTTGGATCAATTCGATCCTCTCGAGTTGTTTGACGCGGCTCTGAACCTGCCGGGCTTTTGTCGCTTTGTACCGAAAACGATGGATAAACGCCTGGGTTTGTTTGAGCTGCTGTTGTTGGTTCTTTGCGCGACTGACGAGGAGCTCTGCACGGACAGCATGCTCACGTTCGTAGAAGGAATAATTGCCCGCGTACGTTTCGAGCGCGCCGTTCCGAAGAACAAGGACTTTGCTGCACAGCGTGTCAAGGAGCGCCCGGTCGTGTGAAACGAGTATCAAGGCGCCGTTGTACCGGGCCAGATACTCCTCCAGCCATTCGAGAGAATCAAGGTCCAGATGGTTCGTCGGTTCGTCCAGAAGAAGCAGGGAGGGTTCCTTGAGGAGAAGCTTTGAAAGCGCAATTCGCATTTGCCAGCCGCCGCTGAATTCCTCGGTCTGTCTGCCGAAATCCTCTGTGGAAAATCCTAACCCCATAAGGACGCGCTCGATTTTCGATTTCATTCGAAACGCGTCGAGGTCCTCCAGCTTATGCTGCAGCTCGCCGAGGATCTCCAGGGTTTCGATGTACTCCGCCGCATGCGGGTCCAGATGGGCGAGGTCCAGCTGAAGTTCCTCCAGCTGCTGTTGAACTCCCACAATGTCCTCGAACGCGGTTTGCACTTCGTCGTATACGGTTCGCCCGCTTACGGTAATCCCCTCCTGGGGAAGGTATCCCACGCTCACGAAGCCCGCCTTTGTCACCACCCCGGAGTCTGACGCTTCAAGCGACGCAATAATTCTCAGGAGTGTCGATTTTCCGGTGCCGTTCGCCCCAACGAGTCCAATCCGATCCCGCGGCCCGACGGAAAAAGAGATGTCGTCGAGAAGCTTGCGCGCCCCAAAGTGGAGGCTAAGATGGTCGATTGAAAGCATGGAAAGCCTGTCTGCCTTGTTTTTTTCCTAAACGTGCGAAAATGTAGGCAAAAATTGGTCGGGAAGAAAAGTTGGCGACTCAAAGAAGACCAAAGAATCTCTTGACAATTGTCGCTCCACTTTGAATATTGCAATGTCTCTTTTTGAGACAAGTCATGATCTTATGGTGTTCGTGCGTTGCTGTGATCTTCCTCACGAAGCAAACAAAATCTCAATCAACTTGCAGACAAAAAACCAAGGAACATGCCGTGAAAGCGCAATGTACTGAACAATATAGGGGCGGGTACGGCAGAGCCCGCGAACCCCCTCGAAGAGACACAAGTTTTCTCTCCGAGGTTGATTCGAGAAACAGAGTACTAAATCACAGAAATCAAACAAAAGACATACAGGAGATCTGCCATGTTATCCAGCCGAAAGTTTTTTGTGCGGTTCAACACGATTGTTCTCTCGTTGGTCCTGGTTGCTGCAGTGTATATTGTGTCCAACCAGGTGACGATGGCGGAGCGGGCAGTGTACACAGGGACGGAGAATCACCTTGTGACACTTGCCGCAGCCACGAAAATGACGGAGAGCTATCAGAAGACAGCAGGAACCCATGACCTGGTTGCCGGCTATCTGGGAAGGAACATCTATGAAAAGATTCTTGCCCAGGACAACTGCGTGGGAATCCGGATCTACAACGCCAAGGAAGAGAACGGCAATCCGGTATTCGTGCTCGTCGGAGTCGATCCGACCGGGAACGACATTACCCAGGGCCCGATCGGTGAGGACATTTATCCTTGTCCGCCGTTCTGTGGCAAAGGCGTAACCGGATCGATGATGAGTAAGTGGGTGCAGCCACAACAGGTTGCATCGAAGTAAGTAAGTTCTACGAATTAACCGAACGAGAGAAAAAGGGGTGCTGTCACCAGCGCCCCTTTTCTTTTCCACAAAAACCTTCTGAAATCGCGCAAATTGCGGTTCTTGGATTTTGTTCATACATTAATGTTTCATTGAAGAGGATTTTCAGGATTTGAGCATTCCCTACCTGGCGCACGCTGCCGCATTTTCCATACTTATTCCTGTCATCGTAGGGCTTTTTACTATCCGCTCTCTTCAGCCGGATTTGAAGCTTCTCCTGATCCTCTTTGTTGTGAACGCTATGGCCGTTTCACTGCAGTACTATCTCGGCTCAAGGGATGTTAACAACCTCTGGATAGGCCACTTTTTCAATCTGATCGAATACAATATGCTCACCCTCATGATCTCCGATTGGCAGGAAAAGGAGTCCACCAAAGCCGTGTTTCGTTTGAGCATGCTCGTCTTCACCGCTTTTTGGATTGTGGCAAAGTTGTATCTCGAAAAAATGGATCAGCCGTCTGTGTATGTCATTCCGGTGTCACGGGTCCTGCTCGCCTGCGCATCGGTCTATTCGCTTGTCGGTGTCGCCCAGTCGAAAACACTGACATTCCTTGAAAATCCACGTTTCTGGGTCCTCTCGGCGCTTCTTGTATCTTCTGCCGGGGGCCTGATGTTCTATGCATTGCGCGGAATGATTGCTCATCTTCCGACGGAACAATTGCTCCTGGCTTTCTATGTCCACTGGAGTCTGATTGTTGTTGAAAATCTTATCTATTCCGGAGGTTTCCTCTGCAAAATACGCCGATAGAAATACTCTGGACATTGGGTGTTGGGACATTTGTCCTGCTGTCCGTGACAGTGGGATTTATCGTCGTTATTGTTTTGAATCAGCGCAGATTCATTGCCCAGCAGCGGACGCAGCTGGAAGAGCTTTCGCGGAGCGAGCAAAAATACAGGAATCTGTTCGAAAACTCGCTTGCCGGTGTTATCCGGATATCCCTGCAGGACAGACGTGTTCTGGATGCGAACAACGCGTTCTTGAAAATGGTTGGGAGGGATTTTGAGGAGGCCCGGGATTTCCTGGCGAAACTCCCGCGGGAAGACCGGGATCGCTTGATTGAATCGCTCTACGATAAGGGTGTTGTGGAGAATTTTGAGACCCATCTCAGTCGCGCCGATGGTTCAAGATTGTGGATTTCGTTTTCCGGTCGGACGTTCAAGACGGAAGGGTATGTCGAAGCGGTGGTAATTGACATCTCGACCCGTATTCAGGCGGAAGAGCGTATCCGGGAGCAGGCTGAGTTGCTGGACAAGGCGCAGGACGCCATCCTTGTTTTGACTCTGGACAACATGCTGGTCTATTGGAATCGGAGCGCCGAGCGTCTGTATGGCTGGACTGCAAAAGAGGTGGAGGGAAGAAAGATCAACGAGCTGATTTATCAGAATGATGTCGAGGCGGCATTCCTCCAGGCCCGTGTAGAGGTCCTCCAGAACGGCGAATGGAACGGCGAGTTACGCCAGAGAAGAAAAAGCGGAGATGAAATCACCTCCTCGTGCCGATGGACACTTGTGCGGGATTCTTACGGGGAGCCCAAATCCATCCTGATGATTAACACCGACATCACGGACAAGAAGAGTCTTGAGGCACAGTTCCTACGTGCTCAGCGCATGGAGAGTATTGGCGTGATGGCGGGGGGTATGGCGCATGACCTGAACAACATCCTCTCTCCGATCGTCATTTCCATCGACATCCTCAAGAAGAAACTCAATGACGACCTCAGCAAAAAGGTCATCGCAGCCATCGAAACGAGCTCGAAACGCGGCGCAGATATGCTCAAGAATGTCCTGACCTTTGCCAGGGGTATCGAGGGCGACCGGTCCCCGATCCAGCTCTCGAAGCTGATCCAGGAAGTTTTCAAGATCGCGTCGGAAACATTTCCCCGCTCCATCGAGATGGGCATGGAAATTCCGAAAGACCTCTGGGCGGTTGTGGGGGACAGCACACAGTTCCATCAAGTGCTTCTGAATCTCTGCGTGAATGCGCGTGATGCGATGCTGAAGGGTGGACGGCTGACGATTGGCGCACACAATACCTATGTCGATGAGAGTTTTGCGAGAATGAATCCCGGCGCCCGGCAGGGATCCTATGTGGTTGTCAGCGTGAGCGACACCGGCATGGGGATTCCGCCAGCGAACAAGGATAAGATCTTTGAACCGTTCTTCACCACGAAGGCCATTGGAAAAGGGACGGGACTGGGGCTTTCTACTGCACTCGGCATTATCAAAAGTCACTCGGGATTTATCACAGTTGACAGCGTTGAACATAAAGGATCCACATTCAGTGTCTATCTGCCGGCAATCGGTGAGGAAGAGCCGATAAAGAACGAAGAGGACCGCCCGGAGACTCCACCTGGACAGGGAGAACTCGTCCTGATTGTCGACGATGAAGAGCCCATCCGGGAAGTGGCGAAGGTCACCCTTGAGAACCATGGCTATCGAGTGGTGACGGCGAATGACGGCACGGAGGCAGTCAGCGCATTTGTCCAAAGGTCCAAAGAAATAAAGGTCGTTCTCACCGATATCATGATGCCCCATATGGGAGGGGCGGAGACCATCAGGGCGTTAAGGAAAATTGATCCAATGGTAAAGATTATCGCGACAACCGGATTGACCATGCCCGATGAAATCCGCATGAGTGAAGCCGATGGCGTGCAGGCAGTCTTGCTCAAACCGTATACGGCCGAGAAACTCCTCAGGACACTCCACAAAGTTCTCCATCCGACCGACCCTGTTTCAGCCGTCGTCTCACATTGACCCCGCCCACCGCATCCAGATTGCCGGACTATCGAGCGCGGCTTGGCTGGCCTCAAGCGACCGGCGGTGTTGACCGATGAATCGGAACAAGCCACCCCACCATCCCCGCAAGGGAAAGCGGCACGTGACAAAGAGCAAACGGTCTCCCTCCCGAGACAAACGTCCTTCTGTCAGAAAGAAACCGGTGCCCGAAGGCTCACGCCTTTCAGGGCAAACGTCTGGAACGGGGATGATGAAACAACTCCGCTTTCTCACGCATGCTTTGGAGAGTATTGCGGAGATTGTCTCCATCACGGACCTTCATGACCGGTTCATTTTTGTCAACAAGGCCTTCCTGGAGAAATACGGTTATGCCAACAAGGAGATCATCGGGCAACATGTGAGCATACTTGGGTCCCGAAAGCTTGCGCCGGATGTTCGCAAACGAATACTCACAGAAAGCAGAAAGAGCGGCTGGAAGGGCGAAATCTACAATCGGACTATAGCGGGACAGGAACTGCTGATTGCTTTGAGCACTTCACCCATCCGTAATGAGCAGCGAGAGATTATTGGCCTCATAGGGATTGCCGAGGATATTACGGAGAAGAGAAAAGCGGAACAGGAGCTCCAGACGACCAGGGATCAACTGAGCAATATCTTTGGGAACCTGGAGCGTGAGGCATTCTGGTCCTTCGACCCACGGTCGAAAAAAGTGCTCTACAATTCGGAGAGCATGGAAAGGATCTACAAGAGGCCGGTGAAGGACTTCTACGCGGATGAGTCGCTGTGGAAGAAAGTGATTCATCCTGACGACCTTGCGGCGGTTGAAAAGAATGAGCAGAAGGTGCTGTCAGGGCACTCGGTCCGAACGGAATACCGAATTATTCGCCCTGACGGAGAGATCCGCTGGCTCGACGAGACATCCATCCCGGTGTATGGCGTCAGCGACGAACTCGTCCGCATCGACGGCGTTCTGATCGATATTACGGACCGGAAGCAGGCCGAGGACATTCTTCGTGAAAGCGAACAGCGATTTTCATCCTTTATGAAGTTCCTTCCCGGGGCTGCATGGATGAAAGACATCCGGGGGCGTTACGTCTATATAAATGAAATTGGCGAGCGGATCTTTCACCTGTCATCAGCATCGATGCGAGGCAGGACAGATGATGAGATTTTTCCAGCGGATTCGGCGCTCCAGTTCAAGGATAACGACCGATTAGCGATTGAACGGGGCAAGCTTCAAACCGTGGAGACGCTTCTCCGGGAAGACGGGATGCACTATTCCATTGTCAACAAGTTCCCGATCCTGGGGAGCGATGGAAAACCCGAACTGATTGGCGGCGTTGCGTTCGACATCACGGATCTGAAAAGAGCGGAAGAAGCGCTGAAGGAGAGCGAAGAACGGTTTCGCCAGATCGCAGAAAACATTCGGGAAGTGTTTTGGATCAATGACCCCGGAACCACAGGGCTCGTATACGTCAGTCCGGCGTTTGACGGGGTATGGGGCATGCCGCGTGAGCGCGTCCTCGGGAATCCGGAAAGATTCCTGGAGAGCATCCTGCCGGAAGATCGTGATCGATTCAGAGAGTACGTGGAGAAACAGACGCACGAAGTCTGCGAGGTGGAATACCGAATTCAGCGACCGAACGGAGCGGTCCGCTGGATCCGCGACCGCGCCTTTCCGATTCAGGGCAAGAACCGGGTTTTGAACCGTGTCGCGGGTGTCGCAGAGGATATCACAGACCGCAAGCACATCGAAGAACGACTGCGAAAAATGAATCTTGAGCTTGAAGAACGGGTCGTGGAGCGGACTGCGGAACTCGTCGCCCGCAAGGATGAACTCGCAAAGGTCAACGAGGCGCTGAGCAGGATGGTGACACAGCTTGCCGAGGCAAAAATTCAGGCCGAAGCAGCAAGCAGGGCCAAAAGTCAGTTCCTGACCAATGTGAGTCACGAGCTCCGAACCCCGCTGAATTCCGTGATCGGGTTTGCGAATGTCCTGGCGAAGAACAAGGGCGGAAAGCTGGATCCGGTCGAGGTTGCCTATGCCGAAAGGATCCTCGATAACGGCAAACATCTTCTTGACGTCATCAGCCAGATTCTTGACCTTTCTAAAGTGGAGGCGGGAAGGCTTGAGCTCGAACGGGGGAGCGTGGCCGTCGATCTTCTCATCCGTGAAACAGTGGCGGAGATGGAAATTCAGGTAAGAGAGAGGGGGGTGAAAGTAGAAATTGAAATCCCGGCTCCATTGCGACCAATCGAGACGGACAGAAAGAAGTTGAAACAGGTCCTGATCAATCTCCTCGGCAATGCACTCAAATTCACCGAGCGCGGAAGCATCAAAGTACGAGTCGAACGGGATTCGATCAACCTGACCCCTTTCAGGATCGACTTCATCGACACCGGCATCGGCATCCCGGGTCATCTGCTTGATGAAATCTTCGAAGCATTCAATCAGGCGGACAACACGACAAAGAGGAAGTACGAAGGAACGGGTCTCGGGTTGACGATCTCACGATCCTTGTGCGAGCTACTCGGGTATGAGCTCTTTGTGAAAAGTGAGGAAGGAAGAGGGTCGGTGTTCAGCCTGTTCCTTGGACGGCGGACCGAACAGAAGAAGAGGTGAGAAGACGCTTCACTCGACTCATTGAGTGTGCGCCGCTGTCAAATCGTGCCGGAGAGGAGACTTGAACTCCTATGGCCTTGCAGCCACACGGCCCTGAACCGTGCGTGTCTACCAATTCCACCACTCCGGCAAAAATGTTCCTTCCGCCGGCACCCCTTGAATGCAGAACTCTTCGCTTCATCCCCCGATTGCCGACGTCTGACCATAAGGTAACGAAATATACCGTCATTTTCAAAAGGATCAACTTCGGAACAGACTCGCGC
>JBARRO010000065.1:0-43292 GCA_049644265.1 Bacteroidota bacterium
CGCCTGATCCAATCGCAGGAGCAGGAGCGCCAGCGGATTGCCAACGAGCTGCACGACAGCCTGGGTCAAACCCTGCTTGTCATCAAGAATCGAATGCTGATGATGCTTCAGGCGCGCCCCGGGGAAAAGGAGCTCGACGAAACCTCCGGCCTTGTTTCGCAAACGATCGAAGAGGTGCGGAATATCTCGCATAACCTCAGGCCGCACCAGCTGGACCAACTTGGAGTGACGAAGACCATTCGGGCTCTGGTAAAGCAGGTGGCCGAGTCCTCTCCTATTCAATTCTCGGTGGATGTGGAAGAAATTGACGACATACTGGTGGGGGATGAAGACATAGGATTATTTCGTATCATTCAGGAGAGCTTGAGCAACATCGTGAAACACTCTGGTGCCGCAAGCGGCCGGGTCTCTATAAAGAGGGCTGTCGCCGGGATCGAGGTCACGATTACAGACGACGGGAAGGGAATGGATGTCACACATGAACGCTTGCGTGAGGAGTTGGGAAAGGGATTCGGACTTTCGGGAATGGAAGAGAGAGCGAAGATGTTTGGGTGGAAGATGGAGGTTCGGTCGCAGCTGAATAACGGGACGGAGGTGAGGGTGGAGATTGGAAGGAGCAAGAACATGGATGAGGGTTGATGGATGATGGAGAAAGAAATATTGAACATTGAATAATTAATGTTGAATGAGAAAGAGAGCCCCATGGTGAGCGAAGGCGAACCATATAACGCGGATAAACGACCCCGTGCTTTTGGACACCTCCATCCTTCGCCTCCGCTCAGGATGGTAAGAGAGAGTTGCCCGATCAATCGTAGAAACATTTCAGACCATGGTGAGCGCCCGCCTGCCTCGTGGAAACCAAAATGGCGGGCAAGTAGGCGAACCACGTAACGCGGATAAATGACCTTGTGGTTTTCAGACACCCCATCCTTCGCCTTCGCTCAGGATGGTAACAAGCCTTTCCCGCATGCTCTTAGCGGGAATCTGAAATATCCGTAAACAGAGCTATTGGAAGGATTGTCCTTCTTAACATCATCCTCATTTGATCAGACCCCCGCTAAAAACATGTCCCGAAGGGATCCCTTTGGGACGGGGGTGATGATTCTGTTTGAAGGAGTTCCTATTTGATATTCCTGGTCTATCCCTAATTTATCATTGATCTCTTCCCTCTGCAATTGAAATCCTTTACTATCACATTGGTCATCGCTGACGATCATCCGCTTTTTCGAACTGGGGTTCGACAAGCACTTGAGCGCGACGGACAATTCAAAGTGCTTGCCGAGGCTGGCGACGGAGAACAAGCTCTGCGACTTATTCAGGAGCTTCACCCTGCGGTCGCGGTTCTGGACATCAATATGCCACGCCTTTCAGGACTCGATGTTGTGCGAAGGTTGAAAGACGTACAAGAACCGCCTCACTTGGTCCTTTTGACGATGTTTGACGACGAAGAGATGCTGAACGAAGCGATGGACCTGGGAGTGAAGGCGTATCTTCTGAAAGAGAGCGCCTCTGTGGATATCGCGAACGCGGTGAATGCTGTTGTCGAAGGCCGGTACTATGTGAGTCCAACGCTCACAGGAAAATTATTGAACCGGAAAGAGAAGCGGGCCTCGTTCGAGGCTGAAAACAAGGGGCTTCAGCAGCTTAGTCCTACAGAACGGAAGATCCTCAAACTAATTTCAGAATCGAAAACGAGCAAGGAAATCGCCGACGTCTTGTTTCTTTCTCAGAAGACCGTCGACAACTATCGCTTCAAAATTTCTGAAAAGCTCAACCTTCGCGGCAGCTACAGCCTGCTGAAATTTGCGCTGGAGAACAAGGAGCAGCTTACTTGATTCTTATCGTATCCACGCTAGCTCAACTACTCCGTCAAACCCATCTCCTTTAGCCTACGTACCAGCTCCTCCATCTTCCTCAAGTTATCTTTGACAATGCGATTCAGAATTTCGACTTTTTCAGCTTCGGCATAGTCCGTAATCGGCTTCTCAGAAAATGGCGCAATCCGATAGTAGAACTCTGACGCTACGGACTTCTTTGTGTCTTCCTTGAATCCCATCCAATCAGCTACGTCTCGAGCGTAAGCATGTTCCAGGACCCACAGAAACTGATTTCGTAATGCGGGATTGAACGAAGCCCAATTTGAAACCACTCGTTCTGGAACGGTCAGGGCGTAATAAACAATGTAATCCCACAGCATCTCAGAAAATTCAATGTTTTTCCAACTAATCGTATTCAAATTCAAGAGGAACTTCATCAACCTTGAATCACTTAATCCCCTGATTCTCCAATTATCAAAGAGCGAATCCCTTAGGTCAAAATCGCCGTCCAAATCCCCAAACAAGTCGTTCGTGCAAAGATGATTGCCCTGATTTTCTCTACGAAACAAGTCAAAAAGTGAGTCGAGCTCTTGCTGGGAGGGTTTCTTGTTCCGAAGTTCCTTCTTGATCAGCGCTCGGATTTTGCTCCCAACACAGTTTGCCGAATCGTTCTGACTCGAAGAATATGCAGTTTGGAAAAATAGATGCAGAAATAGGAGGAGCGTAAGCATGCTGATTCTGGCAAACATGTTCTCACCGACATTGAAGACGCAGTCCTGCGAACAACTCTCCTACTTGAATTTTATCGTCACCTTCGGATTCAGCTCTATCTTTATCCCTTTCGCTTCCTTCATCAGTTTCTTCTGTTCTTCCACCGACGCTGTTTCCGCCTGCGTGAGTCTGTTGAATCCCTTTTCGTCCGCGAGGAGCTTGTCGAAATCGATGTCCGCCAAGACAACACTGTACGAGCTTTTGAAACTCGCGTCCGACTCCACAATCGTTCCCTGCACCTCGACCGCCGTATAGATTTTCAGTCCCTCCAGAAACATCCTCATTGCCATGACCGACATCTGTTCCTCCTCTTTTGACTGCTTTTTCTTCTTCTCCTCTTTCTTCTGCTCTTTTGGCGGAGGCATGTTAATAATCAGTGTCGCGGGGGACCCGGGAATAAACTGAAACGCGATCTTGTCGTCCTTGTTCACCGGCGCAGAGATGGAAAAGCTCCCCGAGTCGGACTTCGATTTCTCCGACGGCCACATGCTCAGCTTCAGTTTGCTCACGTCTTCAAACCTGAACAACGCCTTGTATCCATGACCATTCTCCCTCACAACTTCCTCCTCCGAAACAAACCGGACTCCCGGTCCCATATCCGATGCCATTTCGTCGAAGTCGGGCTTTTTCGAGTCCGTGGAATTCATTTCACCGGCCGTTGAATCCATGCCAAAGGAGAACTTCTTGTTGCCGTAGACCACCGTTTGTTCCACGGTTCCGCTTCCGTCCGTTGCCACCCAGACGATCGTTCGCGAGGTAAAACAACCCGAAAGCAGGAACAACAAAAGAAATCCGAAAGCGAACGCGTTTCTCATTGGGCATCTCTGGTGATTGGTATACATGTCAACGACGAGTTCCTTCTTCGTCCAACGCGATATGTTCGGGAATTTTGTCCAGCGCATAGTATTGGTGCGTAATGCTCCCCGGCCGGACGGTGACGATGCGAATCCCGGAAGGATCGATTCCCAATGGAAGGCCGACCGGCCCGGTTGTAACCATCTCGAGCGACTTATCCTGCCCGTATGCGTTGGCATGGAGATGGCCCGCGAAAACATTCTTCACCCCCAGTTCCTTGAAGAGCTTCAAATATTCCGCCCGGATCTTCTTCGGCATATTAAAATACCCGTTAACCTCTCCGGCGCGCTTGAGGAACCAGGGATGGTGCTGGAAGAGGATGGTTGGTGAGTTTGGAGTTTTGAGTTTCGGGTTTCGAGTAGATGCCTCGCTGAGGGTTTGTTGCAGCCATTTTTTCTGGTGGAGCGCGTCGTCTTTCACGCGAGACGGATCCTTGATGAGCGAGCTGTTCAGGACGATAAATTTCACTCCGTGCCGGTCGAAGGAATAATAGTCGGGCCCAAACTCTTTTCGGTAGTGTTGCAACAAGGACTTCGTCGGCCTGTTGCCTACATCATGGTTCCCGGGGACAAGATACAGCGGAATCGTCGTGTCCAGCATTGCGAAGGTTTCCTTGAACGCAGCGATCTGCTTCTTGTTTCCCTCCTTGTTCACAAGATCCCCGGTCACCACGACAAAATCCGGATGAAGCTTGTTGACCGCTGCAATTGCCTTCCTGGCGTTCTCGCGTTCGTGCTTGAAGTTCTTTCCGATCCGATACATTCCAAACTGCGGGTCCGACATTTGAACGAAGAAGAAAGGTTTGTCGACCTGGCCGAGCAACAAGCCCGGTAGGAATAGACCGAAGAGAAGGTAATGTTTTTTCATAGGGGGAGAATATAGGAAGGATGGAGGAGAAATGGAAATGGGTGGTGTGGCCTTCGTCCGACGGGACGCCGTCCCGTCGAGCAAAGGTGATTTGCCGGGACCTCAGAACATGGTTCGACTTCCCGCCAAAAAGACGGCGGGCGCCTGCCTACCGCAGGCAGGCTCACTATGACAGTGTTTTTCCTTTTCCTTTTACCTTTTACCTTCCCTAATCGCCTCCTCTGGCCTCTTCTGTCTGCCGTCTGTCGTCTGCAATCTGCTCCTCCCTTTTCCTTTTACCTTTTACCTTCTTCCTTTCTTCTTAGAGTACTTCCCCCCTTCTCAAAAGTGAGAATCTCCTCTGTTT
Organism: Bacteroidota bacterium; assembly: GCA_049644265.1. Taxonomy (GTDB): domain Bacteria; phylum Bacteroidota; class Ignavibacteria; order UBA10030; family UBA10030; genus JBARRO01. The sequence continues at coordinate 4,657 of JBARRO010000065.1, forward strand.
ATTGGCCCTTTCCAGATGCAGATTGGCACCACAATGTGCCATGCAACCTACCACGAAAGACATGATGAAACTCCTCATAGTTGATGACAACTCCATGATGCGGCAGACCATCAGAACGATTGTGGCCTCGCCCGTCGATGAAGTCGTGGAATGCGGCGACGGATCGACCGTGATTCCTGCCTACGAGGCCCTCCGGCCCGACTGGGTGTTGATGGATGTCAAGATGCAGGGAATGAACGGCATCCAGGCAACGCGCAAATTAAAAGCCGCCCACCCCGAGGCGCGCGTCGTCATAGTCTCGAACAGCAATGATCAGGAGTTTCGGGATGCAGCAACGGCCGCAGGCGCGGAAGATTACTTTCTAAAGGACAATCTTCCTGCCATCCGGCAACGGTTGGATGTATTACCGAAACGTGAGAGTTGATGTACTGGTTCTTCTCACGCAGCTCACTGCCGTTCTCAAGTCAACGTTTTCACGTTTATAACTGCTTGGATGAACTATGGGAGGCCTTATGAAACGATTTCTTACCATCGTAACTCTTCTTGCTCTGTTCCTGAGCCCCTCGTTCAAGGGTCTTGCACAACAGCTGGTGCCGTTCATTATCGGGTATAGTCCAACAGCCGCACGGCCGCTTCAGTCTGTGACCGTCGGGGGCACCGGATTCAGTTATACGCTGTCGGACAACACCGTCTTCGTCGGCGGCGTCCGCGCCTCGGTCAGCTCCTCATCCGAGGGAAGCGTCACCTTCTCCATCCCCTACGGTGCGACCTACGCGCCGATCAAAACCACAACGCTCTACCATAAGACCCGCTGGTCGGAACTTCCCTTTACTCCCATCTTCACCGGCGGCGATCTCGAAGCAAGTTCGATGGCTCCCAAGATCGACCTCGACCACGGAACAAAAGTCGGTGCTTTTGCGACCGGCGATATCGACGGCGACGGAAAGCCGGATCTTGTCGTCGGTAACTATAACGGTATCGGAAATTTTCAGGATTGGTTCTTTTCCGTGTACCGCAATACGAGCAGTGGATCCACGATCTCCTTCGCACCCAAGGTCAATATCAATTCGGGTGCGGGAATCAGCCACGTGTATATCGAGGACATGAACGGAGACGGAAAGCTCGACGTTATCACCGTCAATTCCAAAGAGCCGACGAATGTCATCTCAATCCATTACAACACGAGCACTCCGGGGAGCATTAGTTTCCAATCACCGATTTTCTTCGGCGCGAATATCAGTCCGTCTATTACTGTCACCGACCTGGCGATTGGAGATATCGACGGGGACGGTTTTCTTGACCTAGCCGTCATCTACAACATCCAGTACTTCCGGGTCTACAAGAACAGCGAAAGCCTCTCCTGGTCATTTGCCTACGAGGACAATTCAATCGGCTATCCGATCGGCGTCGTGATGGGGGACTTCAACAGCGACGGCAGGGCCGACGTGGCAATCTCACGACAGAACGGGCTTGACTACGTCAGCATGTACCAAAACACCAGCATACCCGGAACGGTTTCGTTTACCAAGCTTCCGACTCTCCCCTCGGGAGGGAGCCAGCCGGAACATCTTTACAAAGGTGACTTCGACGGCGACGGAAAAGTCGATTTGTTCGTCACCGAGGGTGCTACCGGCTCGATTTACTTCTATCGGAGAACCTCAGCCGCGTTTGGCTTCGCCGCCCCCGTTCCCATCAGTGCATCGAACGAACAGTATGCAGGCCTCGGCGATGTCGACGGCGACGGAAAGGTGGACGTGGTTCTGCCCTATTTAGGCACAAACGTTCGTGTGTACAGGAACCTGAGCACCAGTGGGACGATTTCCTTCGCTGGCGGGATCGGTTACCCCTCAGGAGACGGAGCCGCGAACGTGAGCGTTGCAGACCTGAACGCCGACGGAAAGCCCGAGATACTCGTCCGCCATAGTTATGCCAACGAGAATATCATCTCCATCCTCCGAAACGATCTTCTCCCGTACTCCCTTTCCAGAACGTTTATCTCCCTTTCATCGAATACCGTCCTCTCCGGCGACACCATCGTGGTTTCGATGGTGCCGAGGGACAATAACGGAAACCACACGTATCTTCCGGGCCAGAACGTGACGTTCTCCCTCACCGGCGGCGGTACGAGCACGGGAACGTTCGGCACAATAACGCTGGACAATGGAACCGGCGCCTACACGGCAAAGCTCCGTGGCGTCACGGCAGGGACGGCACGAACCGTGTCGGCAACAATCAACGGGAGAGCCATCGCCTCAACTCTGCCTTCGCTGACCGTCACTCCCGGTTCTGTGTCGACCTCGCAATCGGTCTTAACGGTCTCCAGCTCTCACGTCGTAAAGAATGGTACACTCGCCTTTACACTCAGGGCAAAGGATGTGAACGGGAACAATCTTACGACGGGCGGATTGACGGTGGTGTTTAGTCTGTCCGGGAACGGCACGAGCGCCGGCACGTTCAGTCCCGTTTCCGATTTCAGCAATGGATTGTACGCCACGACATTTACCGGCACTGTCGCCGGGACCAGCCGGGTACTCGTGACAACCATCGGTGGACAACAGCTGACATCCTCAGCACCTTCGATCCAGGTCGAGCCGAACGATCCGGTCGCTGCGAATTCCACCATATCGATTTCGTCTCACACAATCCAATCCGGCACATCGACGACCGTGACCATGCAGACAAAGAACATCTTCGGTTCTGCGTTGATTGAGGGCGGACATACGGCTGCGTTCTTCCTCGATGGCAGCGGAACGAGCGCGGGAACTCTTGAACCGGTTATCAACAATAACGACGGAACCTATTCGGCAACGCTGACCGGCACAACGGCCGGAACGTTGCGGCTTGTTGGCGGAACAATCGACGGACAGCCTTTGACGAACCCTCTTTCGAATACATTCACTGTTATCCCGGGCCCGTTTTCGCTGAGCGGTTCAACGCTGACCGTTGCGCCGAACCCCATTCCCTCCGGAACCGTTTCTACCATCACCTTCCAGTCAAAAGACGCGGCCGGAAATAACATCCCTCAAACAAATCTCACGGTCCAATTTTCATTTCGCGCTCCCAACGTCGGCGGAGGCGGCACCAGCACAGCCATTATCGGAACGGTCGGCAACAACAACGACGGATCGTACACGGCAACCCTGAAGGGCGTGGTTGCAGGAACACCTTCTATTCTTGATGTTGACGTCTCCAGTGTCATCGGCGGCGGGAATAAAACAAACGGGGAGCCGTTTGTCACGGTTGTTCCGGGCGCAGTCTCAACCCAGCAATCCATTCTCAGTCTCAGTCAGCCGAGTATACCGACCGGGCTGACGACGGAGTTCAAACTTCAGGCAAAGGATTCTGTTGGAAATCTTCTCACCGCGGGTGGGGCAACGGTTGTGTTCTCCCTTCAGGGCGGGGGAACAAGCAACGGTAATCTGGGCGGCGTGACCGATCATAACGATGGCACATACACGGCGGACTTTGTTGGCACAACCGTCGGTACCGCACGCACTGTCTCTGCAACTGTCAACGGGAACAACCTCGTCTCAACTCTGCCAACCATTACCGTGACGACCGGACGGCCGACTGTCACCAGTCTCAGTGCAGACACCGGCGCGCCGGGAACCAGCATAACGATCACGGGTACCAATTTCGGCGCAACCGTTCCGGAGAATGTCGTGTTCTTCGGCATGAATCCCGCGGTTGTGAGTGCGGCCTCAACAACTTCTCTCACCGTGGTCGTGGCATCAGGCTCAACGTATGGCGCTATCTCCGTGTTGAATCTCACTTCGGGACTGACCGGCGTCTCCGCCCATCCGTTCCAGTCAACTTTTAACGCCGGTGGCTATGTCGATCAGACCGTCGTGACGGCGCGAATCAATGTTCCATCCGCATTCCCGACAAACGGCCTGGCCATTGGCGACCTGGACGGAGACGGAAAACCGGATGTTGTCGCAACGAGCAAGAACGCCCAAACCATCAGCTTCTTCAGGAATACAGGAAGCCCTGGGTCACCAACCTTCGCCCCGGCTGTGACGCTTGGCGCAGGGAGCCAGGCAGAAAGCATTCAGCTTGCTGATTTCGACGGGGACGGAAAACCCGATGTCATGATCACGAACGCGGGGAATCCCAACCTGTCGGGCTTCCACAACCTGAGCACTCCCGGCACGATTTCGTTTGCAGGCCTTCAGTCGTTTCCTCTCCGGACTGATTTTATCGGGGGCGGGGCTTCACACAGCGTGAGTAGCCTTGTTGCCGCGGATTTTAACGGAGACGGAAAGATCGACGTTGCCACGGTTGATAATGGCAATGCACTTGCCATTATTCTCCTCAACCGAAGCGTACCGGGTTTGATGTCCTTCTCATCCAATCGCAATTTCGCCACCGGAGGCGGAGCCAAATCGATTGCCGCTGCAGACCTTGATGGTGACGGCCGTCCGGAATTGATCGTCAGTTACGACACCCCGGGACGCATCGGATACTATCCCAACCTCTCGGTGACCGGAACACTCACGCTCGGCGCGCGGACCGAAGTCGCCACCGGCTCGCTCTCGTACGGTATCTCTGTCGGAGACCTCGACGGTGACGGGAAACCAGAGGTTGTCGTGTCAAATCGCTCCGGGTCCGTGGGGATTCTTCGCAATACAAGCTCTCCCGGCGCAATCTCGTTTGCGGCAAAGCAGGAATTCGCGACAGCGGACGGAGCATCGGCATCGGCCATCGGCGATTTCGACGATGACGGCAAGCCGGATCTTGCAGTCGCTGCCGACAACGCATGGGAGATTTCACTTCTGAAAAACTCGAGCACCCCGGGAACCGTTACATTCTCCCCGCATCAGGATTTTGTTGTCGGATCGTCTGTCGGTATGATCCTTCTCTCGGACCTGGACGGCGACGGCAAACCCGATGTCGGAATCTCGACCCCGACGACGAATACGTTCTCCTTGTTTCGCAACACGGTCGCCTTGTATTCACCGGGACAGTCTTTTGTATCACTCTCGGCGGATTCCGTGAACTCCGGGTCATCCATCACGGCCACGGTTCACCTGAAGAACCTCGACGGATCGAATCTCTCTCTTGCGGGCCAGACTATCGTGTTTTCTCTGAAGGGGAATGGAACTAGCACAGGAACGTTCGGATCCGTCACCGACAATAACGATGGAACCTACTCCGCAGGGTTCACCGGCGCACTTGTGGGAACAGCAAACAGCATCAGCGCTACTATCAACGGAACAGTGCTGAGTTCAGTCCTACCGACCATCCGCGTCAAGGCCGGGCCGTATTCCGCCAATACCTCCGTCATTCTGACTCCGGCTTCCTTTGCCGTCGTTCAATCGGCGTCTTCCTTTGTTGTTACGGTGCGCGCAAAAGATGCGTTGGGAAACAACCATATCAGCGGGGGACTCAACCTTACCTTCTACCGGAAAGGGACGGGGACGTCCACGTTGAGCTTTGGCAGCACAACGGATAACGGAGACGGTACGTATTCCGTAACGGCTACGGGAGTTATTGCAGGCACAACCGATTCACTCGGTGCCATCATCAACGGCGACACCCTGAAGACCCGTAGAGTTCCTTTCGTGGTTCTGCACGGACCCATTTCCGCGACGCACTCCATCCTGACTGTCACCCCGGACACGATTCAGGCCGGGACCAATGCCTCAATCAACCTCTCCGCAAGGGACGTCAATGACAACCTCGTCACCTCTGCTGAAGATGCAGTCTATCTTGCTCTCGGGAGCGGGACGAGTTTTGGTACGATCAGCAGTTCCAACTATGGCTACGCAGGGTACTACGGGAACGGCAACTACCGGGAGGATTTGTACGGCAGAACGGCAGGCTCGCCAACCGTTATCACCGCAACAATCAACGGCACGCCGCTTGCCACAACCTTGCCGACCGTGACCGTGATTTCAGGGCAGGTGTCAACGAGCCAGTCCTGGATCGACGTCGCGTCCTTCCTCGTTTCCTCGGGCGGAACAACCACGGTGACGCTCAACGCGAGGGATATCTACTTCAACCCGCATACCCAGGGAAGCCTCACAGTGGATTTCTCTCTCCTCGGAATTGGCAATACGACAGGAACATTCAGTCCGGCTGTCTACAGCGGCAACGGAACGTACACATCGACCTTCACGGGAGTCGTTGCCGGAACGTATCGCTATGTGGGGGCGAAGATCAATGGAAACGATGTGTCGACGTTGTTGCCGAGGATTCAGGTCGAAGCGGGTTCGACATTTTCCCCGACATTGTCAACGCTGTCGGTTCTTGATCCCGTTATTCAGTCAGGAAGGTCGACGTATATCACATTCCAGGCAAAAGATGCGGCAGGGAACAACATGTTCACCGGCGGCCTGACAGTTGGGATCACGATGGCGGGATCGGGCTCAAGCTCCGGCATTCTTGGACAAGTCTACGACCTGCAGAACGGCCAGTATCGTGCGTATTTCGAAGGAAGGGTCGCGGGAACACCCGATACCGTGAAGGTGAGTGTGGGCGGCGTTCCGCTGAGCATCGCGCTTCCAACTATTACCGTTGTTCCCGGCACGGTGAATCCTAGTTCATCGCAGGTTCTGGTTTCTCCTTCCGCCATCCATGCCGGAGAAGCATCAACCATCACGTTTGTAGCGAAGGACGATTACAACAATCTCCTGACCGCCGGCGGGCTCACCGTAACGTTTGGCCTTGAATCGTATCCGTGGAGCGGGTCGAGCAACGGGACATTCAGCGCCGTGACAGATCATCACGATGGAACGTACACTTCCCAGTTTACCGGAACCGTCCCCGGATCCACGCGCGTCATCACCACAACGACGAACGTTACTCCTATTAACGCGTATCCCGGTATTACTGTGATTGGGTCTCCGATAGTCACTTCGTTCTCCCCTCTTTCGGGTCCAACAGGGACGACGGTCACGATCCAGGGATCTAATTTCAACGCCACGTCTGCATCCAACATCGTATTCTTCGGGGCGGCCAGGGGAACGGTCACGGGAGGCACTTCTTCAACTCTGACAGTGACGGTCCCCGCGGGCGCCACGTACGGGCCCATTACCATTGCCGACACCGCCAAGGGTGACGTAACAATATCTTCTTCCTTTTTCACGCCAACATTCTCGGGCGGAGATGTGTTCTCCTCCTCCTCGATGAATCCGAAAGTCGACTTAAGTCTCGGGGCAAACGCCAAATCTCTTGCGGTCGTGGACCTCGACGGTGACGGAAAAGCCGACCTCGTTGCATCGAACACCGATAACAATACCGTCGGCGTTTACCGGAATACCGGTTCGACCGGCGTGGTTTCTTTTGTCGCGCCGATGAACGTGGCTGCGGTGGCAGGGCCTCATTCGGTCATCGTCGGCGATTTCGATACGGACGGAAAACCCGATTTGGCTTTCGTGAACTCCAACGGCTCCTCGTTCTCCATTCTCAAGAACACCAGCGTAAGCGGAACGATCTCCTTTGCCACGCGTATGGATTTCCCGACTGACGTCAGTCCCCAGGCGATTGCTACGGGTGATTTCGACGGGGATGGGAACCTCGACCTCGCGGTGGCATTTTTCACACAGATCAAAATCTACCGGTCGACAGGATTACTCCAATTCTCTGCTTCCGATTCGCTGACAGTCGCAAACTCGCTCGGAGCGATGGTTGCCGCAGATTTCAACGGCGACGGAAGATCTGACATCGCCGCCGCATCGTTCGGTGCGGACGTACTGACTGTTTATCGCAACCAGAGTTCGCCCGGCTCAGTTTCCTTCTCGGGAGGTGTTACCTATGCAACCGGAGCATTTCCTCTCGCCATGACGGTGGGTGACCTGAACAACGATTCCAAGATGGACATCATAGTTTCCAACGCCAACGGCAACAGCGTTTCATTCTTTGCGAATACGTCCTCAGGCGGTAATGTATCTTTTGTAGCAAAGGTCGATGTAAACACACCCGGTGGTCCGCTGGGAATGAGTGTCGGCGATATGAACGGGGACGGAAAAGCAGACCTCGCCGTCGCGAGCAGTTCTGGCAACTCGGTGTCTGTGCTTCTCAACCTCGGAGGTGCATCGCTGAACCTCGCTCCGCCCGCGACGTTTTCAACGGGGTCCGGCTCTTCTGCCGTGGTCATCGATGATTTCGATATCGACGGACGGTTCGACCTCGCCGTCACAAACCGGACGGCCGGAACACTCTCGGTCCTTCGGAGCCGCATTGACCAGTTCTCCCTCACCCGATCCACGGTTTCCCTTTCAGGCTCCACCGTAAGCTCGGGCGGGACAATCACGGCCACGCTTCAGGCAAAAGATGTGAACGGCAACAACGTGACCTCGGGCGGAGCGACAGTTGCGTTCTTTATGACAGGCGCAGGATCGAGCACGGTCTCGTTCGGTTCCGTGACAGACAATAATAACGGGACCTATTCCGCAACCGTCACCGGTCAGGTCAAGGGGACTCCGAAAAGTATCGGCGCTTCGGTCAACGGCGCCATCGTCACATCGCTCCTGCCCACCGTCGAGGTAACGGCCGGACTTGCAGTCGCAGCGACTTCCGAGGTCTCTGTGTCTTCCAATGTCGGGCTCGGCGAGACGGGGACAATCTATCTCTTCGCCAAAGACCCTCTCGGTAACAGCGTCACGGTCGGCGGCGCAACGGTCGTGTTTTCGCTCACCGGGGGAGGCACAAGTTCGGGGACGATCGGTTCCGTGACGGATAACGGTAACGGGACATATTCCGCCACATTCCTCGGCACAACCGCCGGAACACCGCGCACGGTCTCAGCAACGCTCAATGGAGTCACCGTCGGAACGGCACTCCCGACAGTAACCGTCGTTGTAAATCCTCCCACCATCTCGTCTTTTACACCGACAAGCGGGAGGTCCGGAACACCCGTCGTGATTACCGGAACGGGATTCAATCCCACACTCGCTTCCAACAATGTGTTCTTCGGACCCGCCAAAGGAACGGCCATCGGCGTCACATCGACAACGCTGACAGCTTCGGTCCCCGTGGGAGCGATCTATGGTCCCGTCACGCTGAACACCAACGGGTACGTTACGCAGTCGAAGGGATTCTTCCTGAAACCGTTCTTCAGCGCCACTGGCACGGCAGTCTTTGATTCCGTTCTGGGGGTCGGCGTGGGAAACACACCACGGTACGTCGCGACAGCCGACTTCAATAACGACGGGAAAATTGATTTCGCCACGTCGAACAACGCAAGCAACGACGTGAGCATCAGGCTTGGTGTTGGTAACGGGACGTTTACATCGGCGGCATCGGTTGGAGTCGGAGTTGCTCCGCAGGGAATTATCGCAGCGGACCTCAACGGAGACGGGAATGTGGATTTCGCCGTGGCAAACCTTGGAAGCAGCAGTGTTTCTATCGCTTTTGGAAACGGTAATGGGACGTTTGCATCGCCGTTCAGCGTGGGTGGTGTGGGAACGTATCCCTGCGGTCTGGCAGTGGGAGATTTGACAAACGACGGAAGATTGGATCTCGCAGTGACCAACCTGATCTTCGACGACGAAGTGCGCGTCATACAGAATTTTGGGGGAAGCTCATTTGCAGTCATCGGAGGATTGGGGACGGGTGCGGCACCCCAGGGCGTTGCCATGGCCGATTTCAATAACGACGGAAACCTCGACGTCATCGTCGCAAACAATAATGGCCTTAATGTGACAGTGGGATTGGGCAATGGAAGCGGTGGATTCTCGAGCGGATCGACGTTCTCTCCGGGGGGCGGACGTGTCGGTGTCGGCGACTTTAACGCCGATGGGAACATGGACTTTGCAATCACGAACAGTTCGACGTTGGACGTGTACCTTGGCAACGGCAACGGGACGTTTGCATCGCCGTCTCCAACCAGTTTCGGATCGAACCTGGAACACGTTGTCCCCGGCGATTATAACGGCGACGGAAAACTCGACATTGCCGTTGTCAATACGGACGGGACCATCAGAATCATGCCCGGGAATGGGAACGGCACTTTTGCATCGGCTCAGTCTTTCAACGCGGGAGGTGGTCCGCAAGGGCTCGCGGCGGCCGACTTCAACGGCGACGGAAGGCCAGACCTTGTGGTCACAAATTCCGGAAGCTCTGCGGTAAACGTTCTTCCCAATAAAACCGCTGCACCCGCCGTGTTCCTTAAGGTACCGTCTTCACTTTCGTTCGGAACGATTGCTGTTAACGGGACAAAGCAGGACTCCGTCACCGTCTTCAACAACGGTGTCTCGTCCATGACGATTTCCTCTGTGACTTCAAACAGCGCCGAGTTTACAATCTCACCGACCAGTGCAACGGTCGGAGTTGGTTCTTCACAGCTCTTCCTCGTCTCTCACACACCCACCTCGACAGGGGCAAAGTCTGCGAAGATTGTGTTCACGCATAATCAGGTCGGATCGCCCGATACGTTGCAAGTGAGCAGCACGGCCGCATATTTGCCACCGGTGATCACCTCGTTCTCACCAAAGTTCGGGACGGCGGGAAGCTCCATAACCATTCAGGGCCTGAACTTCCATCCGACACCATCAAGTAATTTGGTGTACGTCGGTGGCGTGAAGGCGAGCGTTGCCACGGCGTCCTACTCTCAGCTGACAATAACGGTGCCTGCTGGTGTTTCCTACGGACGCATTGCCGTGACCGCGAACAGCCTCACCGGCATGTCGGCAGATTATTTTGCAAAGAAGTTTGTCTCCCCGGGCGGCAGTGCAAGCTTCGCATCTGCGACGGCCATTCAGACCGGCCTTTCCACGTCCATGTCCTCGTCTCCGGGAGATTTCAACGGAGACGGGAATCTCGATCTGGTTGTGGGAGGAAGTACCGACTCATCGATTTCAGTAATCCTTGGAAACGGGAATGGTACATTCGGAGCCCCGACGATCCTCAAGACAACAGGATACCTTGGCAAGGTCCTTGCGGTCGATATCGATGCGGACAACAAGGTCGATATCCTCGCGCTGACCGGCAACAATCTCGTCGTCTATCGCGGCAACGGAAACGGCACATTTGCCTCACCGCTCTATACCGGTGGGGGAAGCTCTCCCCTGGGGCTCGCCGTCGGGGAGTTCAACGGGGATGGAAAACTCGACGTCGCGGTGACTTCCTACGGAACCGATCAGGTGATCATGCTTCCCGGAGTCGGTAACGGCACGTTTGGCGCAGGAACGGCATTCACATTCTTCTATCCCCGCAACGTCGCCGTCACGGATTTCAACAGAGATGGAAAAGCCGACCTTGTGATAACACAGGATTATCCGAGCGTAAGTGTTGGCATCAACCGGGGCAACGGCGACGGCACCTTTGCATCGACGGATTTCTTCTCCGTGACTCAGGGAGCAAGCAATGGTCTCGTCGTGGGCGATTTTGACAACGACGGGAACATCGATGTTGCTGTGCAGGATTTCTCTTCGACAATATCGGTTCGACGCGGTCTGGGCGATGGGACCCTTGATTACGCCAGCGCCGCCTCGATTCCGAACTCGACCAGGGGGTTAACCGTGGGGGATTTCAACGGCGACGGAATTCTGGACCTTGTGAGCGTCTCGGACGTGTTCTCCGGAGCTCCCGTTTCCTTGTTCCTCGGGAATGGCAATGCGACGTTTCAATCCGCAGTTTCGCTCGGCAATGTTTCGGGCGGGCAGGACGTTGCGGTGGGAGACTTTAACAACGACGGCCAGTCCGATATTGTCTCCGCCAATTTCTTCGGTTCGGGCGGAACGAGTGTTTCGCTCTTCGTAAACAATCTGGCTTTCCCTGCCACTGCACCGGTTCTTACTACGCCGGCGAACGGTGCGACGGGCAGGCCCACATCAGTATCACTCAACTGGAACGCCGTTTCCGGCGCGCTCTGGTACCGCGTCGAAGTCGCGGCCGATCCGGATTTCCTCTCTTCTGTTGTTGTCTTCACGGATAACGTTGCAGCCACAACGTATTCCGTCTCCGGTTTGGCAAACGGCACAACCTATTACTGGCGGATTACACCGCACGGCTCGAGTGCGTTTGGAACTCCGTCGGTCCGTTCGTTCACGACTGCCATTGCGGTCCCAACCTTGTCCTCGCTCGGGGCGGGAAGTGCGCTTCTCTTCGACGGCACAAACAACTACGTCAGCATTCCTGATCAGCCATCGCTGCGCATAACCGACAGCCTGACATTGGAAGCGTGGGTCTACCCGACGCGGAACGGCAACACGACCATTATCGACAAGGGGAATTACGGATTCCTGTTTGAAATACGTCCAAACGGGCAAACGGGGCTTGGACTCTATAATAATTCAACCTGGATTTACAGCGCCGACACCATCCCCCTTAATCAATGGTCTCACGTCGCCCTTGTTTTTCAAACAGGAACAAACGGTGTGCGGTTTTACAAGAACGGGATTCTCCTGAGCCAGCATACCGCTGCTGGACCTCTCGTGACCAACTCCGGCGAAGTGAATATCGGCCGGCAGGAGCCGGGGAACTGCAACTGCAATTTGTTTGAGGGAAGGATGGACGAGGTTCGGATCTGGCATGCCGTCAGGTCTCAGGCGGAGATTCAATCGTCCATGGGCCTTCTGACGGGCACGGAACCAGGCCTGGTTGCCTATTACCATATGGATAACGGAACAGGAGCCACGTCCACGGACGTGACCGGAAACGGACACGACGGAACATTGATGAATGGGACACAATGGACACTTTCCGACGCGCCTATCACCATACCTCAGGCCACAACGGTGACGTTCAAATGGAATCCTGTGCCGCTGGCGGATTCGTACGGACTCCAGGTCTCAACGAGCAACTCGTTCACGACAACAATCGTAAATCAAAAGAACATTGGCACAACATCCTATCTGCTCAGCGGCCTCTCCATCAACACCACGTACTACTGGCATGTGAACGCTGCCCGAAGCGGCGATACGTCGGCCTATTCATCAACGAGCAATTTCTTCACGATACCTCAAGCCCCATCGCTCGCGCCCGCGCTTTCATCGCCGGCAAACAATGCCGTAAACCAGGCAATCGATGTTACCCTCAACTGGGGAACTAGTTCGGGAGCTACGGCGTACTGGCTCCAGGTATCAACCGACAGCACCTTTGCGTCGACAATTATTGACGAGGGTGGATTGATTTCAACCTCGAGGCAAATGTCCGGACTCTTGTCGAACACGAAGTACTACTGGCGTGTGCGGGGAGTAAACGCGGGAGGCGTTGGTCCCTACTCGGCATTCCGCGCATACACGACGCTTCCTGCAGTGCCCGCAACTCCTTCGCTAAGCGCTCCCCTTGCCGGGGCAACCAATCAGCCGACGGCATTAAGCCTTACGTGGAACACCGCGACAGGCGCTTCGCTCTATCGTGTCCAGCTTTCGACGGATAGCCTGTTCGGTTCAACCGTGATCGACAGAGATTCGCTCGGCTCAACAACGACCGCCGTTACCTCGCTGCTGAACAATACGCGGTACTATTGGAGAGCCCGGGGAATTAACTTCACCGGTGTCGGATCGTATTCATCCATACGTCAGTTCACCACGCTGCCAATCGCTCCGCTTGCGCCGGTGCTCGCCGCACCCGTCAACGGATCGGTAAACCAGCCTCTCACACCGACCTTGAGCTGGCATGTCACCATTGGTGCGGAACTCTACTCGCTTCAGGTGTCGACCGATTCAACGTTTGGGTCAACACTCCTCAACGCGTCGGCCGTACCGGACACGATGTTTTCAGCACAGGGTCTTGCATCCAACACAAAATACTACTGGCGGGTTGGCGCGAGCAATGCCGGTGGCGCAAGTCCATTTTCGTCCGGATGGTTTTTCACGACCATCGATCAGCTTCCCGTTGCGCCACTGGTCTCGCTCCCCGCGGACGGAGCCGTGAACCAGGCGACCAACGCGGTTTTGAAGTGGAAGCCCGTTTCCGGTGCGACGAGCTACAGAGTTGAGCTGACGAACGACAATACGTTCCAGGTCGCCCTGATCGACTCGGCGGGAATCACCGACACTACCTTCGCTCCTCCGGGCTTATCTACAAATAGTACCTATTACTGGCGTGTCCGTGCAACAGCAAGCAGTGGGACCGGACCGACCTCAACGATCCGCTCATTCACGACGCTTCCGCCAATCCCTTCAGCTTCTGTACTTCTCCTTCCGGCGAACGCAGGAATCAACCAGCCGCTGACGGTGCAGCTCAAGTGGAACATCGTTGGGTTCACTGCAACATACCGGCTTTTGCTTTCCGCTGACAGTACGTTTTCCACGAGTCTGGTGAATCAGAGCGGAATCACGGACACAACATATACAACGAGCGGACTTGCTTCGGGGACGAAGTATTTCTGGAAGGTGAGTGCAACGAACGTCGCGGGAACAGGCGTTTTCTCGAACGTCGGGAATTTCACAACTTTGCCGCCACTTCCGGGAATTGTAGCCCTCAGCTCCCCCGCCGACTCGAGCATCGATCAGGCGACATCGCCGACGCTGATATGGATCTCGCTTGCTGGTACGGACTCGTACCGGGTGCAGGTCTCCGCCGATTCATCATTCGGAACCACCTTGACCGATCAATCCGGTATCGTGGGAACGTCTCTGCCGGTTGCCGGATTGACCACCGGAACGACCTACTACTGGCGCGTGCTTGCCACGAACGTGACGGGATCCGGTTCCTATTCGCTCGCCAGGAGGTTCGCAACGATTCCCGCAGCACCATCGGTCCCAACATTGGCAGCCCCGTTGAACGGTGCGTTCGACCAGCTTCTTGCTCCGACGCTGAGCTGGAATGCCTCACCCGGCGCAATTTCGTATCGCTTGCAGGTATCGACCGACAGCTTGTTCTCCACAACGCAGTATGACCAAAGCGGCATCCTGATAACTTCTCAGGGAATCTCGGGTCTTTCGACAAGCACGGTGTACTATTGGCGCGTCGGAGCCACCAATCCTGGTGGAACAAGCACCTTCTCTTCCTTGAATCACTTGACAACCATTCCACCCATTCCCGCTGTCCCGAGCCCTGCATCTCCTCTCGACGCAGCTTCAAACCAAACGAGAAATCTCACACTGAGTTGGAATGCAGCCATCGGGGCGACATCCTACCGCATCCAGGTATCGACCGACAGCACATTCGCAATCGTCACAGCAGATGCCGACACGATTTCGACAACACAGTATGCGGCGTCGAACCTCGCTGCCAGCACGACGTACTACTGGAGGGTGAGATCGACAAATTCCGGCGGCTCAAGCGCGTTCTCATCGTTCCACCGGTTCTCGACCGTTCCACCCATTCCTGTGACCCCCACGCTCACGTCGCCGACGAACTCCGCGCCCAATCAGCCGACCAGTCTGTTGCTGACATGGAATTCTTCGGCCGGTGCATTGAGCTACCGTCTGCAAGTCTCGACGGATATCAACTTCTCTTCACTGCTCATCGACACAAGCGGCCTGACTTCGACCCAGTTCGTCCTGGCAGGACTTCCCGAAGACTCGACGTACTACTGGCACGTCAGCGCGACCAATATCGGCGGCACGAGCGGATTCTCTTCCACGCGGTCGTTCGTGACGGTTCCGAATATTCCATCGGTGCCTTCCATCGTTTCACCGCTGGACGCAACCATCGATATTCCGCTCAGCCCGACATTGCACTGGAATGCATCAACCGGTGCAACGGAGTACCGTGTTCAGGTCGCAACGGATAATGGATTCTCGGGTATTCTTGCGGACACAACGATCACAGGCGCCGTGGAACTCGCACTCCAGGGACTTACCCGAAACACAACGTACTACTGGCGCATCAGCGCTATCAACAGCGGCGGTGCCAGTGGGTATTCTCCGGAGGGCGTCTTCACGACCATTCCGTTCATTCCTGCATTACCGCTGCTCATAGTGCCGTCCGACAGCGCGTTGAACCAGCCCGTATCGCTGACGCTGCATTGGAACCCATCCCCCGGGGCGGTCACGTATCACGTCCAGGTTGCGGTCGATTCGTCCTTCTCTTCTCCGGCGTTCGATCAAAGCGGGATTACCGATTCGACGGCAACAGTGGGCTCGCTTGCACACAGCACGCTCTATTACTGGAGAGTGAGCGCCACAAACACGGGAGGCACCAGCGCCTTCTCTGCAATTCATAAGTTCACAACGATCATTGCCGCTCCGGGCGTGGCTCAGCTGGTGTCTCCCGCCGATGGATCAACAGATCGGCCGACAACACTGAATCTGTCATGGAACGCCGTGCCTACCGCCGATTCGTACAGGGTCGTGGTCTCGACCGACAGCACGTTCGCATCGTTCCTGGTTGATTCGACGGGGGTGCTCCAGACTTCGTACTCGCTCAATTCCCTCGCCCGAAGTACAAAGTACTACTGGCGAATCAGCGCTGCCAACATCGGCGGGGCGGGGTTGTTCTCCGTCGTCAACAGCTTCACGACAATTCCTCAAGCCCCCGCAATCCCGGCTCTTGTTTCGCCGGCCAACGGTGCAATCAATCAGTTGATGGCGCTGCGGCTCCAGTGGGGCGCGGCTGCGGGAGCAACCTTGTATCATCTGCAGGTTGCCATCGACAGCAGTTTTAGCCAAGTCGCGGTCAGTCACGACAGCCTCGCGGCAACATCCGACTCTGTCAACGGTCTTGCAACGAGTTCGCTTTACTACTGGAGAGTCCGCGCGATCAACTCGGGCGGGCTCAGCCTGTTCTCGGATTCCAGGAACTTCCACACGGTGCCTCCACTCCCGTCGGTGCCCGTTCTTGGCCTGCCGGCTGATTCGGCGGTTAATCTGCCGATAAAGTTGACGCTCAATTGGAACGCTGCGACGGATGCTGAGTTCTACACCCTGCAGGTCTCTCAGGATTCGACGTTTACAGGAGGACTGCTCCAGAAGGACAGCATTCTGACGACGTCGTATCAGGTAGGCTCGCTTCTGAATTCGGCAAAGTACTACTGGAGAGTCAGGGCTTCAAACGTTGCGGGTCAAGGCACATATTCATTGGCTCACAGATTTACGACGATCATCGCTGCGCCCTTGGCTCCCCTCCTCACTTCTCCGGCCGACAGTGCAAAGGATCAGCCGACAACGCTCACGTTCTCATGGAACGCTTCGGCAACGGCCTCAATCTTTCGGCTTCAGGTTGCTCTCGATTCCGCCTGCACATCCCTCGTTGCGGATATCGACAGTCTGGCGACTCCCTCGAGACAGGTTACAGGACTCACGAGAGGCACGACGTACTTCTGGCATGTCCGGGCAATGAACATCGGAGGCCCGAGTCCGTACACAAGCTCAAGACGCTTCACAACGCTCCCGTTTGCCCCGGCGGCTCCTGTCCTCGTTTCGCCTTCCGACAGTGCACTGAACCAGCCGACAACGCTCGCCCTCACGTGGAACGCAAGTCCTGGTGCGGTTACGTATCGGCTTCAAGTCGGACGCGACACTGCATTTTCAACGATCGTCGTTGACATCGATACGCTTCACTCACCATCGTTCACGTTGAACGGTCTGGGTCTGAACACGACGTACTACTGGAGGGTCAGCGGGACAAACACCGGAGGGACCGGCTTGTTCTCCGCCCGACGTCGCTTCACCACCCAGGTGACGACCAACGTTGAGGTGCTGGCCACAGGAGTGCCGCGTGTCTTCGCGCTGCATCAGAACTACCCGAATCCCTTCAATCCTACGACACGGCTTGAGTTCTCGCTGCCGAACGATGGTCACGTTTCTCTGAAGGTGTACGACGTTGTGGGACGGGAAGTCGCGGTCCTATTTGACGGTGTGGCCCAGGCGGGGAATCTCTACCGGGCGCGATTCCAGGCAAATCTGTTCTCGTCCGGAATGTACCTTGCACGGATTGAGTTTGACGGGAAGCAGATTATCAGGAAGATGATGTTGGTGAAGTAGGG
Organism: Bacteroidota bacterium; assembly: GCA_049644265.1. Lineage (GTDB taxonomy): Bacteria > Bacteroidota > Ignavibacteria > UBA10030 > UBA10030 > JBARRO01. The sequence goes on from JBARRO010000065.1 coordinate 22,481, forward strand.
AAGTAGTGGAGTAGTTAAGTAGTAAGAGGTGAATAAAAAAACGGAAAAAGCCGTTACGATTTGCCGTGACGGCTTTTTCTATTGGATCTCGCTTGAGTGTTTCGTGCCCCTGCACGATGAATTTCTGTCACTTCGCCGGTGACGGTTCGTACTCCTCCATCGGCCGGATCTCCGACTCGCCTTCGAATGCCGGCCAGTGGATGCGGTGCAGATCCATGAATTCGCGCGCAACCTTCATTCCTTCCTCGTACGTCTTCGTCTCCACGATTGCGTATCCCCCCACTACTTCCTTCGACTCCGTAAAGGGGCCGTCAGTCGTCGTGAGCTTCCCGCCTTTGAGGCGGATGCGCTTGCCCTCCGCCGTGGGCTTGAGCCCTGCAGTGTCCTTGAGGACGCCATTTGAAAAGCACCGTGTGACGAACTCGCCCATCGCATCCTGCATGGCCTGCGGAATCTGTTCCGGGCGAAGCGCCTCATTATGCTTGATGAACATCATGAATTTCATGGCCGCATCTCCTTGTTTTTGGGTGGGATTGGTTTGTATTCAGACCGTTGCTTGTTAGTAGTCGATTGGAAGACCCTAAAATCGACACACCCAAAGTAAGATTCTCCGCCCACGTCACTTTAGTAATAGGACTCTTCTGGTTTCCAGGAATCCGGTTGAGCGCAATCTGTAAAGATACACTCCCCCCGCAAAACCGGAGGCATCGAAGGTTCTCTCATAATCCCCGGGTTGCAGATATTCGTCAACCAACGTCTTCACTTCTCTGCCCAGCAAGTCATAGACCTTGAGGGAAACCACTCCCTGACTCTCAACCGAAAACGGAATTCTCGTTGACGGATTGAATGGGTTGGGATAGCTTTGCCCGAGATGGAATGCAGGGGGCAATGTTGTTTTCCCTTCCACCCCTGCAACCACCCCCGACAGCGGCGCGCTCCACAATCCTGCGGTTGTTCCCAGATACAGAGTCTCTGCTACCACAGTAAGAGAGTGCACAAAAGGCACAGGCAACGATCCCTGCGGTTGCCATGTTACGCCTTCATCTTGTGAAATGAGCAAGGACGGGGACGCCAGCGTGTTGGCCAGCATAAAGAACGTCCCACCGTGGCGCATCAGGAGGATTGAAGTTGTCTGCGGGGGGAACGACACGCTTGCCGTATTCCAGGAGAGACCCTCGTCTGTGCTTCTGTAGACGCCAGAGCTCGTTCCGGCAACAACGGTCGAGGCGCTCGACGCTATCCCCGAAACCGTCAGTCCGACATGCCGCGGAGTGCTCAATGGTACCGGATTCCACCACGGCTCGGCATTCGTGTAGCGGAACATGTATCCGTTCGACCCCGCACTTGCAAGCACCACGTTCCCAAGGCCCAGTATCTTGAACACGTTTTCTCCCTGATAAGGCGCGAGACTGTCGCTCAACGACGACCATGGATGCGTGAGATCGTTGGCCGTCACAAACACTCCTGCGCCGAGCGTTCCCGCCATGAGACTATCGCCGAGCATCACGATCCCGCCGATGTCCATGGAACCCAGGCCGGACAAACCGGCATCGAATGCCTGCCATGAAGCCCCTTCGTCCGTGCTTGTGAAAATGCCACCCTTGAAGGTTCCTGCCATAAGGACATTCTTGGTTTTCGCCATGCAGCTGATTGCATCAGGACCCGTAACGGGTGACGCGTGAGAAGTCCATTGCGTTCCGGCATTGGCACGAAAATACATCAGCGAGTCTGTACCAGCGTAGAGTGTGTCGTTCACCGCAAAGAGTGTGTACACCCTGCTGGATGCAGGAACATCGGAAACGCGAGCCCATTGTGCGTTGCCAAACGAACAGAACAGTACCAAAGTGGCCAAAGTGTGCTTCATGTCGACAATCATTGTTGAAGGATGTGTGCGGGCTTAGTTGGAGCCATCTTAACCCATCCCGGCGGTCAATAGTTCCTCGTGGCCTGCCGTCAGATAACGAACCCAACTCCGTAGGAGTTGAACTCCTAACGGAGTTCTAGCCCTGGTTCGTCCTGTACAACAAACATTCAGCTCCTGACGGAGCTGAAGAAAAAGACTCTGGCGGGATGGTGTTCCCTTCGACCCCATCGGGGTCGAACGGTTGTACCATGAGATCAGAAAAAGAACCCAACTCCATAGGAGTTGAACTCCTGACGGAGTTCGATCCCCCGGCTCGGTCAGTGCAACAAACGTCCAGCTCCTACCGGAGCTGAAAAGCTGCGTGAGATGATTCCACTTCCCGACCCCGTAGGGGTCGTACGTTTGTAACACGAGATCAGAAAAAGAACCCAACTCCATAGGAGTTGAACTTCTAACGGGGTTCTAGCCCTGGTTCGTCCTGTACAACAAACATTCAGCTCCTGACGGAGCTGAAGGAAAACTCATGCTGGATTACTGTGCCTTACGACCCCGTAGGGGTCGAACGTTTATAAGCATGAGATCGGAAAACGAACCCAACTCCGTAGGAGTTGAACTTCAAAGGAGATCTGGACAAACGAGGCCCAGTGAAGACTCCCGAATTTTTTCCCGGCAGTTCTTGGCGAGATTCCGGGAGTCTGTCTTAAATTCTCACTTCTGACTCCGGTCTCCTGACTCCTGAATTCTGCTCCTCCCCTCCTTGCATCGCGATTCCAATTTCTCTACCTTTTTCGAGCCGTCCTGATTTACCGAGGAATCATCCCTTCTTCCCCATCAGCACAAGGACTCGTTCATGAAAAAGCTCGCCGTCCTGGAATCCGGTTTTCTCATCTCTCTTGTCCTTCTTACCTTTGCGTTCATCGGAGCTCCCCGCAACAGCCAAAACGCTCCAATCTCCACACCGCCGCCCCAATCGTTGAAACAGGGCGTGGAAGAATGGGACAAGAACCTCGTCCTCCCGACGTCGAGCGAACGCATCGCCAACTATACGATGGATGTCAAGCTCGATACGGCCAAAAATCTGATCAGCGGCTGGGAAATTGTCGAATGGAAGAACAACTCCGGCAAACCACAAACAGAATTTCCGTTTCACCTCTATCATAACGCATGGAGGAACAACCGCAGCACGTTTGCCAAAGAAGCCGGATGGCAATTGAGCAGACCGAATATGAGAGACGAAGACTACGGCTACACCAACGTCAAGAGCATAAAGGTGATCGACCCGAAGAGAGGCGAAATTGATATTACGAAGACGCTCGAATTCATCCAGCCGGACGACGGCAACGCCGACGACCGGACGGTGTTCCGCGTTTCCATCCCTCCTTCAATTTCGTCCTTTCCTTCTGTCAAGTTTCGCATTGAGTTCGAGACAAAGCAGCCTCTTCCGCTTGCCCGCACGGGAGCAATCCGGAATTATCATTTCGTGGCCCAATGGTTTCCAAAGATCGGTGTTTGGTGGAAACCCCGCGGGAGCGAGGGCGCATGGAACTGCCATCAGTTTCATGCAACAACGGAGTTCTTCGCCGACTACGGCGTCTACGACGTGAAGATTACGGTGCCCAAGAACTATATCGTCGGCGCCACGGGCGGAGTGCCCCGCAATACCGTAGAAAATACTGATGGAACGCACACGTTGAATTTCCGCCAGGAGGATGTCCACGATTTCGCCTGGGTCACATCGCCCGATCTCGTCGTCAACGTCCGCAAGTTTTCTCACACCAATGCCGACGCTGACGAGCGCTCCGACCGGCACCACGTTCTCAAAGAAGTCACCGTTATTCTTTTGACACAGCCTCACCACGCCAACATGATCGACCGGTACTATACAGCAGCATTCAACGCGCTTCGCTGGTTTGGTGAATGGTACGGCCAGTATCCCTATGACTATCTCACTGTTGTTGACCCTGCAAACGACAGTCGCTCCGGCGGTATGGAATACCCGACACTCTTCACGGGCGGAACGAATATGTTCGCACCAAAAGAGGCCTCGTCTCCCGAGGGTGTGACGGTTCATGAGTTTGGCCATCAATTCTGGTACGGACTTGTCGGAAACAATGAATTTGAAGAAGCCTGGCTCGACGAGGGATTCAACACCTATTCGACTGACCGCGTCATCCGGACCGCGTGGCCACAATTCAAGCCTGTGCGGTACTACTTTGGCGGCAGCGGTGCGGGTGCGTATGTTGGTATACCGTATGTCTTCGACGAAGTTAACACCCTGGGACTCCCCGGCGCCACCGCCGAGCTTCGCCGGTCTGGAAAGAACGACGTCATGGCCCGGCGAGGGTGGGAGTATAATGGGACCTACGGTTTGAATTCCTACGGCAAGCCGGGCATCTCGTTGGTTATGCTTGAGCGCTACCTTGGAGAGGAGACCATGTATCGGGTCATGAGGACCTACCACCATCGCTATCGCTTCCAGCATCCTACGAGCGCAGACTTCATCAGTGCCGTCAACGAGATCAGCGGCAAGAACATGAACTGGTTCTTTGAGAATACATGGTACAGCTCAAACCTCTTCGACTACGCAATCGACAACATTGTGAACCGAAGAATTCCACCGTACTTGGGAGTCTCCGACGGCACCCCGGGCCAGTCTGCTTCCGGCGTCCACTACGAGTGTGAGGTAACGGTGAAGCGGAACGAAGACGCCATTGCCCCTGTGGATGTGCTCATCCGTTTTGCCGACGGAACTGAACGAAAGGAATTGTGGGATGGACAGAACCGGTGGAAGAAGTTCACTTACTCGACAAGCTCTCCAATCACCGAGGCCGCCGTCGATCCCGACCAGAAGCTGGTCATGGATATCAATTGGAACAACAACCGCGAAGTCGTCCGTGATTCGGATTTCCGATCGGTTGCTGCACGAAAATATGCCTCAAAATACATATTCTGGCTGCAGAACTTCCTGGAAATGACGACATACTGGAATTAGCCGAAAGTCATCCTTGAGGACGGCCAAATAGGATAATGTCATGATTTTCTTCGTTGTCATCGTCATCTTCGCCTTCGTTATTGTTGCCATCAGGATTAGTGCGCTTTCCTCGAAGATTGAAAACCTCGAGTACGAATTCAAGAAGTTTGCCGGACTTCAAAAGGCGATCACAGCGCTTGAGCAGGAAGTCCAAAGTCTTGCGCGGGGGGTTGGCCGGGGAAGGAAGCCAGAGGCCCCACAACCCGAGCCACCGAAAGAGCAGTCGGTAAGCGTCTTCGCTCCCCCACAGGAGGTTCAAATTCCACGAATTCCTCTCTCCGCACGGCCGGTCGAAAAACCCTCCCGTACAAAGGAGGAGTGGGAAGCACTTGTCGGAGGCAAGATCCTCAACCGCATCGGCGCCCTTGCGTTCATCATCGGCATTGGATTCTTTCTCAAGTATGCGTTCGACAACAATTGGATCACCGAGGCGATGCGCGTGGTGATCGGCGCCCTCGCAGGATTTCTTTGCATCGCTCTCGCATATCGATCCCACAAGAAGGGCTTCGAGATCTTTTCACAGGGCCTGGTTGGGGCGGGTATAGCGATTCTGTATCTCTCGGTTTACGCTGCATTCAACTTCTATCAGCTGGTTCCACAGTTCGCGGCGTTTCTGATGATGTCTGCAGTGACCATGATCGCCCTCGCGAACGGGCTCTTCTATGATTCTCTGGCCGTCGCGCTGCTTGGCCTTGCGGGAGGATTTCTCACGCCGCTCATGCTCAGCACGGGCGACGTGAACGAAACGGGCCTCTTCACCTACATCGCGCTCCTCGATGTCGGCCTTCTTGCCATCGTTGCAAAAAAGGATTCCTGGTATCTTATTGAGCCGCTGACGTTCGCCGCCACCTGGCTGTTTTATTTTTCCTGGCACGTAGCGTATTCTACCGAAAACAATCTTGCTATAACGCTGTTCTTCGTCACGGTGTTCTGGGCGTTGTTCTACGGATTGGAATTTCTCCATGCCGACAAGCCGGCAAGCGGAATGTCCTTCGTTATCCAAATTGTTCCGGGCCTCAACGCGATGGCCTACTACCTTTCTCTCTACCTCCTGATCGATCCGGAACATCACAGTTGGATGGCCGGCGTGACGATTTTTCTCGGCGCAGTGTACTTTGCCACGATTCTTGGTCTTTCGGGCAGAAAAACCATTTCGATGTTTGTTCGCATCCGCTACACATTGTCCGCTCTGACCCTGCTCGTGTTGGCAACGGCAATCCAGTTTTCAGGCTTCCGCACGGTTTCGCTCTGGCTGTTGGAGGCCGGCATTCTTCTTTGGTGCTCGATACGCTGGAACATGCGTTTTGTGTCCTACGCTGCCCTTGCCCTCTTCACGATCGCCTTTCTCAAGCTCCTCGGAACAAGCGGTACATTTGTCTCTACCACCCCCGAAGATTTTTCACTCGTGCTGAACGAGCGCTTCCTGACCTTTGTGGTCGCCATAGCAACGTTTGCCGTATCCGCTTTTATGGCGAGGCGAGGTGATGCATATCTTCTGCCGTTCGCGACGGTGTTCGAGTTTGCGTGGTGTACTCTTGCTTTCCTTCTTATCACCGTTGAAACAAACGACTATTTCAACAAACGGATGCTGTTCGAGCAGGGCGATTTCCTCACCGATCTTCAATTCACAGAAGCGATGACCCTAAGCGTTCTGTGGACCGTCCTGTCGCTTCTGTTGGGGTGGGCCGGAGGCAGAGGTAAACTGCTCCCGCTTCTCACCTCCGCAACCGCCGCGTGTGCGCTTGCAGCCAGCTTTGTCGTCGTCCGTGGAATTGCCTTTGAACCCATCACGCATTTCACCCCTGTCCTGAACACCCGTGTTGCCGCCCTGCTGTTTGTCTCGGCGGGTATCGCGGTTCATACATGGTGGATGAAAGATCTTCATGATCCGTTTCCGTGGACGCGGGACCTTCTGCCGGTGTTCCAGGTGGGGTTGGTCCTGCTGGTCTTCGTGCTGCTCACGGGCGAAACGCGGGATTACTTTCAAAGGGGTATCGTTCCTCTTCAACGAGACAGCAACAACCCTGAAGGCCTTTCTTCGCTCCGAAACTTGCAGCAAATCTGCCTCTCCGGCGTCTGGCTCCTGTATTCTGCCGCCCTGATGACCGTCGGTCTCTGGCGTTCTCAGCGCGGAATGCGGCTGGCGTCGATCTTCCTGTTTGGTTTCACCATCATCAAGATTTTCACGTTCGATCTTTCGTTTCTCGAGACTCTCTATCGCATTTACTCGTTCCTCGGGCTGGGCATTATCCTCCTCGGAGTGTCCTACGCCTACCAGCGGTATAAGAACGTTATCCTCGGGACACAGAGCAAATTGTGAGTTGAGTTGTGAGTCGTTGAGTCAATTTTCAATTTACAGCTCTTCAATTTCCAATCTACAATCTTCAATCTTAAATCCTTTGAGGTTCTTCCCATGACCATCGCCCAGGCATTCTCAACCGGCATCGCCAAAGTAAACGGCAGCAAGCGTTTCATCACGTTTGTCTGGATCGTCAACGTGCTCGTTGCCGGAATCTTAGCCGTGCCCATGCTAAATCAGCTGGATAACTACATTCGGGACAGCGGAAAAGAGCAGAGCCTCCGCAGATCTATCGACGACAACTGGTTCCAGGCTTACCAGTACGATTTTCAGAAGAGCGAGATTGCCCGAACCCTCGACTACTCGATCTTTGGATACGCACCCTTCATGCACCATATGGATGGAGTTCTTTCAGGGAGCGTGTTAAGAAGGATTGGAGGAGTGTTTTCTGATCTGCTTTTTGGATTCCGGCTGAATTTCTCCCAGTTCACTCTTCTCACCTGGCTGGCTCTGCTTTACGCACTCGTGAATACCTTCTTTGCCGGCGGGTTTATCGGTGCGTATGCCGCAGAATGGCCCTCGACGTTGTCGGAATTCCTGGTCGAGGGAGCGAAGTATTTCGGCCGTTTCTTCCGGCTCTCCCTCATCTCCCTTCTGCTCTACTATTTGTTCTTCATCTGGTTTGTAGATTGGGCAAACAACGGAATCCCCCGCTGGACACAAAATGAACCGTCCGAGATGACGCCCTACCTGTTCTACATGGCCCGAAACGCTATCGTGCTGATTGTGCTTGCCCTAATGATGATGGGGTTTGACTATGCGAAAATTCGAATGGTGCTTGACGGACGTTACAGCGCTCTCGGTGCCACAGGCGCCGGGTTTCGATTTGCGTTCAGGAATTTCCTCCGGACGTTCGGTCTCTATCTTCTTCTGTGTCTGCTCGGAATTGGCCTCATCCTTGTCTACTCTTTTCTGAACTCGCTTGTACCGCAGACCGGCTATTGGACCATCCTTCTGGTCTTTGTCCTGCAACAGATTTATGTGTTTTTCAGAATCTGGCTGAAAGCTTCATTCTACGCGACACAGACGGCGTTCTGCCAGAAGACAGCGTATGAACAATTCACAACCGCCATGAAGGCCACACAGGCTGCGTCATGAAATCCGACGTCGTAAGGGCCATGAGGTCGTTGGGATTGTCGCGCATCGGGCAGATCGCCATCAATGTCCACGATGTAAAGAAAGCCGTCACGTTTTATCGCGACGTCCTTGGAATGAAGTTTCTGTTTGAAGTCCCCAAAATGGCCTTTTTCGACTGTGGCGGGATTCGTCTTATGCTCGGGGAACCCGAGAGTCCCGAATTCGATCATCCTTCCTCAATCATTTATTACCTTGTGCAAGACATTCACCAAACCTTTGAATCTCTTAAATCCCGCGGCGTGACGTTCGAGTCAAAACCGCACCTTGTCGCGAAACTCCCCGATCACGAGCTCTGGATGGCTTTTTTCCGCGATCCCGACAATAATATGCTTGCGCTGATGAGCGAAGTTCGGTAACAAGCCCAAGAAGTGCCGTCCGCCGATAGAGCGTTCACCGCCTCCCTTCTGCCGAAGTTTATCCACCGTTCGCCGAAAAACCCCTGCAGTTTTCGTTCCGCTCGTTGTATCTTGGAGAAAAACCAGGGAACGGTCCCTCGCTGTGCCCACATCTTTCGCACATTTTCTCGTCACTTCTGTGCCGACAATCTTTGACGGACCCCAATTGTGGCTGGATGGTTTTTTTTGTATGTTCATAGTTCTTCCACCAATAATTTTTGGAATTAAACGTCTTTTTCTATACGATCGTGGAAACAAACAACGTTGATTTGTCTGCATTGCGTATAAACCGATCGGCGGAGCCGGGCCCCCCTCCGAAATGGAACGTCCGGAACCTTCTCGTCGGCTTGGGCATTGTCGCAATCCTCGGGTTTCTCGGCGTCACCGGCTGGAGCTGGATTTTCAGCCCGGCTGTTGAGGTGCGGCTCGCTTCGGCCGCCCTTACATCACCCGCCCAGACAAACGCCATTCTGACGGCCAGTGGTTACGTCGTTGCCCAGCGAAAAGCTGCAGTGGCATCGAAAACGACCGGCCGCATGGTGTTTCTTGGCGTCGTCGAGGGCGATAAAGTGCAGACAGGTCAGATGATTGCGCGGTTGGAGGATTCCGACATCAAAGCCCAGCTTGAACAGGCCAGGGCAAATCTCCGCCTCAACCAGGCGGAGTTGCGCGATGCCGAGCGATCGCTCTCCCGTCAGAAGGAGCTTCTTGCCAAGAAATTGGCTTCGCAGGCCGAATACGACGCGGCAGAAGCCCGATACGAGCGCGTGGTAGCAGCAATCGATGTGGCAAAGGCGTCCGTCTCGGCTTCGGACGTGGCACTTGAATACACGCTCGTCCGCGCTCCTTTTGACGGCACCGTCCTGACGAAAAATGCCGATGTCGGCGAAATCGTCTCTCCGCTCGGCGCAAGTGCAACCTCGCGGGCAGCGGTCGTCACCATCGCGGATATGACCTCGCTCGAAGTTGAGGCAGACGTATCGGAGTCCAACATTGAGCGTATTGTGCCGAATCAGCCGTGCGAAATCACGCTCGACGCTTATCCGGAACAACGGTATCAGGGATTTGTCTCGAAAATTGTTCCCACCGCAGACCGGGCAAAAGCAACGGTCCTCGTCAAAGTCGGATTCAAGTCCTACGACAGCCGGGTGCTTCCTGAAATGAGTGCAAAGGTCCTCTTCCTCACCAAAGCTTCGGACCCCTCGACGCAGTCGGTAAAACCGTTCCTTACGGTGCCCTCATCAGCGGTGGTTGATCGCGGAGGCAGAAAGGTTGTCTATCGTGTTCTCGACAATCTCGCCGTCGAGACGCCGGTTACCACCGGGCGCCAACTCGGGACGCAGTTGGAGATCACCGGAGGAATTACCGCGGGGGAGAAGGTGATTGAGAAGATTGGTGAGGAGATTCGCGATGGAATTAAGGTGAAAATATTGTAGGAGAAGAATTCAGGAGTCAGAAGTCAGGATACAGAATGTAAATCACAATACTAAGGAGGTTCAAAATGAGGGGGGCTGCAAAGAGTTTTCAAGATTTGATCGTTTGGCAGAAAGCTCATGCGTTTGTTTTGAAAGTATATGGACTAACTGGGATTTTTCCAAAGCATGAATTGTTTGGACTAACTTCCCAGCTAAGACGTGCTGCAGTTTCGGTTCCGGCAAATATTGCGGAGGGTTTCAAGAGGCATGGGCGTCCGGATAAGCTACGATTCATGAATATTGCTGAGGCTTCGCTCGAAGAATGCTGTTACTACTTGATCCTTGCTCGGGATTTGTCATATGCTGACACCACGACGGTTCAACCTATTCTTGAAGAGATAAGTAAACTCCTTTACGCGTATTCACACTCTATCAAGAATTCTAACTTCTGAATTCTGTATTCTGTTTTTCCTGACTCAACACGGAGTTATTACTTGATACTAGCTCAAGATTTGTCGTATGCCGACACTTCATCGATGCAACCAGTGCTTGAAGAGACAAGCAAGCTTCTTTACGCATATTCAAGCTCTGTCAAGAATTCTGACTCCTGAATTCTGTATTCTGAATTCTTTTTTTTCCTGATCTAACTCGGAGCAACCATGCCTTCCATCATCCAGGTTCACAACGTTCACAAGTCCTATCGGCGGGATTCGTTTGAGATCCCCGTCCTCAACAACATTTCGCTCGACGTGGCTGAGGGCGAATTCCTTGCCCTCATGGGACCCTCGGGCTCCGGGAAGACGACACTCCTGAACCTCATCGCTGGTATTGACCGTCCGAACAAGGGCACAATCACCGTCAACGGCACCGATATCGCTTCCCTGAATGAATCCGCCCTTGCAAAATGGCGCGCGAGTCACGTGGGATTCATCTTCCAGTTCTACAACCTGATCCCCGTTCTCACGGCATACGAAAATGTGGAGCTTCCGCTCCTTCTGACCTCGCTTTCAAAAGCCGAGCGCAAGAAGCATGTGGAGTTTGCCCTCGGCGTCGTGGGCCTCGGAGATCGTCTGTATCATTATCCGAAGCAGCTTTCGGGCGGACAGGAACAACGCGTCGCCATAGCCCGCGCCGTCGCCACAGATCCTACGCTGCTCGTTGCGGACGAGCCGACGGGCGACCTTGACAAGCAATCTGCAGAAGAGATTCTTACGCTGCTCGACCGTTTAAACAAGGAGTTCAAGAAGACCATCGTGATGGTCACGCACGACCCGCGTGCTGCGGAGAAGGCGCATGTCATCCGGCATCTCGAAAAAGGCGAACTGAAGTAGGAGCCCGAATGAAAACGCTCAAACTGATTTTTAAGAACGCGCTGCGCCACAAGCTCCGCGCATCCCTGACGATCCTGGGAATTGCCATCGCCGTCATGGCGTTCGGCCTCCTGCGAACGGTCGTAACCGCCTGGTATGCGGGCATCGAGGCCTCGGCCACCAACCGGCTCATCACGCGACAGGCCGTGTCGTTCATCTTCCCCCTGCCGCTCGCTTATCGTGACCAGATTGCGAAGATTCCCGGCGTGGAAACGGTTTCCTACTCGAACTGGTTCGGCGGGGTGTACATCGACAAGAAACAGTTCTTTGCCAGGCTCGGCGTGGATGACGCAACGTTTTTCGATGTCTACCCCGAACTGCTTATTTCTCCCGGGGAATTGGCCGCATTTAAGAAAGAGCGGAACTCGTGTATCGTAGGCGATGACCTGGTCAAGCGATATGGGTTCAAGCTCGGCGATATCATCAACATCGAAGGGGATATCTATCCCGGACCCTGGCAGTTTGTCGTTCGAGGTATCTACCATCCGCGCGACCAGGCAACAGACCCTTCAAACATGTTCTTCCATTGGCAGGCAATTGACGAACGCATGCGTCAGGATATGCCGGGGAGAGCGGGCGAGGTCGGATGGTACATCATCAAAATCAAATTTGACGCAAACTCCGCCGAGGTGTCAAAGAAGATCGACAACCTCTTTGAGAACTCCCGGGCTGAGACAAAAACTGAGACTGAGCGCGAGTTCAACCAGGGCTTCATTGCGGCCTTCAGTTCGGTCATTACCGCAATGAACGTCGTGTCCTATGTTATTATCGGCATTATCATGCTGGTCCTGGGCAATACGATGATCATGTCGGCACGCGAGCGGACGCGCGAATATGCCGTCCTGAAAACTCTCGGTTTTTCTGCAAAGCATCTGGCCGTTCTCATCGCCGGAGAATCTCTTGTCGTTTCCGCGATCGGCGCAGTCGCGGGAATTCTGCTCCTTCTTCCCGCAGTCAAGGGGTTCCAGCAGGCGATGCCGAAAGGATTCTTTCCTGTGTTTTACATCGAGCCACAGACATTTGTCCTTGCCGTGCTCGCCGCAATCCTCGTCGGCGCTGCCGCTGCAATCTTCCCGCTTCAACGGGCTCTCAGAACCCGCATTGTCGACGGACTGAGATTTATCGGATAGAACTCGGAGATTCATTTATGAAAATCCCGCTGAAATACACCCTTCGCAATCTGGCGAGCCGGCGCTTGACGACTGCCATTACGGTTCTCGGTATCACGCTGGTGGTCTTCGTGTTTGCCGCAGTTCTGATGATGGCGAACGGCATCCAAAAAACACTCATCGCGACCGGTTCGGATGAGAACGTCCTTGTTGCACGAAAAGCGGCCAACGGGGAAATTTCCAGCATCATCACACGCGAAACCGCAAACGTCATCCTTGCGCTAGACCAGGTTTCCCGCAACGCGGACGGGAAGCCGCTCGCCTCGGGGGAAACGGTCGTCGTCATCAACCTGCCCAAAATCGACCTCGGCGGACTAAGCAATATTACGGTCCGTGGCGTGTCGCCGGAAGCATTTACGCTCAGACCCAAAGTAACGCTGGTCGAGGGCCGCATGTTTCAGTGGGGTGCGCGCGAGGTGGTGGTGGGAAGCTCTATCGCAAAACGGTTCAAGGGCGCTCAGATAGGGAATATCATCAAGTTCGGAGGCGACCGGTGGACCGTGGTGGGAAGGATTGATGCAGGAGGAAACGGCTTCGACTCGGAAATTTGGGGGGATGTGAATCAACTGCTTGATGCGTTCAATCGAAATGCGTTTTCCACAATTACCCTGCGGCTTCGGAACCCATCGGACTTTGAAGGATTCAAGGAGGCGTTTGCCCGGGAGCCGCGCCTGCAACAGTTCGAGCCCAAGATCGAGAGAAAATTTTTTGAAGAACAGTCTGAAACGATGGCGATGTTTATCCGCATCCTCGGGATTTTCATCACGGTCATCTTCAGTCTGGGCTCTGCGATCGGTGCCATGATTACGATGTACTCGGCGGTGGCGAACCGGACCATCGAGATCGGCACGCTGCGAGCGCTTGGTTTCCGCCGGCGGAGCGTGATGAGCGCGTACCTCATCGAATCGCTCACCATCTCACTCATCGGGGGCATCGTAGGACTCTTCTTTGCCTCCTTTCTCCAGTTCTTCAAGATCTCAACGATGAATTTCGATTCGTTTGCCGAAGTCGAGTTCTCGTTTGCCATGTCGGCATCGATCATCGTGAGCTCGCTTGTCTTCGCTCTCGTCATGGGGTTTGTTGGCGGCTTCCTTCCTTCTTTGCGGGCTGCTCGTCTGAACATCGTCAACGCTTTGCGCGCGTCATAGTCCTTTCAAACTCCGGTTCCTTCTGCCTCACGTGGGGGAGAAATCGGAGTGTTTTTCTCTTGAATCCCTTCCGGCGATATCCTATCTTTCCCTGATTTCCGGAACATTTCCCGTCAAAAACGGCATCCCAGCACTCCTTTGAGCGCAACTCTCCCGTACCTCACCACCTATTCGTTGGAACTGCAGCCCGGGATTTTTTGGATCATCCTCGCCTGGCTTGCAGCCGGTTTGTTTATCGGAACGCTGCATATGTTGCTCCGCCATCGGGTCCCGGAAAATTCGCCCCCCTTGAAGAACGACAGCCCGCCAACGCGGAATGCTGCCCTGGGATGGACAATTCTTTCCGCTGTTGTTCTTGGCGTTGTGTACATCACTACACTTCTGCCCGGGCCTGGATACTCTGGTGATACCGGAAAATTTCAGTTTATCGGTTATGTGCTTGGAACCCCCCATGAGCCCGGATATCCGACGTATGTCCTCCTGAACCACTTCTTCCAGTTGTTGTTCCCGTGGGGGACGTTCGCCTACAAGGCAAATCTCCTTTCGGCTGTTTGCACTGTTGGAGCAAGCGTCGTCCTTCATCGGTTGCTCTTGCGGCTCGATGTCCGTCCATGGATTGCGACAATTGTCGTGGTCACGTTTGGACTCGGCTATGCCGTGTGGTCTCAGTCTGTCGTCGCGGAGGTTTATGCGCTCAACCTCCTCTTCGTATCCCTCGTAATCCGGTTCTTCCTTCGCTGGCACGTCGAACGAAAAGACCGCTTTCTGTATATCGCGTGCGGATTCTACGCATTCTCGTTTGGCAATCACCTGACGATGATTACGTTCCTCCCGGCGATCATCTACCTCGTGTGGATTACCGACAAGACCGCGTTCATAAGCCCGAAGAAGGTCTTGGGAATTCTCCTTATCATCTGCGCCGGCGCAGCTCAGTATTGGTATCTGTTCTGGCGCACATCTGATCCCTCGACAGCATACGTGGAGATGAGCGCCCCCGACTTTTCCACCTTCTGGTTTTTTGTGACCGGTGGCCAGTTTAAGCATTTGCTGTTTAGATTCTCTCTCGACTGGATGCTGTTCGACCGACTCCCCCAGCTTCAGCTCTATGGATTACGCGAACTTCTCCTCCTTGCGCCGTTTGCCGTTTACGGACTGACGGTTATCCCGTTCCCAAAAATCAATTCCTTTTTCCTCCTCGCGATCGGTTGCAACGTTCTCTTTTGCATGGGGTATGCAATTCTCGACATCTTTGCCTATTTGATTCCGACCTACTTTGTGCTTGCCCTTTATGCCGGTATCGGAATTCAGGCCCTTACCTCGCGGCTTCGGGGGGCCGGCATCGTCGCTCTTACAGCTACGCTTGTGTTGCCCGTTGTTGCATTCGTCGCGAATTACCCGTATGCGGCCCGGCAGAATGACAAACAATCCGACCAGCGGACCCATGCAATACTTCAAACGGTCGGACACGGCGCCCTCGTCGTCTGTCCGGATTACAACTACTCCCATTTCCTTTGGTATTATGTGTTTGTTGAAAGCTACAAAGACAGTCAGATCTATCCGGTGTTTTATCACGAGAAGGAATTCCCCTCCAAAGAGATTGCCGGGTATCTTCGTGAGAATATTCCCTTTCCGGTCCTCGTAACGCGCCGGAATGTCCCGATCGGTCTGAAAGTCTTTCTTTATGTGAGATCCCTTGAGTGGGAGATGGATAGATTGATGATGTTCAAGAAGCTCAGTGACGCAGATGTGGCAAAGTGGAGGCAAATGGTGGTCGACACAACAAGGGCGAAATTCCGAAGGCTTGGCGTCGACATGCTCGAACGTGGCGAGGATCTTTTTGAGCTCATTTTGAGTCCCCCCTACCGGGTGATGGACGGCGCGCGAGACCGGAATACGATGGGAGGCCGGGCTTCGTGGAAGCAGGGACGTCCGCTACAGAATGGTGAGCGGATTCTCGACCGGCCGGGCCAACCAAATGACAAGAGTTTTGTTGAGTGATGTTAATTGAGATTTGATGCTCGAATGGAGGAACCTATGAAACGACTGTGGATATCCTTTTGGAGCGTTGTGATTGTCTCGTTTGCGGTGCTTGGATGGATAGGCTTGAGAATCTACCAGGAGCGTCCGCCAATCCCGGACTCCGTTCTAACCGACGATGGACGCGTTGTTATTCCAACGAATGAGATTTCGGAAGGTCAGAACGTCTGGCAGGCGATGGGCGGCATGGAGCTCGGCTCGGTCTGGGGACACGGCAGCTATGTAGCTCCGGATTGGACTGCGGATTGGCTCCATCGTGAATGCGAGTACATTCTGAACGCATGGTCCCAAAAGGACTACGCCCGGGCTTATTTGTCGCTTCCCGAAGAGCAGCAAGCCGCACTGCAGACAAGGCTGAAGAGGCTCATCCGCGCGAATTCCTTCAATCCTTCAACGAAGCAGATTGTCGTCGACCCGATTCGTGCAGAAGCGTTTGAAGCAAACCTCCGGCACTATGCCCGCGTCTTCATCGGGGGCGATCCCGCGTACGCCATTCCGCGCGGGGCTCTTACCGATGACCTCCAGGTCAGGCGGCTCGCATCGTTCTTCTTTTGGACTTCATGGGCGGCCTCAACTCAAAGACCGAACGAAGATATGACCTACACAAGCAACTGGCCACACGAACCGCTCATCGGCAATGTGCCGACCTCGGACGCCATTGTCTGGACGGGCGTGAGCATCATTCTCCTTCTGGCCGGTATCGGTGGAATGGTATGGTATCACGGATCTCTCGGCGGAGCATCAACCGACCACCCCATCCCACAGCAGGACCCCCTGCTCAGCACGGAACCAACCCCTTCCCAGCTCGCTGTTGTGAAATACTTTTGGGTGGTTTCGGGGCTGATCCTTGTACAAATCCTGGCAGGCGTCCTCACGGCACATTACGGTGTTGAGGGCGACGCATTCTATGGCATTCCGTTAAGCACGATTCTCCCGTACGTCATAACCCGTACGTGGCACACCCAGCTCGGCATTTTTTGGATTGCCACAGCATGGCTTGCGGCCGGTTTATTCATCGGCCCGACGGTCAGCGGTGTAGAACCGAAGGGTCAGAAGCTCGGCGTCAACGTTTTGTTTTCCGCCCTTCTTGTCGTTGTTCTCGGTTCCATGGCGGGGGAATGGCTCAGCGTTCATCATAAGCTTCCGGGGAGTCTCTGGTTCTATTTCGGCCATCAGGGCTACGAGTACGTTGACCTCGGCCGGGTATGGCAGATCGGGCTTGCCGCTGGGCTGGCTCTGTGGGTGTATCTTGTCGGACGCTGCATCCGTATCGCTCTCAAAAAATCAGAGGAGGAGAAGCCGCTACTCATATTATTCCTGATCGCATCGGTTGCAATCGGGCTCTTCTACATGGCGGGGCTCATGTGGGGCCAACATACGAATCTTGCGATCACGGAGTACTGGCGTTGGTGGGTGGTGCATTTATGGGTTGAAGGATTCTTTGAGGTTTTTGCGACGGTTGTAATCGCGTTTTTCTTCGCACGGCTGAAACTGATCCGGGTTCTGACCGCAAATCACGCTGTCGTTTTCTCTTCGACCATTTTCCTGGCAGGGGGAATTATCGGAACGCTTCACCATTTGTATTTCTCCGGCACGCCGACGGCGGTGTTGGGCCTCGGAGCTGTCTTTAGCGCGCTGGAGGTTGTCCCGCTTGTTATTGTGGGATTTGAGGCCTGGCAAAACATCCGCCTCGCGCGTTCAACCGAGTGGGTGCAAAAGTACAAGTGGCCGATCTATTACTTTGTGGCTGTTTCATTCTGGAATTTGGTGGGAGCGGGACTCTTCGGGTTCATGATTAATCCCCCTATCGCTCTATACTACATGCAGGGATTGAACACGACGCCGGTCCACGGCCATGCAGCCCTCTTCGGTGTGTACGGAATGCTCGGTATCGGTCTGATGCTGTTCTGCCTTCGGGTGCTCTGGGTAAAAAAGGATTGGAATGACACTCTGGTGAAATACTCTTTCTGGGGAATGAACGTGGGGCTTACCGCGATGGTCGTCATCAGTCTTCTGCCCGTCGGATTGTATCAGACCTGGGCTTCGGTTCAGTATGGCTATTGGTATGCCCGGAGCGCGGAATTCCTTTCTTCACCAACCCTGGAGTTGCTGAAGTGGTCACGCGTTTTTGGAGACACCATTTTTGCAGTCGGCGCTCTTGCTCTTGTTGTCTTTATTCTCGGTCTTGCGACAGGATTTTCCCTCAGGAAGAACTCGGGCGACTGATGTCCGAATCTTTTCTCCTTTTCGCTTGAAATCCTCCGCAGGATGGGCTATCTTGTTTGTAACGATTCACCACGCTTCCACGAACCATGTTCTGGCTCCAATTCCTCACTAATTTTCTGAAGATTCTCCGCGCCGGCCAAACACCCCGACAAATTGCCGGCGGCTTTACCCTTGGGTTTATTGTGGGCCTTTCCCCTTCCCTCACACTTCAGGGAATGCTTGTCTGGCTCATCATTCTCGTTCTCGATGTCAATCTTTCTGCGGCCTTGCTGTCGTTCGCGCTGTTCAGCCTGTTTGCCTTTATCCTGGACCCGCTTTTTCATGCCCTGGGATTTTTCTTCCTGGTCGATCTGGAAGGTCTGAAATCCCTCTGGACCGCACTGTACAATGCTCCCATCGCGCCCCTGACGAGATTCTACAATACCGTTGTTTTCGGAAGCTTCTGCACGGCACTGGTGCTTTCGCTGCCTGTTTATTTCGGGATGCGCAGCTTTGTGGTCGCCTACCGCACACACGTCGGCTCGAAAATCGAGCAGTGGAAAATTTATCAGATCATCAGCAAGAATTTCGTGGTACGCTGGTATCTGAAGATCCGAGACCTGGGAGCATGACGTGAGAAAGAAATTCGTCTACTTCTTCCTCGTTCCGGTTGTCGCGCTCCTCATTGTTCTCTATTTCTTTCTCGACGGCTGGGTCGAGTCCGGTCTTGAATACGGTGGAGAGAAGGTTGTCGGCGCCCGTGTCGAGATCGACAACCTGCGTCTCTCCCTCTCACCCATCGGTATCCGCATCGACCGCCTCCAGGTTGCCAACCCTCACGACGCCTGGAAGAACATCTTCGAGACCGGAAAGATTCAGTTTGCCCTGAATTTCGGCCAGCTGCTCCGGAATAAATTCATCATCGAAACGATGGAGGTGAACGGCCTGGTCCTCGCCACCAAACGTTCAACGGACGGATCTCTGCCGGTATCCCAGCAACCCGCACCCACGCCCGTGAGTTCAGATTCCTCCGGAACTCCCCGCCCCTTCGCACAACAAGCACAACCGGTTGTCGATGCAAAACAAGGAAAAACGCCTTTATTTGACATTGACCGGATCAAGCGCTCCCTCAACACCGACAGTTTACTGAACACCAGCAACCTCGCAACCTTGCGCTACGCCGATTCTTTGAAAGCCGAAATCGAAGCTGCAAACCGTAACTGGCAAACAACGCTTTCATCGCTGGAACAGTCGAAGGGGCAGCTCGCAGAGGTGGAAACAAAAGTCAAAGCCATTAATGTCAGCGAAATCAAAACCATTGACGCTGCAAAGGGCGCGCTGGACAATCTGAGCGCGTCCTACAAAACGATCACAGAGATCAATTCGACACTCGGAGAACGCCGCACAGCGTTGACAAACGACTTCAATCGCCTTTCATCCTCAGTCAATAAGATCGACGATTTCGCGAAGGCGGATTTCCAGAACGTGCTTTCTCTTGCACGCTTGCCCGACCTCTCGATGAAGGGACTCTCCGAGCTTGTCCTTGGTGCGGATCTAATGAGCCAGGTAACAAAATACCTCTCCTGGATCGACTTTGCCCGTGAAAAGGTTCCCAAATACTCGTCCACGCCGGACAAAGAATCCCCGCGGCGATTCGAGGGACAAAACATTCGCTTCCCCGAGGAGCGCAGTTATCCGAAACTCTGGATCAAGAAAATCCTTGTGTCGGGAGGAACCGACAAAACGCAGGATCCCGATTATTTCTACGCCAAGGGTGAGATCCTGGACATCTCGACCGACCAGCACATTACCGGAAAGCCCTTGACCGTTGCCCTCGAGGGAACGAAGGGGGGCACAACTTCTCTTTCTTTCAAGGCCTCGTTTGACCGCCGGCCCGAAGTCCCTGTGGATAACTACAAGGTGAACCTTTCCGGATTGCGCGTTGCGGATCTCTCAACCGGGCGCTCCGACTTTGTCCCATCGAAGATCACGAACGCCATTGCAGGTGTGTCCGTTACCGTCACCGTGCCTGGCAATCGGCTCGATTCCGATACGAAGTTGAACTTCGGAAACCTCGTGTTCGTTTTCGAAAACCAGCCACGCAGCACCGTCGAGCGGTTGGTGCGGGAAGTTCTCGAATCAGTGAAAAGTATTGCTGTGGGGATTCGTGTGTGGAGAGATGAGAAGAAATTCGACATGGCGTTTACGACGGACCTCGACGACCAGATTGCCGCTCGAACAAAGAAGGTTCTCGGGGATGAGCTTGCCAAAATTCAAAACGACCTTCGCAACAAACTGAACGCTCGCATAGCAGAAAAGCGCGGAGAGGTTGAGCGACTCTTAAATGAAAAGAAGGGCGAAATCACCGGTCGGCTCAAGTCCTACGAAGGACTTGTAAACGAAAAGGTTGCGATGGCAGAGGGGAAAAAGAAGGAATTGGAAAACAGAATCGAAGAGGAAAAGAAGAAACAGACGGAGGGTGTGAAGAAGAAAGCAGAGGAGACTATTAAGGGATTGTTCAAGAAAAAGTAGTGGGAGTTGTTCAGAATTTTCTGCCAGATGTCCGCCTATCAATTTTCTTTTGCCCTACATTCCCGCACACAAATCGCAAAGGCCCACAGACTCCTTCCCCGGTTGAACGACTAATCCGGGATATCTTCTCGTGCTCCCCCGTCGTTTTGT
>JBARRO010000066.1:0-2655 GCA_049644265.1 Bacteroidota bacterium
GATGTGGTCGCTTTTCACCTTGTGACAATGGGGAAGAAGGCCTCCGAATACTCAAAGAAGCTCTACGAGGAAAATAACTACAAGGATTACTTGTACTTTCACGGACTGAGTGTGGAAAGTGCGGAAGCTCTGGCAGAGCTCTGGCACAAGAGAATCCGGGAAGAACTCGGAATAGCGGGCAGGGATGCCCCGGATATCAAACGTTTGTTCAGTCAAGGGTACCAGGGCTCCAGGTTCAGTTTCGGCTATCCTGCATGCCCAAACCTTGAGGATCACACGAAACTCTTCGAGCTCCTTCAGCCCGAACGCATCGGCGTGAGGTTGACAGAGGAATTCATGCTCGAACCGGAGCAATCAACGGATGCAATTGTGGTGCACCATCCGGAGGCGCGGTACTTTTTGATTAAATGAGGAAGGTGAACGGTAAACAGTAAACTGTAAACAGTAATCCATCACGTCTGGAGGGGGAAATGAACGACAGACCGCACAAAAAGCTTCGGGCTTGGCAAAAATCTATGAACATGGTAGAAAGAGTCTATGAGGTTACCCAACGATTTCCCGGAAATGAGGAATTCGGATTGAAATCACAGTTGCGAAGGGCAAGTGTCTCTGTTCCTTCCAATATTGCCGAGGGAATGACAAGAAGATCCAAAAATGAGAAGGTGTATTTTCTTGGAATTTCCCAATCCTCGTTAAGTGAAATCGATACTCAACTCGAGATCGCACTCCGGCTGAAGTACTTAACCTTAAGTGACTACGAATCGATGGAGCGTATACTCATGGAAATCCAGATGCTTGTGAGTGGTTTGTCCAGGAAGTACTTGGAACGATAGAATTGCTTTCTGTTTCACGGTTTACGGTTCAGGGTTTACGGTTCACGATTCACATCCCCTCCCTATCGCTATATTTTCCGATTTACTCTTCACTATTTACTAACTACTTTCTACTTGCTCCATCTCTACAAACTACTCATTGCTCATTACTCATTGACCACCTCCCATGCCAAACCTCTTACTCCTCCGCCATGGCGAATCTCAATGGAATCTCGAGAATCGCTTCACCGGTTGGGTGGACATTCCTCTTTCTCCGAAAGGTGAAGAGGAGGCCCGCAGTGCCGGCGAGAAACTCAAACAATATCGATTCCACAAGGGCTTCACATCAGTACTTCAGCGTGCCATCAAAACACTGGACATAGTCCTGAAAATTACCGGACAGACCAACCTCCCGGTTGAGCGCAACCAGGCCCTGAACGAGCGGCACTACGGTGCCCTCCAGGGAAAAAACAAGGCTGAAATTGGAAAGCAGTACGGCGAACAGCAGTTGAAGATCTGGCGCAGAAGCTATGATGTTCCACCGCCAAAGGACAAAACAGAACTCAATCCCGATGGGAGGAGTGAAAGCCTGAAAGACACCGCCGCCCGGACCCTTCCGTACTTCGAATCAAAGATTCTTCCGGAAGTCAGCGCGGGCCGGGACATCATCGTGGCGGCCCACGGAAACAGCCTCCGGTCCATTGTCATGAAACTCGACAATCTTTCAGAGGAGGAAGTTTTGGAGCTGAACATTCCTACAGGAGTGCCGCTGCTCTATGTGTACAAGAACGGCAAGATCATAGAGCACCGGTATTTGTAATTGGCAGTTTGTTCATCAACTGCAGAGCACGCTGAGGCCGCGGAGATGGAGGGTAGTTCTTGGACAATGGATTTGAAGAGATACCCTGTGTGCTTCTTTGCGAACTCAGCGGTTATTTCTTCTTCCACCGGCCCAATTTTGGCTTGATATTCGTTCCATTATTTTTTATACTGACCCCGCATGCCTGGGATAGATGAGCGATTTCGTGAGGGAGTTCGGGATTTCAATAATGAGAAATTCTTCGAAGCTCACGAAGTCCTCGAGGATCTCTGGCACGAATACCGCGAAACAGACCGGACCTTTATCCAGGGACTCATTCAGCTTGCCGCGGGGTTTTATCACGTTCAGTGTGAAAATCCAAAGGGCGCAATCAGCCAGCTGAACAAGGGGTCAAAGAAGCTCGAAGCGTACGCCCCTGTTTATCTTCAAATCAGCGTCCAAGGGTTGCTGAATCAGGTGGGAATTTGGCTGGGGCATTTAGACACCTTGCGCAGGCCCAACCCGCGTTTGACACCACAGCCGCCCTTTCCCAAAATCGACACCAAAGAATTTACTTCAGTATCTGAAACTCGTATCTAACAAGGAGAAATAGAATATGGCAACGATGATAACCGAAGAGTGTATCAACTGCGGCGCCTGTGAGCCGGAATGTCCCAATACCGCCATCTATGCCGGCGGCGTTCAGTGGGAGCTCAAAGGGGAAATGCACGACGCACTCTCGAATGATTTCTACTATATCGTCCCGGACAAATGCACCGAATGCGTGGGACACTTTGACCAGGAACAGTGTGCGGCAGTGTGTCCGGTGGACTGCTGCGTTCCCGACCCGAACCATGTTGAGACGGAAGTACAGCTGTTCGAGCGGGCCAAGGCGCTCCATCCGGACCGCACGTTTGCCGACCTTACCGCAGCAACGTCTCATTTTCGCAAGTAATCCGTCTACGATTGGCGGCAGAGTCGGTTCTTTCCACGGGAAGAACCGACTTTTCTATTTGTGACTGTCGCACCAGGGAGATGTTTCAC
>JBARRO010000067.1:0-4561 GCA_049644265.1 Bacteroidota bacterium
GAAGACTGTCGGCCAACGACAACAGATCCTTCAGTCGCATTCCGGGTTTCCATTCAAACACACCCGGCTTTCGCACGTTTCCCGTAATCGTCACCCGGTTGAACGGCAAATCGGATATCTTCTTGACACTGACGATATCGCCATCCTCGAGAACGGATGGGCTGTTCTTCAGATCCTTCAACGACTTAAACTCAAGGTCGATGTCCAGCATGGTTTTCGAATACAATTTGCGCTGGTCGAACGGGATCACCCGTTCCACATGCAACCGGTCAATGTACGAATCGAACAGCAGTCCGCCCGCGATGGAAATCACGTCTCCGAGGGTTTCTTTTCCCCGCACTTCGTACAGCGCCGGCCGGAGCACCCGACCAACAACCGCCACCCGTTTGATGGCGGGACCGACAAACACAACGTCGCCGTCCTGAAGACGGACGTCCTTTGACTTGTCCCCCTTCGCGATGTAATCGTACAGGTCCACCGACGGCAAAGGCTTGTCCCCCCTCGAGACCAGAATCTCACGGAGCGTTCCGCTTCCCGTGGGTCCCCCCGCAAGATAGAGCAACTGAAATACCGTTGCCATCGACGAGACCGAATACCCGCCCGGTTTGTTGACTTCGCCAAGGACAAATACCTGGATCGTGCGAATTCTCCCGATCGCCACATCCAGAAATGTATTGGAGTTCGGGGAGCCGTTTTGAAGACCGGAATAGATGCTGGTCATTCTCCGCAGGAGCCGTTCACGGAATTGCTGCACGGTCGCTCCGTTTGCTGCAACAGGACCAACTTCCGGGACGACGAGGTTGCCTTCTCTGTTCACCGTGAGCGAGTAGTTCAGCTTTGTTTCACCCCAGACCGAAATCGAAATCTCATCGCCGGGGCCGATAACATACGACGCGGGGGTTGCAATATTAAGAACCGGTTCAAACGTCGAGACGGGGTACTGAAAGATATCGTACCCGAACGGAAGGATGGTACTGTCGATTCCGGTCCGCCCTTTGAACCCGGGAATCTCGATCACTTTCCTTCTGAGAATTTGCTGAGCGATGAGGATGGAATCCTGCTTTGACTTGAGCTTCGCCCTGGTGTCCTGGGATTCTTTTTCCTCTTCCGGTGTCGCCATCCCCCGTCCGGTGGCAGCCCTCGACAAAAAGTCTTCGACATTGATCCCAAGGTCCTTCGCGCGCTGAATTGCTTCCTCCTTCGTCAATCCAAGCTCTTTCAGCCGCCGTTCAGCCTCTTCCGGGGTCATGTTCTGGAGCCTGAGCTCTACCTCGGCCTTCGTTGGCAACTCCTTATTCTGAGCGCGTAAACCGTGGAATGTGAACAGTGAACAGAGGCAGATCAGTAAAATATACGTCCTGGGGTTCAGGGCCATGGCGTTCTTTTCTTGTACGATGGATGCGATGTGCTTCACGTTGGTTCGCAGCTGCAATTCACTGTTGAATGTACGGCTTAGGATTCTGATTCTATCCCTTTCAAAAGACTTTTCATCAGACCAAAAAATGCCGGCAACTTCTTGTAGATCTTCTCCGCCACTTCCTGATGATACGTATGAGAAGTCAAGTTACGGTCATCGATCATCTCCAATCCCCGGACCGTCTCTTCATCGGTAAGCAACCCAACCCTCTTCGCTTCTCGAAGGCGCGCTTTCGGGGAATAACACTCGATGCCTTCTTCTTCCCGTAGATACATATTGAAGACATTTCCAAACCACCTCGACGGTATACTCGAAGCGCTGAATTGCAGCGTCGCGCGTCACTATACTGTATGGGCCTTTGAGAATTTCTTCCAGCGTATGTAGTGCTCTGGTTGCGTCCTGAAGCTTCCTGGGAAGCAGTCTCGTATCCGGGCTCACCGTTGCCACCAAACAATTTTCTGGAGGGCAACCCGACGAAAATCTTGCGACACTACAGAGAAATCAACCAAGTCCACTTTATAGGGCGCGTTCATCTCCTCAAGTTTCTCTCGCAGGATTGTAAGCCTGTGTTCGTTCCAGGCTCCGTGCGGCATCACAGCAACATCGACGTCGGACCCGGCGTGCTCGCCCTCCCCTGCCATAGATCCAAACAAAGCCAGGGATACGTTTTCACCCGCAAGTTCCGACAGGACACATTCTTTGATCATATCGATATAGATGTCCTTCTTCATTTCTCGACACTCAATGCTCATTACTCATATCATTTCGGCGAACGGTATCACTCCTTATTTCATCGCCTTCCTCATCCTATCCGCCAACACCTTCAGATCCTCCGAAATCACCTTCGTGTCCGCCACCACCGGCATGAAGTTCGTGTCGCCGTTCCAACGTGGCACGATGTGAAAATGAATATGGTCTTCAATGCCTGCTCCGGCAACTCTGCCCAGGTTTGCGCCAAAGTTGAATCCGTGAGGGCCGTTGAGCTTCTTGAATACCTTCAGACATTTCGACGTCGTCGACATGAGTTCCGTGTTTTCGCTTGCCGTCAGTTTCGAAAAATCCGCCGTGTGCTTGTACGGCACCACCATCACGTGGCCGCTGTTATAAGGGAACCTGTTGAGAACAACGTAGACGAGCTTTCCACGCCAGACGACGAGATTCTGAGCGTCTTTCTTTTCTTTCGCGATTCGGCAGAATAAGCATTTGGCCGGCTTTGAGCCGTGCTTGAATGTGTTGATATACTGCGAGCGCCAGGGGGAGTATAAGCGTCTCATGACGTCTTAGTCAGCGATAAGCAATACGCGAAAAGCGATAAAAGTTTGAATTCGGCCCGCCATAAGCTTCATTGATTGTTCTTCCTATCACTTTGTTCTACTCAGATTCCGTCTCCCAACAGCACCACTTTCTCCCTCCCACCCTTTACGGCTTTCGTCGCATTCCTCGCATCGATGATCTTCTGCGAATTCTTTACAATAAATTCATAGTCGTAATCCGAATGGTCGGTTGTGATAACCACGCAGTCGCATCCCTGCAACAATTCCTTCGTCAGCCCGACGGACTTGAATTTCGCTCCGTTCACTCGTGCCTCCGGAACATACGGGTCGTTGTAGGCGATATTCCTCGCACCCTCTGAATGCAGGAGCTCCATGACTTTCAAGGCCGGAGAATGCCTCGTGTCGTCGACGTTCTTCTTGAAAGCTATGCCAAGAATCAGAATCTTCGCATCCCGGAAGCTCACCGGCCTCATGCTCATTTCGCGCAGGACCATGTTCTTGACGTAGTAGGGCATGTTCTCGTTCGTCTCGGCAGCGAGAGTGATGAACTTGGTCTGAAAATCGTATTGTCGGGCAAGCCATTCGAGATAGTACGGGTCGATCAAAATGCAGTGGCCGCCAATGCCCGGTCCGGGATAGAACGGCATGAATCCGAACGGCTTCGTCGATGCGGCTTCCACCACCTCCCACATGTTAATGCCCCCCATCCGGTCGCATAACTGCGCGAGCTCGTTCACCAGGGCAATGTTGACACTCCGGAATATATTCTCGAGCAGCTTTTCCATCTCCGCGACCTTCGGATTGGAGACCGGAAGCACTTTCGCCACCACCTGCTCACTTGCAAGACAAGCCAGGCGGGTGCACTCCGGCGTAACCCCTCCGACCACGACGGGAGTGTTTGCCGTAGTCCATTTCTTGTTGCCCGGATCGATGCGCTCGGGCGAGAAGGCAAGGTGGAAATCCTTCCCGACCTTGAGGCCCGTCTTTTCAAGAATGGGCAGGACGTATCCTTCCGTGGTGTTGGGGAACGTCGTGCTTTTCAGGATAATCAGCTGTCCTTTGCGAAGCCCTGCGCGAATTCCTTCGGCTGCTGCAAGGATGTACGTGATATCGGGTTCCTTGCTCGGCGTAAACGGCGTGGGGACACAAATATAGATAACGTCGAGCGTGCTGACGGCGGAATAATCCTTCATCGCCTTGAGCAACTTCTTCTTGACGACGGAGGAAAAGACCTTGTCGTCAACATCGGCGATATAATTCTTCCCTCCGTTGATTGCATCGACTTTCCTCGTATCGACATCTATTCCCACGGTTTCGAACCCCTTGGACGCAAATTCGACTGCCAGCGGGAGCCCGACGTAACCGAGGCCTACAACGCCGATACGGGCTTTTTTGGTGGAGATCTTTTGAGAGAGCGTGGAAGGCATAAGGAAAAAGCGATAAGCAATAAGTGATAAGTGATAAGTGAAAAGAGGCTACTGTTTAAGGCTGCGGATCAAGCCGCTGAGAAGCCTTTCTGTCTGCTGCAAATTTCCGTCAATCGCTACATGAGCGTCCTGGTTAATGAAACCTAACCGTTCGGCAATTTCCAGTTGTGTATCTATTTCGCTAATCGAAGCACGAGCGATATGCATGAAGTGGAGTCTTTCCTTCCTGGATGCTCTGGTCAATCCCTCTGCAATATTCGACGGGACAGAAATGGCTGCTCTTCGAATCTGAGATGTCAGTCCATACTGTTCGGTTCCGGGGAAGCTTGAGGATATCTTGTAGATAGACGTAACGAGACCCATCGCTTCCTTCCATACCTCCAATCGTTTGTGAGGCTTTGCGATCATTTCCCCCTCCAAATTTGTTAGAACAACTCGAACCG
>JBARRO010000068.1:0-7882 GCA_049644265.1 Bacteroidota bacterium
GTTCTTAGGCATTGATGTCGGAGCGTTGCGGAAGGCGCTCAGAGAATCGAAGACAATTGCTGTGCGGCTTGGGGCGGAACGGTTGGGTGAGTTTCCGGACTTGGCCGTCCCAACGCTCATCCAAATCCCCCAATAAAACCCTACTTCCTTTTCTTCTTCCCCGCAGATTCGTACACCGGTTGCACACCGAATTTCCCCGCTGCCCAGAGCGAGAGCAAGGCGGTAATCCCCGCAATGACCCGTTTCTCGTCTTCCCGGTGTATCACAAGCCCATACGTGTCCGCGACAAAGTGCATCCGGTCCAGAAGTTTCCGGGCCTTGCGGTCGTTGATCCATCCGTGCCAGAACGAGACCTGCTCAACGATCATCGCTTCGTGCCGCCGGAAGAATTCCCCGAGCGAAAATACTTGTTCGCTGCGCGCTGTCCGTGGTTTGCAGAGGTTCAACATGTCCGTGACGTAGTCGTCCCAAAATCGCGAGAGAGTCCGGTTCTCCTTGCGGCGAAGAAACTTTGCCCTTGCGATGGAGAATTTTGCCTTGGTCTGGACGCGGAACCTGGGGAGTATGGGGTGAAAGTCATATATCGTCCGTTGGTAACCCCGGTCCAGTTCATCCGTTTCGCGGTAGACCCAGCGCTTCTTGAGTTGTCGCCAGGAAACGATTGTCAGCACTGCGCTGTCCCGGCTGTCGAGCAGTATGAAATTTCCCCGCTCTTCTTTGACGACCGTGACCCAATGTCCCCAATCATAGATGCAGAGAAGGGCTGGAATCCCTTTGCGAAGATATTCCACGAGTTCGCGTCGCGCGACTTCGGGATCATGACGGCGAACCATGAGCAGCTTGCAGTTGAACCGTCGCGCAGCTTTGCCAAGCTGATCCTCGTCGGTTCCGCTGCGCCAGTTGGCTCCCGAAACCTTGCTGATGGTCTTTTCGTCCGCAAAAACGCCGAGGGCGATCAATGCATGCTTCAGCGCGAACGGGCCGCATTGCCAGAGATTCGGTTGTGGATAGATACCCAAGGAAATCCTTCCTGAAATTCGCATCCGAATCTATCCAATCTTTGTGCAAGGTGCAATATCCGCCTACATCCCGTTCTTATTCATATGTAATAACGCAAAGACTCAGAGAACGCCGAGAACCGCAGAGCTGTTAAAAAGGAGACATCAACTCGGCGATTGCTCTGCGGCCTCTGCGCCTGCCTGTCCGGTCTACGACTCTAACGAGTCGAAGCCTCGTAGAGCAGACAGGTCTCTGCGTTAAGAATCTATGACTAAAAGTGCAGAGGTTGTCTCCGGATTCAAGATTCACTATCTTCATGGCAAGAAGGGTACTGAAGTATGACGGAGATCGTTGCCACATACCTCTGTTCTTACTGTTTACAGGAAAACGACGTTTTCGTCGACATCTCTCAGGGCCTCACGCAAACGCTGACGGAAGACTGCGCAGTATGCTGCCGTTCCAATGAGCTGCATATACGCGTCGACGCAGAAACCAACGAGGCGTTTGTTGAATCGGAGATCGAAGGCTGATGCCGGTCAAGACGGTTCTTCAGGGGGCAAAGGTTCCTGTAAAAATATGGACGGATGACATTGAGGGGGAGGCGGAGAAGCAGCTTCTGCAGCTCGCGTCGCTTCCATTTGTGTTCAGGCATGTCGCCGTCATGCCCGATGCCCATGCCGGACGCGGCTCGACCATCGGCACCGTCTACGTGTCGCGCGATGTCATTATTCCGGCGGCCGTCGGTGTCGATATCGGATGCGGCATGGCGGCCGTGCAGATGCCGTTCAAGGCGAAACACATCGAAGGCAAGCTCGCAACACTACGCCATTCAATTGAGCGGTCCGTCCCAGTCGGGTTTCATCAGCACAAACAACCGCTCCCGCAATCAACCGGGTGGGAGGGCTGGCGGGAGTTCAGGAATCTCGTGGGGGAAGTGCAAAACCTTCTTCCGAAGGCCCAATGTCAGCTCGGAACACTCGGAGGGGGAAATCACTTCATCGAAATCTGCGTGGACAAGGACGGACAGCTCTGGATCCTGCTCCACAGCGGCAGCCGCAACATCGGAAAGACACTTGCGGACGTCCACATTGATATTGCCGAAGAGCTCATGAAGGCCCACGATATCACGTTGCCTCACAGAGATTTTTCCTACCTGCGTGCTGGGACAAGAGAGTGCACGCAGTATTTCCACGATGTGCTCTGGGCTCAGTCCTATGCCCGCAAGAACCGCGATATTATGCTGGAGTTGATCATGCAGGACGTCGCGTATGCGCTTAACAATGGAGAGCCATTCCTCCCAATCCGCAGTGTGAACTGCCACCACAACTACGTCGCAAGAGAAGAACATTACGGTGAGGAAGTTTGGGTGACAAGGAAGGGCGCGATTCGCGCAGAAAAAGGTGACGAAGGGATCGTCCCCGGTTCCATGGGGACGCACTCGTACATCGTCCGTGGATTGGGCAATCCCGAATCCTTCAACTCCGCCAGCCACGGAGCAGGCCGGAGGATGTCGAGGACACGCGCGAAGGAAATGTTCTCCGTGAAGGACATGGAGGGGCAAACACGAGGAGTCGAGTGCCGGAAGGACAAAGGCGTGATTGATGAGATTCCTCAGGCGTACAAGGACATTGACACGGTGCTTCAGAACGAACGCGATCTTGTAGAGCCGGAGGTGGAGTTGAGGCAGTTGATATGTGTGAAGGGATGAAAGAGTGTTTAAAGTTTCGAGTTTAAAGTTCAAATGTGATTTCGCAGATTACACAGATTTAGCGCAGATTACAGATTGCGCATTTGATTGCTCAGATTTACGCAGATTTAGCACAGATGAAAGATGACGCAAATAGAGGTTCGACTCAAATAATCATGGAATTGGCGGATCTCGGATTTGACGAATGGTTCAGGGCAAAGCGCCTTGACGTCGGGAGGCCTGAACTGTCGGTTGCAAGAATTACAAGAGTCGACCGTGACCGATATCTTGTCAGGAATGAGCGGGATGAGGTCCAGGCGGAGCCCACAGGGAAGCTCATGTTTGCTGCAAATTCGAATCAAGACTTCCCTTGTGTGGGCGACTGGGCCCTCGTGCAGTACTACAATGAAGCTTCATTGGCGATTATCCATGCTGTGCTGCCGAGAAAAACTTTCTTACGCCGAAAGGCGCCCGGCAAAAATATTGACTTCCAGATGATCGCGGCAAATATCGATTCGGCGTTCATTATGCAGTCATGCGATCATGACTTTAATCTGCGCCGAATGGAACGGTATGTGGTCATGGCAAACGACGGTCATATCGAGCCGGTCATCCTCTTGAGCAAGACTGATCTCGTCAGTGTGGAAGAACTGGAGAAGAGAATTGCAGAGGTCAACCAGCTTGATGTTGGTGCGAGAGTCATCGCATTCAGTAGTGTATCAGACAATGGACTGCAAACAGTCCAACAGGCTCTGCATGGACGAAAAACCTATTGCCTCCTCGGCTCGTCAGGTGTTGGCAAGACGACACTGTTGAATCATCTTCTCGGCCGGGAAGCCTTCGAGACAGGTCCTATTCGGGAAAAGGACGGAAAGGGAAAGCACACAACGGCCCGCCGTCAATTGTCAGTCCTTGAGAACGGAGCCCTGCTGATTGATACACCGGGCATGAGAGAACTTGGTGTGATCGCCGCTGATTCTGGCATTGACGAGAGCTTCTCTGAAATTCATGACCTTTCGCAAAATTGCCGTTTCAACGACTGCACGCACACGGTGGAAGTCGGTTGCGCAGTTCTTGCAGGAGTGGAGAAAGGTGAAGTGAGTAAAGAGAGGTATGCAAGTTTTATGAAGCTGACGAAGGAATCTGCATTTTATCAAATGTCCTACTTCGAGAGGCGGAAGAAGGATAAACAGTTTGGGCGGATGATCAATAATGCTATGAAACTGATCAAGAACAAAAAATAGCCCCAGTGATTTCTGAGATTACTCAGATTTAACGCAGATGACAGATTGAGCATTTGATTGCTCAGATTTACGCAGATTTAGCTCAGATTACAGATTTAGCAGATTATGAAGAGCACCCCAGGATTTCAAACACACAACTCATAACTCAAATCCATCACAACCTTCAATCGTAAACTCTCAACCCTAACCTTAAACTTTCAACCCTAAACTTTAAACCCTAACTTCCTTCCCCATGTCCACTCCTCTCATGAAGCAATATATGCAGGTGAAGGCGAAGCATCCCGACACCATCCTGCTGTTTAGGATGGGGGATTTCTTTGAGACCTTCGAAGAGGACGCGAAGATTACCGCGAAGGTGCTGGGCATCGTTCTAACCAAGCGTGGAAATGGGACTGCGGGCGAAGTTCCTCTTGCGGGATTTCCGCATCATGCGCTGGAGTCGTACCTGCCGAAGCTTCTCAAGGCGGGACACCGGGTTGCGATCTGTGAACAACTGGAGGATCCCAAGTTTGCCAAGGGCATTGTGAAACGCGATGTCATTGAGGTTGTCACGCCCGGTGTGGCGTTTTCGGATAAGGTCCTTGAAGAAAAGCAAAACAACTACCTGGCCGCAGTTGCACTCTCATCTCCGCTTGCCCGGTCGGAAGAAATGGTGGGATTCTCGTACGTGGATGTGTCCACGGGAGAGTTTGGGTTAAGTGAGTTCCCCCTGAGAAATCTGGCGGAACAGGTCGGAACACTGCGAATTGCCGAATTGCTCGTGCAGAAGCGGGACTATGAGAGCATCAGGAGTCTGCTCGGAGGTTCTTTTCACGGCCTCTACACAAAGTGTGATGATTGGGTCTTCAATGTGGATTTTGGGTACGAACTTCTCATCAATCATTTCAAAACCCAATCGCTGAAGGGCTTCGGCATCGAAGAGCTTCGCGCCGGCATTGTGGCGGCCGGAGCGGTCATGAACTATCTGCAGGAAACGCAGAAAGCGAACCTCCTGCACATCAAGAGCATCACGCCGCATGACGTCAGCGACTCCATGGTGCTGGATGCCTCGACGAAGCGGAACCTGGAGATTTCTTCGAGCATCTCCGGCCAATCCGACGGCACGCTGTTCGCCGTCATCGATCGGACGCAGACGCCGATGGGGGGCAGGATGCTCAAGCGATGGGTCAATCGCCCGTTGAAGAAACTCGAGCCCATCCATGAACGGCTTGGAGCGGTCGGCGAACTCGTTGCGAACGAACAGATCCGAAGAGCCCTTCAACAGGAGCTCAGCTCCATCGGCGACCTCGAGCGGCTGATCGCCAAAATTGCGACCGGACGTTCGAACCCGCGGGAGCTCAACCAGTTGAAGTTCACGCTCGCCCAGGTGCCACGACTTCAATCTCATTTGTTGAAGGTGAAAGATGGATTTCTGAAGAACATTCGGGAAGGCTTCATCCCTCTTCAAGAGCTTGTGAAGATCATTTCCAATGCTCTCGAAGATGATCCGCCAATGGCGCTCGTTGATGGAGGCGTGATCCGAAAGGGATTCAACGCTGAGCTCGATGAAATTCGGTCGATTTCTTTCGGAGCAAAGGACTGGATTGCCCAGCTCCAGCAGAAAGAACGGACTCGAACAGGAATTTCGTCACTCAAGATCAGCTTCAACAACGTGTTCGGCTACTATATCGAAATCACCAACACGCACAAGGATAAGGTGCCGGGCGATTACATCAGGAAACAGACGCTTGCCAACGCCGAGCGCTATATCACACCCGACCTGAAAGAATATGAAGAGAAAGTGCTCCATGCAGAGGAGAAGATCCTTGCTCTGGAAACCAGACTCTTCACGGAGCTCCGCATGGCAGTTGCGGAACACGCCTCGTCCATCCAGAAAAATGCCGAGCTCATCGCCTCCCTCGATTGCTTCGTTTCCCTTGCCGACGCCGCAATCGATAATTCGTATGTGCGCCCGACCCTCGACGATTCATCGGTGCTCGAAATCATTGAGGGACGTCATCCGGTGATTGAAAAGCTCCTTCCACCGGGGGAGCACTATACGCCCAACGATGTCCGTTTGGATACGGATACGAGTCAGATTCTGATCATCACGGGACCCAACATGAGCGGCAAGTCGAGTTATCTCCGACAGGCCGGACTGATCGTGCTCCTTGCACAGATTGGGAGTTTCGTCCCAGCCAAGTCAGCAAAGGTTGGATTGGTTGATCGGATCTACACCCGGGTTGGCGCAAGCGACAACATCGCGTCCGGAGAAAGCACGTTTCTTGTGGAAATGCACGAGGCGGCGAACATCGTGAATACTGCGACCCCCCGCAGCCTCATCCTTCTGGATGAGATCGGACGTGGCACCAGCACCTTCGACGGTATCAGCATAGCCTGGGCCCTGACGGAGTACCTCCACGAGCATGTCAGGGCGAGAACGTTGTTTGCCACACACTACCATGAGTTGAACGAACTCGCTGAGGTATTCGCACGGATCAAGAACTTTAAAGTCGATGTGCGGGAGTACGGAGACAAGGTGATTTTTTTGCATAAGGTCATGCCGGGATTCGCCGACCATTCCTACGGAATCCAGGTCGCTCAAATGGCGGGCCTTCCGGCGGAAGTGACCGAACGTGCCAAGAAAGTGCTGAAGAACCTTGAGGGAACCGATCTGACGGTCCGGGGAAATGGAGAAACAGCGGAGCATGGGAGGTTGAGCGGAAAGGAATTTCAAATGACATTGTTCGAGATGAAAGATGATAAATTGAGGGACGAACTTCGTGCACTCGACCTTGACGGTATGACGCCCCTTGACGCAATGCAGAAGCTTGCCGAAATAAAGAAGCGGTTGAGCTCATGAACTAACCAAGGATTCCTGATGACATTGTCGGATATTCAAACGCTGTATGATTACGACCAATGGGCGACGGCCAGGATCCTCGAGACCGCCGCAACGCTGACCGAAGAACAGTTCAAGAAAGACCTCAGTTCGAGTCATGGTGGTGTTCAGGGTACACTGGTCCACACGTATTCGGCTGACAGAATCTGGCTTGAACGCTGGATGGAACACCCCGCTCTGCCAACCGGAATCGAAGAAGTTCCGACGTATCAGATTCTGAAGGAAAAGTGGCAACAATATCAGAAAGACATTCGCGAGTTTATCCGGACGCTGACGGAGCAAAAACTCCAGGCGAAGCTGGGCTACCAGGATGTCAGGGGAAATCCACATGCGGAACCGCTTGTCCGCCAGATGCAGCACAAGGTGAATCACTCAAGCTATCATAGGGGACAAGTTGTTGCAATGTTTCGACAACTCGGCGTAAAGCCGCAGAGCACTGATTTGATTAATTATTATAGGCTGCTTGAGCAGAAGAGTTGAGGGGGATCGAGAATGTAGAATCCAGAATTCAGAATCCAGGATTCAGAATTCAGAATCCAGCACGAAACCCTAAACTTCAAACTCTAAACCTTAAACCTTAAACTATAAACTCTAACCCTAAACCCTAAACTCCCAACCATCCTTCCATCCCACACCTACTAACCAAAGGAGTTCTCCATGACTTACGCCGGATTCTGGAAACGTTTCCTTGCCTGGATCATCGACAGCATCATTCTTGGTGTTGCTACCGGGTTTCTTGTCTTTCCCGCTCTCGCTCTCGTCGGAGTCAGCGTCTTTGCAACGGCGACTGCTGACGAGCCCGAAACCGGCATCGGTTTCATCATCGCTGCGCTCGGAGCATACTTCATGGCGATCATGTGCGCAGCGGTCGGAGGCTGGCTCTACTACGCTTTGATGGAGTCCTCTGAGCGCGGAGCAACCGTTGGAAAAATGGCGCTGGGCATAAAGGTAACAGATCTTGCCGGGAACAAGATTTCTTTCGGAAAAGCAACTGGCCGGTACTTTGGCAAGATTATTTCGGGGATGATTCTCTATATCGGGTTCATCATGGCCGGGTTTACTGAGAAGAAG
>JBARRO010000069.1:0-23081 GCA_049644265.1 Bacteroidota bacterium
AGCCAGGTCAGAGCAGATGAATTCGGAGTGGATCCGATGGATGTTCATCATTACTGGAATTGGTTGTGGCTTGCGTTTCTTCACATTCTTTATACCAGGAGGGAAGCAATGAAAAACCAAAAGCCAGATCTTCGCGAATCGAAACGGAAGGTTTTTGTATCGGACTCGGAGAGGCAGGTTCGCCTCGTCACCTCGACCGAAAGGAACGAAACTCATCTGGATGAGAACTCGATACGCGAAAACTCGAGGACCAGCGTGCAATGGATGTGCGACCTGTGCGGCAGATTCGTTGCATCCTGGACTGAAATCGAAGGAGAAAGGCTTGGGTTTCCGTGCGGATGTTTGGAACGCCGAGTTAGGAAAATACTGTCCGATCAGCTCTGGCAACCTGGCAGCCACACATCGAAAGACATTAACAGGGCCGTCGAGTTAAGGAAGTATTTACGAGAAAGAAATGGTGGCGGGTTCTTTGCTCGAATCAAGAAAATATTTGGCAGGTTATGAATCAGAAAAAAACATCGAGCCTCGACTATCGACTAGCAAAAATTTCAAGTCTTCGCTCCGCGCTGCGTGAATTGCGCGAATTGCCGGACGCCGAATCAAAGATTGCAGCGATTCAAGCTCTCAAGCAGGAGAGAGAAAAAGACTTTGAAAGGAAGATCTCAGGACATGACATCATCCTTGGAACCACCCCAAAAGAAGAGGTGCTTGTTCCCGAAGGTACTAGGGTTACGATTCCGTCGAACAGGCTAAATGGCAACCTAAGCATTATGGCCAGGATTCGCACCGGAAAGACTTTTTTGCTTGCCCTGATTCTGATTCAATTGAAAAAGTTGGGGCTTAAATGGATTCTCTTTGAAAAAAAGAAATCGTTGCGGTCTCTTATCAGCTTGGCGGAAGCAATTGTCGTCACTCCGTCCGATCTAAAGCACAACGCTTTTCTCCCGCCGAAAGGCGTCCCATTCAGAATCCACTTATCCAAGATATGCAGCATCTTCGCGTGGACGCAGGTGTTACTAAACGTTAGCGAACACGAGCTTTTCGGAATCGTGCTTGGAAGCCTCGAGGAGTTCCAGAAAGAACACCCAGGAAAGTACCCTGACATATTTCTTGTGAGAATAATGCTGGGCGAAGCCATCAAGAAACACGGTTATAAAGAACAACGCATAACAAACCTGATCGTCGGGCTAATGGATCGGACAAATGCCATCTGCGCCTACCTGGCAGATGTTTATGACGATATTTTGGGAGTGGATATTTGCGATCTCTCAGAAAAAGCCAACTTGATCGTTGATTGCTCCGGTCTTCCGTCGGCGATGGTGTCTTTTTTCTGCTTTGAAATTCTTGTCCGCTTATCTCTTTACCGCTTATGGAATGGACTTACCGAGAGGAACGCTCCCCTCCTGTGGGTCGCGATGGACGAGTTTGAGGACATGATTGGCCAAATCAACGTTCAGGGAAACAGCCTTCTGATTGATCATTGGCGAACTGATCGCGAATCCAACTTGGGAAAGGGAACCGTGACGCACACTGCTGACTTCCATCAGCGGTATGACGGGCAGGCGATAACGAACACGATCGCTTCCAATACTTTTTTCACGATCGTTGGCCCGATGGGAAGCATGACTGAACTGGAGAAAGTCGGCAGGCGGTTGCAGTTTGACGGTCACCATTATGATTGGTTGTCGAGTGGGGAAGAACGGCGATTCGTCCTTGCTTCGCCAGAGCATCCTCCGGTCTGTTTCAATGCAGATGAACTTGACCTGCCTGAAACATTTGATGAGACAGACCATGCCAAGAGGAAGAAGGGGCTTCTTTCAGTTTATCCGCGCGAACTAGTTCCTGCTTACAGGAAAGGGTTTGCGCTATCAGAAGTCTTCGCTAAAGATTTCAAGATCTCGAAGACCATGGAAGAGGTGAGAAACGAGGCCGCTCTTCACGGGAAACAGGATGCTCTTACTTTTCTGAAAGCTGTGAAAGAGAACCCTCTTTCGTCTTACCTAATTATTCGCTCGGCGTTCAAAAGCTCCGAGACCGCTCAAAGGGCGAAGTCCTTATGCCTTGAGAACGGCTGGCTCGAGGAGGCCGCATTGCCGGTTGGGAAAAGTAGGCCCTCGCTCGTCTTTCACGTGACGAAATCAGGACGCGAAAAGCTCAAGTCGGAGGGAATCGCCCTGGACGGCGTCTCCCTTCATCCATTCAAGCACCATACCTTCGTCGCATACTATGCAAACTTGCTAGTCGAAAGACTTCGGGGGATGGGATTGAAAGTGAAGACGGACCAAGGAGACGGGTTGGATATAGTCGTCTCGGATGATAGCGACCTGGCGGGAGTGGAATTCAATTACAAAGTTCCTCCCGCCCGCGAGTTGCAGGTTGTGGAGCAAGCAATTGAACGTGGGGTGCCGAAGGCAATCGTCGTCGTGGTCAACTTTGAAGAAACGAAAAAAGGTTCGTTCAAAATGTCGAACACATCGGGAAAAATCAAAGCCTTCGAAAGGGAACTACAAACGCGCTTCGAACACATTAATCATTTAGTCAGCCTCAAGACGTTGGGAGAAATTCAGAAGTGGAACCCATTGATTTGAACAAAGAACTGTTTCCAGACTGCCGTCCAATTGACATTCCTGCTTATCAGCCAGTCGGGTCGGTTCCTCAAACAGAACAGCCAGCACAGAGCGAAGGAGAACCGGGTCCAGAAATTCCCTCTTCCCGGGGTGATAGTCCATCAACCAAGCCGATTGATGATTCTTGGGTTCTTGATTACGGAGAACCCAGCAAACGCACAGAACTGCCTTATCCCGAAAAGGAACAACAGGCGCGCCTTCAACCATATAATCCCATGGCGCACCGGCCAAGCAGATTCAGACCAAGCTCGGTCTCGATGCCGAGAATTATTCGCAGAGACCACAAGGGGAGGATCATTAACCCTGAACGGTGCGGAGAGTGTGGCAGGGGTGAAGGAAATAACGGGCTGATAGTGCACAAGGACGGATGTCCCCAGGTTGATACTTGTCCGCTGTGCAGCTTCAAGATTGACTTTAGTGATGGAAAATGCAAGAACCCTACTTGTGTGCGATACGACGAAGTAATAAATCAATTCCAATTCGAGGAATCTCAGCGCAGGGCTGAAGAGGCTAACGTGGACGTGATGAAAGAGTGGGAAGAAGAATTGCGACGGTTAGCAGATTCATAATTACGGACATGAAATAGAAAGAAGGAGAAGAACCATGAAGATCGTCAATGCAGTAACTACGCTGGCTGTGGCCTGTTTTGCCGTGTACGGGTGCAACGAAGCGAATCCTGAGCGCAAAAAAGAAGCACGTGCGACGGAATCAAGGATAAAAGAGGTAAACGTTGAAATCACGCGATCCGGCAGCTACGTCATAAAATGTTGGTCAGACGAAATGGGAATCACGGGTGGATTTGAAGTTTTCAAAGACGGAAAGAGGATATTCTCTGGAGAACCGATTCCACATCGCGTCGAAAAAATAGACGGACATGGCGCAAGGGACATCAACGGTGACGCGATTCCTGATGTGGTCGTTGAAAGTTACTCTGGAGGAGCCCACTGCTGTTTCACGACATTCGTTTTCGCGCTGGGAGATGAGTTCCAGAAAGTGGCAGAGTTTGACGGTGAAAACACCCCGGTAGGATTCAAGGACTGTGACGGAGACGGCATTTATGAGGTCACCCTTGCAGACTGGACTTTTCAATACTGGAAAACCAGTTTTGCCGACTCGCCGGCAGAGGAGGTGATTCTTAGATACAAAGGCGGAGACTACGTTGTTGCGAAGGATCTAATGAGAAAGGAGCCGCCTTCACAAGTGGAATTTGAAGAGAATGTCAGAGATGTGAGAAAGGGCTTCTTCCGTCGCGAGGTTCCAAGCTCTCTCTGGACACACATGCTAGATCTTATCTACACCGGGAACGGAGACTTGGCCTGGAAGTTTTTTAATGAATGTTGGCCTGCGGGAAGGACAGGCAAAGAACGTTTTCTAAAGGAGTTCAAAGAGCAACTAGGCAGGAGCCGGTATTCATCAGAGATAAGGTCTCTGAACGGTTGGTGAGGCCAACCATGTGTCTAAGATTGGCAAACATTCAAAGTAGTTGAGCACCCAATGGCCTCTATATTCAAACGCAACAATGGAGTTTGGTATGTCGCGTACAAGGAAGGACGGCGACGCAGGTGGATTTCAACCGGAACCCGCTGCCTTCGAGGGGCAAAGAAGATGCTCGAAAGAGACCATCGTTTCTTCTTGAGGCCTAGCGTAATGACGATCGAAAGATTTGCGCGTGAGTTCCTCGAGATCCTTGACGGAGCGCTCTCTCGAGGGACCCTGTATCTGTATTCGATATGTTTTAGACATTTCATTACATGCGTTGGTGACAAGCCCTTGAAGTTGGTGCGAACATTGGATGTCGAGAGATTCAAAGCCGACAGGTTGAAAAACGTCTCTGCAGTTCGCGTGAACATCGAGTTTCGCACCCTCAAGGCGGCGTTCAGCAGGGCAGTAAAATGGGGTCTTATCGATGTGAATCCGTTCGCTTCTTCCTCACAAGTCAAGGTCCCTTTTTCCGAACCCTCCTATCTTTCCAGAGAAGATTTCGCTCTGATCTTGGGCTCAACAATTGAAGAGAAATTTCGCGAGATCCTGATTTTTGCGGTCTTGACGATGATGCGGCTTGGCGAGATATTGTCGCTCGAGTGGGCGGACGTCGATATGGAGCGGCAACTAATTCACGTGCGGAACAAGATGGCGTTCGTGGTGAAGGGGGGAAAACCCAGGACGATTCCAATGTCCAAGAGAGTCCACGACGTCTTATCGGCGAGAGAGAACCGAGAAGGCCTAGTTTTTGCAACACCTGATGGAAGTCAGCGCTCGACGCGTTCCATATCAAGACGATTTAAGCGCCTAGTCCGAACGTCCGGCATTTCAGAAAAAATCCACTTTCACTCTCTTCGTCACACTGGGGCAAGTTGGCTTGCCCAGATGGGCGTGCCCCTCTTCGAGATTCAGAAAATCCTCGGTCATTCCTCTCCTTTGGTCACACAGATCTATTCTCATCTTGCGGACGAAAACCTCAAACGCGCAGTGGAGAAGATTAACTGGAACTGACAAACGTTTCAGTCAAGATCGATTTTGAGCCTTTCCACGGTCTTTTGTAGTTGCTCTGATGCAAGATGGCTGTAGATTTCGGTTGTCTTAACGGATGAATGGCCAAGCAACTTCTGGACTTCGTAAATCGATGCACCGTCCTGAATCAGCCAGGTTGCGAAGCTGTGCCTGAGGCTATGGAGATGGAGCCGGTCGTCCAGGTTCAGCTTCCTGACATATCGTTTGAACAGCCTAGTAGCCCGCCTTTCCGGAATTCTTCTTGCCTTTAGGTTGAACACGTATTCGGAGCATCGTCTGTTAGAGAGGTCTTGAAAAACCGCAAGAGCCAGGCGATTAAGCGGGATGATCCTTTTCTTTCCTGCCTTCGTTCTGAAGTTGCCGCGTGATTGGACGGTCACAAGATGTCTCTGGATATCTACATCGGTCCACTGGAGATTGAGCATTTCCCCCCTCCTCATTCCGGTAAATCCGCCGACTACGACCAAGTCTCTTAACCAGTTCTCTTTCACCGCCTGAATGAACGACCTAAAATCTGAGAGAGAGAAATATATTGGGGCTCTTTCATCAATCCTGCAAAGACGGACGCCTCTGAAAGAATTGGTTTCAACTAACTTCCACCTCACTGCGACATTGAATGCTGCCCTTAGGGTTCGAAGCTCAATGTTCAAAGTTACTGGCGAGACTTCATTCAATCGTCTTGACTTGAATGAGTCGGTCAATCTCTCCTGTACCGCACTTAGAGGAATGTCCCCAACGTGGCGTTGGAAAGCATTAAGTGCTCTCCGGTAGATGCCCGCGGTCTCGGCTGCGAATGTCTGGGCCGCGAAGGTCATAAGCTGTTCGGCGAAATTGCTCAGCCTAATGTCCGACTTCGCCTGAGGTCGTTCCCTTTTTAGACCGACGAGCTTCTTAAGGGCATTGGATTTGATCCTTTCGCCCGTGCTGATCCAGCGGCGGTGGCCGTTTTGGTCGATCTGGACGTAGTAGAAGATTCCGTTGGAGCGTTTGAATAAGGTAGGCATCGCTAACACCTCCGCCTTCGATGTGAAAAGTGTTAGCAGAAGTGTTAGCAGCAGGAACTGCAATCCTTGTAAGTCCTTGTGCCCCCAACCAGATTCGAACTGGTGTTACAGGCTTGAAAAGCCCGTGTCCTAGGCCTCTAGACGATGGGGGCGTAACAATGGAAAAATGTGGAAATGAAAAATGGAAAAACTGTTAAAAAAAAGAACCTTGGAAGGATATCCACTGCAATCAATGGAAAGATGTGGAAATGAAAAATGGAAAAACCTACCAAAACAACTTTAGAGGATAGCCGCGGAAGGAATGACTACCTCTTAAGATTTTTCCTTGCTGTCATTTCCGAGGCTGTGAAGATTGCGGTGAGTTCTCTCGCCTCCTGCATGAGCCTCATGAAGACATCCTCTCCAATCTTCTTCGAACCATGAAGCAAATCCAACCAGTACTGACACTCGTCGGCCTCTTCCTGAACAGTGTGCATCTTTGCGATGAACTCCGCAGCCGACCGTCCGCGACATGCTGCGCGATAATTTGCTCCGATCGAAGTCCCAGCCCTGAGTATCTGCTTCCCGAGCACTCCATTCGATATTTCTCTAGGCAAAACGTCGACGAGGCGAATGATCTCGAGAGCAAAATTCTTCGTTCTCTCGTTTAGCTCCTTCGATTCCCCCATTTCCCCCTCCTAAGTTCAATTACCAGATCCTCCAGTTTTCCAATTTTCCACTTCCCCAATTTTCCATTGTTTAGGGTGTCCAGTGGGACTCGAACCCACGACCTCCAGGGCCACAACCTGGCGTTCTAACCGACTGAACTATGGACACCGTCTTAGGCGTTTCCGCCTTCACTGCGTTTCGGCGGATCCTCAAATCGACATTGAGTTGGCTGAAGAGCGCCAACATCAAGTCGATTTGGGACTAATTCCAATTCGGCTCCCGCCGTCACTCAGGCGGGACTGCCGAATTGAGAATCCCGCCGCTTTATGGCGGGACCGATCCCGATTAGGAAGCATCGGGATCCTCAATTTGACGTTGAACTTAGCTTCGCTCCGCTCGCTAAGTTCAGTCAAATTGGGACTGAACTATGGACACCGTGTAAACATGTAAGATTGAAGATTGCAGATTATTGCAGATGGAAGATTGATCCTACGGAAATCAGGGAAACGAGTCTCATGGACGAATGACCCGACCAACCGGCGAACCAATTTCATCCCTCCCTCCCTTAGATAAGAAAAGC
Organism: Bacteroidota bacterium; assembly: GCA_049644265.1. Lineage (GTDB taxonomy): Bacteria > Bacteroidota > Ignavibacteria > UBA10030 > UBA10030 > JBARRO01. The sequence continues at coordinate 7,371 of JBARRO010000069.1, forward strand.
CTGTTACGAGCATAACAGGCTTTTCCTGCAGCAATTTCAAAGATATTGAAACTTGCCCGGAAAGGCAAGGAGATTCCCCTAATCCCATTCCTGCGAAAGTCTGAACGTTCCCAGAGGTGGGATGCACGTTGGACTTTTTCGGAATTACGAAAGTAGAACTCTCTGTCGATTTCTCCTTCTTCATCCTTTCTCTTCAATTTCCTCCCGTCGATTTTGCGCCGATTCCAAGTTCCTGGAATGCGCGAGTGGCACGCAACTTGACGTTTGGCAGGGACTGGATCCCCCGGATCTCAAGTCAGAAAAGGAGTTGCAGCAGAATGAAAAAGGATTTTCTCAGTATTTGCGACTTCAGTGAGCAAGAAATTCTGAAAACCTTCGAGCTCACCACGTCACTCAAAGCATTCCCCCGGGAGTTCAAATCGGCGCTCTCTGGAAAGACGCTCGCGCTGATTTTTGAGAAGCCGTCGTTACGCACACGGGTTTCGTTCGACGTCGGTATTCATCAGCTCGGTGGATTTGCTCTCAGCCTTCTTCCGTCAGAAATCAACCTCGGGAAACGGGAGTCGATTCACGATGTTGCGAAGAACCTGGAACGTATGGTGCAGGGCATCATGATCCGAACCTTCGCGCATCAAAACGTCGTCGATATGGCGAAGCATGCTTCTATTCCTGTGATCAACGGCCTGACGGATTACTCGCATCCCTGTCAGGCGATGGCCGACTATTTTACGGTTCAGGAAATCAAAGGTGCGCTGAAGGGCCTGAAACTCTGTTTCGTCGGTGATGGGAACAACGTCGCGCATTCCTTGCTGTTTGCAGGAGCGCGATTGGGAGTCCATGTGACCATCGCCTGTCCGATTGGCTATGAACCGGATCCTGCGGCACTGCGACAAGCGGCAGAAGATGCGAGAGCAACGTGTGCGCGGATCGAGATCACCCACGACCCGGCTGACGGTGTGAAGAACGCAGATGTCGTGTACACAGACGTGTGGACGTCCATGGGGATGGAAGCGGAGGCGGAGGAGCGACGGGAAGCGTTTCAGCCCTTCCAGGTCAACAAGGAACTCATGCGCCGTGCGAAGAAGAATTCGATTTTTATGCACTGCCTTCCGGCTCATCGGGGTGAGGAAGTCACGGCGGACGTCATCGATTCAGAGGCCTCCGTCGTTTTTCAGCAGGCAGAAAACCGCCTTCATGTACAAAAAGCCATCATGGCTCAGCTTATGAAGTGAGGACTTGGGACGGAGCGCACTCATAGCAATCGGAGGGAATTCCCTGGTCCGCGCGGGGCAGCGCGGAACTGTCGCTGAACAACGTGCAAATGCCAGCGAAACCGCGAAGAAGATCACTGAGCTGGTCGCCGACGGCTGGCGGATTGTCATTACCCACGGAAATGGACCGCAGGTGGGAGCCGCCCTTCTGCGATCCGAGCGTGCAGCGGCGGAAGCGTACACCCACCCCCTCGATGTCTGTGTCGCAACGACTCAAAGCGAGATTGGATACTTCCTGCAATGCAGCCTTGAGCAGGAATTGAAGAAAGCAGGTTTGAAAACGCCTGTCACCACGATCCTGACACAGGTGCGGGTGAACAAGGACGACCCGGCGTTCAGCAATCCGACCAAGCCCATAGGTCCGTTCTATTCGCAAAAAGTCGCGGAGGAAAAGCATCTTCAGCTCGGATGGGACATGGTTGAGGATTCTTCGCGCGGGTATCGGAGAGTGGTCCCGTCTCCGGAGCCCGTCGAAATCCTGGAGCTGGACATCATCCGGGCGATCCTTGGGCTGGGGATGATCGTGATCGCCCTCGGCGGCGGCGGTATTCCTGTCATTGTACGCGATGATTGTTCGGTCGAAGGGGTCGAAGCGGTTATCGACAAGGACCGGGCGTCAGCGCTGCTTGCCTCCGGACTCGGCCTTGACTACTTCATCATCAGTACCGATGTGGACCGTGTGTATCTCGACTACAGGAAACCGACGCAGCGTGCCGTTGAGAAAGCCACGTCTGCCCAGATGCGGAAATATTATCAGGATGGCCATTTTGCCGCGGGGAGCATGGGTCCCAAAATTGAATCGGCGGCGAGATTTCTTGATGGCGGAGGGAAGGAAGTCATCATAACATCTTTTGAATTGTTGGGAGAGGCGGTGAGGGGAAATGCAGGAACACACATCATCCGGTAGAACAATGAAACTCCGACACGTCATTGAATCGCAGCAATTCACGGTCCCGAACCTCATGGACCTGTTCGCGCGCACGCGGCAGATGGAAAAAATCCTTGAGCGGGGTGGGACGCGAGATTACGAACAGTCAATCATGGCAACGCTGTTCTACGGCCCTTCGACACGAACGCGATTCTCCTTTGAAGCCGCGATGCAACGGCTGGGGGGAAAAATCCTTTCGACGGAGTCGGCAAAGCAATTCTCCTCGGAAATCGGGGGAGAGCAGCTGGAAGATTCCATCCGGATCATCGGGGGCTATTGTGATGTGATCGTCCTGAGGCACACGGAAGAGGGCGGTGCGGCGCGTGCAGCAGCGGTGTCTCCCGTGCCTGTCATTAATGCGGGTGACGGGAAAGGCGGACAACATCCCACGCAGGCACTCCTCGATCTCTATACTATCTACAACGAATGCAAGACGCTCGACGGTCTGACAGTGGCAATCATCGGAGCACTCGACACCGGGAGGACGGCACGTTCCCTCGCATACCTCCTGAGCAAGTTCGACCGCGTACAGCTGTATTTCCTGGCTCCGCCCGAAATGCAGGTTAAGCCCGATATCGTAGAGTACCTGAAAAAGCACAACGTTTGGCATCGTCTGACAGACGACCCGGGCGAGGTTCTGCCGCACGTCGACGTCGTCTATCAGACGCGGGTTGACAGGGATCGACTAAAACGGAGCGATGTCGATGTCTCCCGCTACAACATCAACTCAGACGTTCTGCGCAAAATGAAATCGAACGCCATTATCATGCATCCGCTTCCGCGCTCTGTTGAAATCGACCCCGCAGTCGACGCAGACCCGCGGGCAGCGTATTTTCGTCAAGCCCACAACGGGCTCTGCGTGCGCATGGCTCTGCTCACGATGCTTCTTGATTCTGAATGATACCTATGCTTAAGAGCAAACCGTAAAGAACGCAGAGGAGTCGCAAAGAGCGCAAAGAAAATACTCAAAATGGATTTTTGGCGTAAGGCCTTACCCTTTGCGTCCGCCTACCGGCAGGCAGGCCTTCTTTGCGACCTTTGCGGTTATTCATTTGACAAGGATTTCAGGAAAGGAATTACATGGCTGAAGTAAAACGTATCAACACCATTATTATGGGCGCGGCCGGCCGCGACTTTCACAATTTCAATGTCCTGTATCGGGACAACGGATTGTACAATGTCGTCGCATTCACGGCTGCACAAATCCCCAACATCGCCGGGAGAAAATATCCGGCGGCGCTTGCGGGGCCACTTTATCCCAAAGGGATTCCCATTTCGGAAGAGAAGGATCTTGAGACGCTCATCGAGGATTTGGAAGTGGAAGAGGTGGTTTTTTCGTACAGCGACGTATCCTACAAGCGCGTCATGAGCCTTGGCTCTCGTGCAACGACCGCGGGTGCCCACTTCAAACTTATGAGTGCGAGAGGCACCATGCTGAAAAGCCGCAAACCGGTTGTTTCGATCTGCGCAGTGCGGACCGGCAGCGGCAAGAGCCAAACCTGCAGAAAAGTCTCGAAGATTCTCGGTGCAATGGGATACAAGGTGGCGGCAATCCGTCATCCAATGCCGTATGGGAACCTTGAGTCGCAGAAAGTCCAGAGGTTTGCTACCATCGAAGACCTCCGAAAGAATCGATGCACGATCGAAGAGATGGAGGAATACGAGCCTCACATCGTTAACGGGACGATCGTCTACGCGGGCGTCGATTATAAAGCAATTCTGAATCAGGCGGAGCAAGAGGCCGACATCATTCTGTGGGACGGCGGGAACAACGACACGCCGTTCTATGTGCCGGACCTTGCAATCGTGGTCGCAGACCCCCTTCGCGTTGGCGATGAGCTTTCCTACTACCCAAGTGAAGCAAACCTTCGTATGGCGGACCTCGTGATCATCAATAAAATAGACTCTGCTGAGCCGAAGTCGGTCTTTACGCTTCGTGAGAATATCCGCAGTGTCAACAAGAAAGCGTTGATCATCGAGGCGGCGTCACCCATCTCAGTAGAGCAAAGCAACCTGATTGCCGGGAAACGCGTCCTGGTTATCGAAGACGGGCCTACGCTGACGCATGGAGAAATGAAGTTCGGCGCTGGAATGGTTGCCGCCCGCAAGTTCGGCGCGGCAGAGGTGATCGATCCGCGGCCGTACTGCACCGGTGAAATCAAGAAGACGTTTCAGACCTATCCCGGGATCGGACCGTTGCTTCCTGCAATGGGATACAGCGACAAGCAGGTCAAGGATCTCGAGGCGACGATCAATAAAGTCCCGTGCGACACCGTGATCATCGGAACGCCCATTAATCTGAAAAGGATAATAAAACTCAAGAAGCCTGCCGTCCGTGTGGTGTACGAGCTTGAAGAAATAGGAGAGCCGAGCCTGCGAACGGTTCTGGGGGAATTCGTTGCGAAACTCACACGCGGTGCCCAAAAGGAAACCATCCGCCATGAAAAAAAGATCGCGCTCTAAGAAGCAGTGGCCCCGGACCGCCCCGTATTCGCCCGAGACACGCTTGATCTGGGGCAAGTCGTTTACGCCCAAATGGGATTACAGCCATCATGTCATACCGCCGCTCTCCGCGTCGTCGACATTTCGGATGTCTTCCACCAAAAGGGGTGCGCAGGGGTTCGTGGAGTTTGCTCACCACGTGGGGGATTTCCACGTTGAATCGAAAGCCCCGATTTACATTTACGACAGGCTGGGAGAGCCCAACAAAGAAATGCTCGAAGAGAGTCTGACCATTGCAGAGCAGGGTGAACGGGCCATCACGTTTGCGACGGGCATGGGCGCCGTCTCCGCCCTGTGCGGAATTCTGCTCGGCAGCGGCAGCGAGATTATTGCGCATAAGATGCTGTACGGATGCACCTATTCGCTGTTCAAGAACTGGCTGCCAAGGTACCGGATCAACGTGAAGTGGGTGGATTTCAATGACACCAAAGCGCTGGACCATGCCATCTCGTCCCACACGAAGCTTCTCTACTTTGAAACGCCGATCAACCCGACGATGGAGCTTGTCGACATCCGGAAGGTTGTGCAGGTTGCCCGACGTCATAACGCCCGCCGCACGAAACTGCATCGGATTTTTACAGCGGTCGACAACACGTTCGCGACGCCCTTCTGCCAGCGGCCGATCGAGCTGGGCATTGATTTCGTTGTCGAATCCCTGACAAAAGGATTGTGTGGGTTCGGCACGGACATGGGCGGCGTGGTCGTCGGCCCTGATTGGAGCTACGATCAACTGCTGATGTACCGCAAGGATTTCGGTGGAGTCCTCGGTGCGAAAAGCGCCTGGCCCATTCTGGTGTACGGTTTGCCCTCCCTCGCCGTGCGATTTCGGCAGCAGATGGAGACGGCGCAAAAAGTCGCATCATTCCTCGAGGGCGACAAACGGATCGGACTCGTGAGCTATCCGGGACTTGATTCGTTTCGTCAACGAATTCTTGCCCACCAGCAAATGCAGGATTATGAGGGACATTTTGCGCCGGGGACGCTCCTGTATTTCATCCCGAAGGGAAAAACTGCCGAGGAGCGTCACAGGAAAGCGGACAGCATTGCGAACTACATTGCAAAGAATTCGTACACGATGACTCTCGCGGTGAGCCTGGGGAACATCCGAACCCTGATTGAACATCCGGCTTCGATGACCCACTCAGCCATTCCGCCGGAAGAGCAACTGAAGCGGGGAGTTGACCCCGGAGGGATTCGACTCTCCATTGGTCTGGAGAAAGCGGAGGATATTGTCCGGGATCTCCGCCTGGCCCTTGACCATGTCCGATGAGCACTTTCTCATTTTTCGGAACGACTCCTTCCACTTCCAAGAAAGCAACCCGGGAAGAAGCCCCCAAGTGGGAAACTTGCTGCAAAATTAGGAACAATTGGACTGTTTGTTTCTGGCATTTTTCTTGCAGAAATGCTGCAAAATTCAACATTTCAGCATTTCATCAATGCTAGCTTAGGAGAAATTCATGGCAACGAGAAGAGAAGAAAACGCCCCCGGCAAGTTCTATGTCACGGAAGAATGCAACGGTTGTGGTGTCTGTTTCATGTACGCCCTCCAAAACTTCATGTATAGCAACGACTCTTCCTACTACTACATCTACACCCAACCCGCCGACGAACGAGAGGTGGAGGATATCCGAAGGGCCATAGACGTTTGTCCGATGAATTGCATCAAGGACGACGGAGATATCAACTGAACATGTCAGAAAAAACAGTGTTTCGAATCGTTGACAAGAAAATCCTTGCCCCGACAATCTCGAAGTTTGTCATCGAGGCTCCGTACGTTGCGCCAAAACGTAAACCCGGGAATTTCGTCATCATTCGCGTTGAAGAAACGGGCGAGCGCATTCCGCTCACGATTGTCGACAGCAACACAGAACGCGGGACCATCACGCTGATCGTCCAGGCGATCGGGAAGACCACGAAAGCTCTTTCCCTCAAGAACGTTGGCGAGTTCCTCACCGATGTGGTCGGACCCCTCGGGAATCCAACGCCCATGGAAAAGAATAAGACCATTGCCTGTGTCGGTGGCGGTGTCGGGACGGCTGAGTTGTATCCGATCACCAGGGCCCTGAAGCAGGCGGGCAACAAGATCTACACGATCGTGGGCGCCCGGTCAAAAGACCTCATCATTCTGGAAGATGAAATGAAGGAGTGCTCCGACAAGCTCTTTATTACGACCGATGACGGAACGTATCGCCGGAAGGGATTTGTCACCGACCAGTTGAAGGAACTCCTCGATAAGAAACTCGGCATCGACATGGTCTACGCCATCGGGCCGCTCCCGATGATGAAAGCGGTCTCCAATCTCACGAAGCAGTACGGCGTCAGGACTATGGTGAGTCTCAACGCAATCATGGTTGACGGAACCGGCATGTGTGGTGGTTGCCGCGTGAGCGTGGGCGGAGCAATGAAGTTCGCGTGTGTCGACGGACCGGAATTCGAAGGCCACGACGTCGATTTCGACGAGTTGATGCTCCGGAACAGAAGTTATCTCGATCTGGAAGAAGTGTCCGATCAGAAGTTCTTCGACGAAAAGGAAGTGTGCAGAAAGGAACATGCAGCATGACCGAAGCGAATTCCCTTAAGCCCTCCCAGCGGATGAAAATTCCGCGGCAGGAATCCATCGAGCAGGAAGCAAGCAAGCGGATGTCGAATTTCCTCGAAGTGTCGTTTGGACTTGACGAAGAACGGGCGCTTATCGAGGCCTCCCGCTGTCTGGACTGCAAGAACCCCGTCTGCATCGAAGGGTGTCCTGTCAATATCGATATCCGCTCGTTCATACAGCTTGTGATGCAAAAAGACTATGTCGGAGCGGTCAGGAAAATTCGTGAGGCGAATTACCTTCCCTCCATTTGCGGGCGTGTGTGCCCCCAGGAGGAACAATGCGAAGCCGTCTGCACGATGGGGAAGAAGCATCCCTCCGTGGCAATCGGCAAACTCGAACGATTCGTCGCAGATTATGAAATGCAGCACGACCTCTTTACGCCTCCCGTGGTTCCTGAACGCCGGGAGGAGAAGGTCGCGATCGTAGGATCCGGTCCTTCAGGGCTGACGTGTGCGGCGGAACTGGCAAAGTTGGGATACAACGTTACCATTTTTGAAGCGCTCCATGCCGTCGGCGGCGTCCTGCGATACGGAATTCCTGAATTCCGCCTCCCCAGAAAGATTCTTGACCTCGAGACGGAGCGCATCAAAGCGCTGGGTGTCAACGTCGTTACGAATTTCCTGGTCGGGCGCACGGCCACCATCGATGAATTCTTCGACGAATGGGGTTTTAGCGCCGTATTCCTTGGAACGGGAGCCGGAATGCCGCATTTCATGGGCATCCCGGGCGAGAGTCTGAGTGGTGTCTACTCTGCGAACGAATTCCTGACGCGTGTCAATCTCATGAAAGCGTACCAGTTCCCGCAGTACGATACGCCCATTAAAATTGGAAAGAGTGTTGCGGTCATCGGCGGAGGAAATACTGCGATGGATGCTGTGCGTACGGCAAAGCGGCTCGGCGCGGAGCATGCATATCTGGTGTATCGCCGCTCGCGGCAGGAGATGCCGGCACGCCAGGAAGAAATTCATCACGCGGAACAGGAGGGGATCGAGTTCCTCCTCCTTGTGAACCCCACAAAGATTATTGGGGACAACAATCACTGGGTGTGGGGAATTGAGTGCCAGCAAATGGAACTCGGTGAGCCGGATGAGTCGGGGAGAAGAAAGCCCGTTCCGGCAAATACGGCCAAGTTCGTTATTCCGGTTCAAACCGTGATTGAGGCCGTTGGACAACAACCCAACCCGATCATTCAGTCGACAACGCCGGGATTAAAGACAGGAAAGAAGGGAACGGTACTGATCGACGGGACACAGAAAACGAGCCGGGAAGGAATTTTTGCCGGCGGAGATCTTTCACGTGGAGGAGCGACCGTCATTCTTGCCATGCGGGACGGCAAAACGGCTGCTTCAGCAATTCATCAGTATTTGATCTCAAAGCGACCCGGTATGGTCGACGAAACCCCGCTTTATACTGACCCCAGCTCTCTGGTCATCGCATAGGATTCCCAAGAACCGAAATCCTGACGCTTTTGGCTTTGCTGGGATAAGGCCCCGGCATACTCTTCCTTTGGAATACCGGGGAGGCACACGGTGCACACAACAACAAAGGAGGCGTTATGACCCAGCACGAAGCAATTTCCGAATTTCTGGCGCAACGCACACTCGCTGTCGTGGGAGTCTCGCGAAATCACGGCAAGTTTGGCTTCATGGTCTACCAGGCATTGAAGGCAAGAGGGTATCGGGTGTTTCCGGTGAACCCGCACGCAGAGACAATCATGGGGGAGCAAGCTTACAAGAGTCTGGAATCTCTGCCCCAGAAGGTTGACGGAGTCCTTGTGGTCGTGTCGCCGCTTCACGCTCAGCAAGTAGTGAAGGAAGCGTTCGAAGCCGGGATCCGCCGCGTGTGGATGCAGCAAGGTTCGGAATCCTCGGGCGCGGTCCGCTACTGCGGGGAAAAGGGTATGAGCGTTGTCTACGGGAAGTGTATTCTCATGTTTACGGAACCCGTGACGTCATACCACAAATTGCACCGTTGGGTTTGGAAGATCACGGGGAAACTACCGAGACAGACCACCGTTGCCGGTGGATCCAGCGCTCATTGAAGTCATCGATGAACTGACAGGAGCCGGAACCCATGAAAAAGAACATTCCGCTCTATGATGTACCGCGGATTGAATCGCTTCAAGACTTGCTCCTCCAATCCGTCCGAACCTATGGGGACAAGCTCGCGCTTGAAGATCTGAACGACACGCCAATTCCCAGGGTTACGTACAACAATCTTCTCAAGTACGTGCTGAAGTTCGGAGGGGCGCTGCAGAAGCTCGGCCTTCCGGAGCGGAGTCATATCGCTGTCGTCGGAGAGAACCGGGTTCAGTGGGGGATCAGCTACCTGACGGCGGTCTGCTTCAACTACGTCGTGGTCCCTGTCGACAAGAACCTCAGCGTGAACGAAATTCTGAACGTCATCCATGAATCGGATGCCGCAGCCGTCATCTACTCGGAAGGGCTGGAATCATTATTCCGGGAGAAACATTCATCGCTGAAAAAGCTGAAATACTACATCAGTATGGATCGGCTTTTGCCCAGGGACGGATTCTACTCCATGGTTGATCTGATTCACCACAGCCCCGGCTGCACCATCGAAGACCTCCCACGGATTGACCCAGGCAGTCTCTGCGCCATCATTTTCACGTCTGGCACACTCGGAAGGGCGAAAGGGGTAATGCTCTCGCACCGGAATATCGCTTCGAACCTGATGAGCATGCTCAGTGTCTTTTTCATGTATCCGACGGACCGGTTCCTTTCGGTCCTGCCAATCCACCATACGTACGAGTGCAATTGCGGCCTTCTCTGTCCTCTCTACGCCGGTTCTTCCGTCCACTACGCTCGCTCGTTGAAAACGGTCGTCGATGACCTTCAGAACGTCCATGCGACAGTGCTGCTCGGAGTGCCGCTGTTGTACGACAAAATGTTCAAACGGATCCATAAGTCTATCCAGGAAAAGAAGCTCGTCGCCCGGATTATTACGCCGATCATGAAAATGGGCGATATGGTGGAACGAATTGGCTGGACAAGTTTCCGGAAGACCGTGTTCCACGAGATCCATATGAAGTTCGGAGGATCAATCCGGACCTTTATTTCCGGAGGCGCTGCCCAGGATCCACTCGTGGCGAAGGGAATGCGGGAATTCGGGTTTACATTCATTCAGGGGTACGGATTGACAGAAACCTCCCCGATCCTTGCTCTGAACTCGCCGGCCAACTTCAAGGATGATGCCGCAGGAATTCCACTCCCGGGGGTCGATGTGAAGATCGGTGAACCGGACGAGGATGGAATTGGTGAGGTCCTTGCACGAGGTCCCAATATCATGATTGGATATTACAAAAACCCGGCGGCTACGGCGGACGTGTTAAACGGGGAATGGTTCAAAACAGGGGATTTGGGATACATCGATAAAGATGGATTTCTGCACATTAGCGGGCGGAAGAAGAACGTGATCATATCCAAGAGTGGGAAGAACGTATATCCGGAGGAAGTTGAAGACGTCCTGAATCGCAGCCCGTATGTCCTCGAATCGCTGGTATATGGAGAACGCGATACCAAGCTGGGCGAAGTCATTGCCGCCCAGATTGTGGTGGACGCCGAAGCGGTCATTGAACTTGCCGACGCGCGAAAAATAGAAATCACCAAGGATCTGCTCAATCAGATAATTTCAGATGAAGTCCAGAAAACCAACAAAGAATTGAGCGGCCACAAGCAGATTCGCAAGTTTACGATTCGTGACCAGGAATTTCAGAAAACGACAACCCAGAAGATCAAACGGTATGCAGCCTATGCGGGGTTTGGAGATGCGGCGGACTAACCTGTGGATACCGGGAAAACACACGGGGCATTATCGATGAACGGAAATAACAATCATCCTCAGTTGAACCACGATCGTCAGACCTTACGCTCGGCGATAAGCGGATTCCTCTACAGCTTCCATGACCGTACACCGCTGCGAATAGGAATCGCCCTTCTCATCATCCTGATCATGGGGAACCTCGATGCGCTCGTCGATGCCGTGAATCATCCGGAGATTCCCTATTTCGACGGGGAACACCTTGTTGTTGGCGGAGTAACCGCGCTTGTCACCGCGATCTTTTTTGGAATTCTTGCGGTATATCTCAGAAGTCTGGAAGTTGCTTTGAGGGACATCAAGACACTCAAAGGCCTTCTGCCGATCTGCAGTTCATGCAACAAGATCCGCACACCGGACAATGCCTGGCACGTGATCGAGAAGTACATTTCCGAGCGAACGGATGCGACATTTACACACGGCCTGTGCCCGGAATGTGCGCGAAGATTGTACGGGGACGTGGTGGATCAGTTCGGTAAGTCGAAACAATAATTTTTGAAAGGGATTTCACAGAGGACACTGAGAAAAGAGGAGGATCCAGAGTTGTGGGGGGGAAAGATGTTACACGCCGCTTTCCTAAACGTTCTTAGCCGGACCACTCTCAAACTCTTATCTCTTCTCTGTGATTTCTGCTCTTCTCCGTGTCCTCTGTGAGATGTTTTTTACTACCATTCCTCTTTTTCAAACGGGATTTTGCACGCCGTGGCGATGTACTGGATGTCGTCCATGGAATGAGGGTTGCCGCAGCAAAGGATGACAGTCTCGGATGGCTCCATCCGCAGAAGAAGGTCGTCCCGGGTAATATTCTCCGGAAGAACCGGGTGTAACGTGCGCTGAAGCCTGAGGTTGGCCTGCGTTAAATCTGCGCCTTGGGCCGTCATGAGCTCAAGGTCCTGCTCTTCCTTCAGCGGCATGCCGAGCACCTGACGCAGCAGGTTGTTGGCGCGCCCTTTTCCGAGCCGTCGGTTTTCGTAGTCCTTCGCGGTCGGGCGGCTGATGGAAGGTATATAGACAAAATCGAATTTCTTCGCGGCTTCGATGTCCAGAAACGTCTCGTGGTAGCCAAGTTCCTGGAAGCCGCGATTCGCAGAAATCAGAGTGTAGCGAACGTCGTTCCTGCCGCCGTGCGTTGCCTCGAAGTGCAGTTGTCTAACCATCCCGGCAAATGGAGCAAGACCTGTTCCCGTTCCCACAAAGATAACGTTCTTGAAGCCGGAGGCCCTGGAATCAAGCGTAAAATCGCCGGTAATTTTGTTGAAATACGAGATCCTGTTATCGGCCGTGGGATCGAGCTGAAAGAGTGATTCGGTCAACCGGCCCGGCTCTCCCGATTCCCGCAATTCCAGAATGACATAGAATTCGAGATAGCCGTGTTGGACGGTTTCATAAGGCGGTGAGGATATGGAATACGAATGGGTCACCGGGCCCCGCCTCTGATTCCCATTGCCGTCAAGGTCGGGGGCATAAGCAACGGAGCCGTCCGGTCTCGTCAGACGCTTGGTGAGCCGGCAGTTTTCCCGACGAAGAGCGATGAACTGCCCGGCTTTGTACGAGGGAAAGCTGCTCCCGTCTTCAGGGATCAATCGGAAGATCTGCAGGACGGAGGAGAGCGTCTTGCGGAAAATCGTCCTTCCGTTCTTTAGTTCAGCCACGTGCTCTCCCGGCGAAAGCACGAACATTGTTTGTGATCATTGGAACTCACGATATGAAAATTCAGCGAATTATTCCACTCACAGCCCTTCTTCTTGTCGCGTCAGTCGGTTCAGCGCAGAATCCTGAAACCCTGACCCTTGAACAGGCGGTCCGGCTCGCCCTGAAAAATAACCCCGAACTCCGTTCTGCCAGGTTGGAAGCGGAAAAAGCAAATGAACGTGTGCACGAGGCATGGGGAAACACCATGCCGAGTATCGATATCGTCGGACAGTACGGCCGTGCACTCAAAAAGCCCGTGTTCTTCCTTCCGGGAATCTTCGTGGGACGCCCCCAGGACGACATCATTGCTCTCGAGGTCGGCTCGACCCACTCTGTAACACTCTCGTTGACAGCGAGGCAGATACTCTTTAACGGCGCCGTCTTTGTGGGTGTCGGCGCGGCGTCCATTTACTCCGACGCGGCCCAGGAACTGTACAGCGCCAGACGCCTAGAAACCGTGACAAGAGTCCGCAAAGCGTATTCCGGGGTGCTGCTTGCAGCGGAGGCTGTCGCCCTGATGCGGTCGACATTGAAAAACGCAGAAGACAACCTTCGGAATGTGCAGCTCATGGCGAAGCAAGGGATTGTCTCCGAGTATGATGAACTCCGTGCGACGGTGGGAGTCGAGAATATCAGGCCTGTCGTCATTCAAACAGAAAACAACTACTCGCTGGCGCTCGACGGACTCAGAGGCGTCATGGGAATTCCACCCAGCGACGAGATGAACGTCGTCGGCTCCCTCACGTTTGAGCCCTACGACGCGGGAATCATCGACAATGCCGAACGGAGCGTTGTAGAGGTCAATCCGACCCTTCGGGCTTTGCGACTGCAACGGGAAGTCGGCGAAGCGTTTGTGAACGCCGAACGGTCAAACTATCTGCCCACGCTTGCGGCATTCGGGAATTATCAGTACCAACTTGCGAAGAACACAATGAATTTCTCGGGCAACGATTTTTTCCCGAGCTCTACGGTTGGACTCAGTGTCTCCATGAACATCTTCCAGGGGTTTCAGACCAATGCGCGTGTCGACCAGGCAAAGATCGAGGTTTTGAAAACCGATGCCCAGATCCAGAGTGTTCAAACGGGGCTGCGCACAGGAGTGCACTCCCTTGTCGGTACGCTCAACCAGGCACGAAAACGAATTGAAGCCCAGCAAAAAACCGTGGAACAGGCAGAGCGGGGCTACCAGATTGTGAGCAAACGATTTGTCACCGGTTCAGCAACACAACTTGATGTAAACGATGCACAAAACGCCCTCACCCAGGCGAAGGTCAACAGGATCCAGGCGATCTACGATTATCTCGTAGCGTCGGCTGAACTTGACCTTATCCTCGGCCGGATGCCGGCGTACGTGCACGATCAGGAATGACCGTACACCAGGAAGCCAAAGGAAGATTTCAATGAATCACAAACTCTTGAAACTCAGTAGTTGTCTGCTCGTTGTCGCCGCGCTGTTTTCGTCCTGCAGTAAAAAGGGGGATCCCGACGCAGGGAAGAAGGTCCAGTCCGTGCCCGTCAGGATAAAGGTCCTTCAACCGATGCCGCTCGTGGATGGAATTCTGGTTGCAGGAACCGTCAAGGCGTATGAAGACGCCATGCTCAGCCCGGAAGAGGGCGGAGTCGTGAAGGAATGGAAAGTGAAGAAAGGACAGCGTGTCCGTCGGGGGGAACTTATTGTCGCACTCAAAGACGACGTGATCAAGGCAAGCTATGAGGCGGCCGAAGCGCAGAACCGCATGGCGGAATTGAATCTTGACAAGCAGGGAAAAGTGTTTGATGAACAGGGAATCAGCGAGCTTCAATTCAAGAATTTTCAGTTTTCCCGCGATGCTGCAAAAGCGAATGCAGATCTCATGAAAGCGCGCTGGGAGCGCACGCAACTCCGCAGCCCGATCGACGGGATTGTGGACAACACCATTCCGAACGAAGGCGAATTTGCACCACCGGGAGTTCCCCTCGCCAGAGTAGTCAATACGTCCGTTATTAAAATCCAGGCGGAAGTGCCGGAGCTCTACTCGGGGTCTATCGTGACCGGTACTGCTGCTCTTATCACGTTTGACGCGGTTCCCGGCGACACGCTGAAAGGAACAGTGGCATTCGTGGCTCCCACGGTGTCCGCCGCCAACAGGACGATGCAAATCGAGCTGGTGCTGCCAAACCCACTCCGGAAACTCAAGCCGGAAATGGTTGCGAAAGTCAAGTTGCTCCGCAAGACCAAGACAAACGCCCTTATGGTTTCCGAAGAGGTCGTTCAACTGGTCGACCGGGACAGGAGTATTCTCTACGTTGAAAACGGAGGAAAAGCTGAAGAGCGGATACTCAAACTCGGCGGACGACAGGGGAATACGGTGGAAATTCTTGAAGGAGTACGGGCCGGCGATCGCGTTATCGTCACGGGATATCAGAAACTGACCAACGGATCGCCCGTCACGATCATGAGTGAGGGAGCAAAACCATGAACATCTGGAGTCTCGCGGTCGACAACAAGGTCGCAGTGTACATCCTGATGGTAATCATCGTCTTGTTCGGGTACCGGTCCTACACAGGACTGCCCCGAGAAGCCACGCCTGATATTACAATCCCGCTCGTCATCGTTGCCACGCCGTATATTGGAGTTTCTCCTGTCGATATGGAGGGTCTGATCACTCAGCCTCTCGAACGAGCCTTGAAAGGGCTGAAGGACATAAAACAGATCACTTCGGTCTCGAAGGAAGGGCTTTCGACGATCCGGGTTGAGTTCAATACCGGAGTCGATATCGATGAGGCGCTTCGACGAGTTCGGGACAAGGTCAGTTCCACCAAGACCCAACTACCGGCAGACATCCTCGACCCGGTCGTTTCTGAGATCAATTTCAGTGAGTTCCCGATCATGTATGTAAACG